>JAHIUS010000017.1 GCA_018816885.1 Patescibacteria group bacterium | reverse complement strand
TTTGCCAAAGGCAAAACACCTACACCACAAGCTATTAGCCATAAGCTATTAGCTAACACAACACGGCAGGGTAGCTCAGTTGGTTAGAGCGCAGGACTCATAAGCCTGAGGTCGTCGGTTCAATCCCGACCCCTGCTACCAGCACTCGCAAGAGGATAAAATCCTACTTGCGAGCCTTAAAAACGTTGGATTTTTCCTCAAACCAAGGCGTAAGCCAAGATATAAATAAGAATTTCAACAAAACAAATTGTCACTCGAACATAGGCAAGGCTAGTTTCAGCTCCAGAACAACCTTTTTCACTACCCCCAAAATGTCACAGAAAAGCCACAAAAGAGCCCTCAAGCACTTGACATCAACCCCTGAAAATGTTATTATTTTAAGATAAAACATCTTAACAAAACAAAAGATGACTGATCAAAACAAAAAAAACGGGCTACTAATGTTCGTTCTCGGACTACTTGCCGGAGCACTCATAGTAAGTCTAACAATGAGCCTCATGTGGCAAAATCCAGCACTGGACAACAACTTATCTGACAACTTCATCAAGAAGCTTCAGATATTAAACGAATCCAAGGACATGGAGAATAAAATCTTCATTCCGGGCTACAAAGCCAACACGGGTGAAGAAGTTATCATCGTAACCGACAATGTAGCCGGAGCAAACAGCATCATCTACACAGGTGCAGCTTACGGAGGTGCAAACGATATCATCTACACAGGCGCAGCTTACGGGAACTAAAAAACAAATCCCAAGGATCCAAGATACAATCATGTGGTTTCTTTCGGGTTTTCAGCTTGAGAAGTAAAATCAGCCCATTGCTTAGAACATTCCAGAAGAACAGATTGCAAATCAGCATCCTTAAAACCTTTTGAAAATCCTGCAAAAAATCCGCTCATTGTCTTCGCATAATCAACAATCTGATTAGGTTTGGAAACAAACATATCCCAAGCCACATCGATAGATTTTTGATTTGCAGATAAAACCATCAGAGAAAGATCAATCCCATCGGGAACAACATCAGAATAACAATAACTTTTACCCCTGAAATCCACAGAAACAGACCCCATATCAAACTCCTCCCTCCCCTCTCCAAAATCTTCAAGAGCAAGTAAAAAAGAAAGTGCCTGCACATAGGTCATCTTAAACTCAGATTTATAGGTAATTTCATCTGTCTCTTCTTCCGCAATAACCTTTTCCGTCAAAGCCGCAAACAAAAACTTCTGCTTCACCTTCTCAAGATTACTTAAATCATCACTTTCCTTCATAGCAGAAAAATACTTCATCCCTTCTCCCAAATTAACCTCCGAATAAAAATGCTCAATCCGCTTACTCATAGTCTCATAATAAGAAGCATCCGTATTCATAACCGCCCTGACTTTCCTACAATATTCCCTGCATCCAAAGAAATCCCCTGAATGGAGTAAAAACTCAGCCCAAACGAAATAAAAATGAGTAAGATTCCAAGAAGGAATCATCTGCTCCCCTTTATCAACAAATTTCTGGAAAAGAGAAGAATAATTATCGAAATCATCACGAAACCTATCATTCCCGGGCTTCAAAGCAAGTTTCGCAGCGGAAACAGCCGCCAAATAAGACAATCTGGCCTCAATCCCTCTATCTTTTTCGGAAACATTAACTCGAGAGAAATCGGGAACAGAAGCACTTCCCATTTCCACGGATTCAAACGATAATTTGCTCTTCCACCACTCAAAATAAGGCCTTTCAAAACTGCCATCATCAACAACTTCCTTGGCTATAGCGATAACCTTCTCATATTCTCTGAGCTCCCAACAAACCAAAGCATCCAGATACAAAACCGCAGGAGATTTCTCAATAAGCTCACAACCCCGCACCTCAGACCCGAAAATCCTTGCAACAGATTGAGTAGGCTCCTTCATCGCAGCGACCATCTCTTCCGCAGATTCATAACCCCTTTCTTTAACCTGAAAATAAAGAGAAGAAATCATCAGCATATCGCAAGCATAATTCTTCAAGAACTGAGCCAATTCATCTCCTTCAGGCACCCCATCATATGGATCTGTCGCTTGCTTCAAATAAGAAAAAGCCGACTGTATAACATCGCCGGAAAAAATACTCGCTTCATGGTCCTTGCCACCCAAAGCCCTATGAGCTTGTTCGATAATTCCGGAAAAAAGAGACATTAACATGCGGCCTTTATCATCAACCTCAAACACATCCCCATCAAAACGACTCGATGAAATATCAAAAACCCAATCTGCAAAACACCCAACATCATCAAACAATCTTTCAACCGCAATACCCAAAAGATCCGCAGAAGCCCTATAATCCGAAAGCTTCCCCACTTCACAAGCCCAACTCTTCAACCCATCAAAATCAATCTCATCCCCAAGAGCCAACTCCTCAAGTCTATTTTCAAATAAATCGACTTCACCTCCGGAAGCCACCATCTCAATAGAAGGAGGTACAACCATAACAATTTTAACCTTTTTGCCAGAATCCCCAGAATAATCCTGCAAAAACCTCAAAGTATTAAGATCAACAGCCGAGATATCGCAAACCAGAACAGTCTCACCTAAACTATCAAGAATTTTTCTCAAAAAATCATAACTCCCCAAAATATCTTTATCACGACCATTCAATAAATCACAAAACTTGCGAATATCTTGATCGCTCAACTCGCAATCATCAGTAAAATCTTCAGGAACAACATAAGCCAGTTTGCTGAAAACACGCTCCTCCATATCAGCCCACTCGCGAGAATAAAATCTGATAACAGCCTCACCTGCCGGGTGACTTCTCGCCTCATCAACAGTGGACATATCAATCCCAAAATTACTTTCCGCAAGAGCCCAAAGCAAAGAACTGAAAGGAAGCTCTTCCATTGAACCATCATAATTGGCGGGCTTGCGCAACGACACAACCTTTACAGCAGCATTATTAAAACCACTTTGCATCTTATAATCGGCTCTACGACGAACCCCTTCAATAGGTTTGGCACTTTTATAACCCTGCAAAGGACACTCAAACTCCAATTCACCACACTCATCCATAAGCCCAAAAATAACCATTTTGGTAAGCTCATCACAGCTCGAAACGGCATCCGAATTAAAAACAATTTTATGCCCATCCCCTGCAATTTCGGCCGAACTTTTAATAAGCTTCTTGAGTAAATCAAAATATTCAACAAGATTTACGGCCTCACCATTAACAAGATCCCTAAGCTTCAAAACTTCATTGTCATCAAAAACAATACCTTTTTCCAAAAGCTTCTCTTTATTAGCCGTGAAAATCTTAAAATCATCAACTTCAGCACACAAACCATGTGGCATTGTATTCGCAAAGTTCGGATAAGTTTCAACAATAAACCTATAAACTTTTCGCGCGGAAACTTGATCATTCAGCACCTCTTCAAGAGGACGGACATCTATACCGAAAAGAAGCTGCATAAGCCCCCTCAGGGAACTACCGGGAAGAGGATTACCTTCTTCATCCAAAAGAGGATCAGCCAAACGAACTCTATGAGTAAAACGCCCCATATCAACAGATGTGGAAACCAAAAAATCAATCTCCTCGGCAGACTGTAGCACAGTCCCATCAAGAAGATTTCTGATTTTAGCGGCAATCTCAAAAACACACTTCAAAAAAGGTTCCGAAACAATATCTTCCCCTCTAGGAGGATAGTGAGAAAACAGTCCAAGCCTCTTGAACTCTTCCATAACCTTTGGAACAGGTCTATCGAAAACCTCTCTACTCAACTCACTTATACAAGGGTACAAAAGAACATTCCCATCTTTTTTAACAATAAAATATTCCACTTCATCTATTACAACCTTCCTTTTGCCCAAAAACCCCATTTTCTTAAGCGGCTTCAAGGAACGAATTTCTCCCTGATAAACCTCTTCGCTATCACATATAATTTCGGATGAACCATTTTCAATAACTCGCGCAGGATCAATATTAAAAGCCTTCGCGATAGCCCTCTCGGAATCCTTAATTTCAAGACCATAAGGCCTAAACCCACCGATATTGCGAAGCATCCTGCCGTCCTTATCATCATGAGCCACAAACTCAAGCGCCATCTTATCTAATCCTTTATTGCTAACTCGTATATCTATTTTGCCATTCTGATCCTTCAGCAAACTCAATATTGCACCTCTTAGAGCTTTTTTGCGCTTTTTAGGATCAAGAACACGAAATTTCAGAACCTTTGCGGAACAAATTTCATCCTCCTCAGGAGGATTACTATAGTTTTCCGCCAAAGATAATAAAGAATCTTCTTTAGATTGAGTAGCAAGAGCAGCATCAGATAAGTCTTCCAAAAACTTACGAAGCAAAATAAAAACGGTTTCAGGATCTGCAACCACTGAACAAATATTTTTCGAATCCAGAAATTCATTTAACTCCCTAAGAATTACAAAATTACGATCATCATGTAAAAAATTAGCCTGTCCCTCAAACGTAAGCCCAAGCATCCGAGAAACCATAGCCTTGGCTCCAAGCATCCCCACCATTTCATTATCCGGCAGAAAAGTCCTCAAACTGGAAAGACTTACCAAAACTTCATCATCCCGCTCAACAACATCAATATCATCTAAAAGCCCCCTGACAAAATCTACTTGGATCATCGGATCAATCGCAGAAACAACAGGAGAAAGATCAGGTGGGACTTCCAAGAGCCGAGAATCATCAATCGTTATTTGTTCAGGAGAAAAAACCATCAATTACCATTAAAAAAGGAGGTAACTATAAAACATTCAGGCGAACAAGACAAGGCGAACAGAAAGAATGACATCCATCAGACCTTGACATATCCTCAATATAATACGAAAATCAGTAACCAAGTTATTTAATCAAATAAAATCATGAACACGCCAAATAGGCTGGAAGAAAAAATGGAACGAGGAGTGAAATGGGCAACCATACAAGCAATGATTTCTTCTCCGGAACAAATAGTGGACATAATCCGAGCCGCAGCAGGATCCCATGGAAAAATCGGAGACACATTATACACATATATCGAAAGATTTTTACAATCAAAACCTTCAGGTAAACCGGCATCGGAACAAGATGTACAATTAATTATTGAACATGCTGAGCGAGCATTAAAAATTCAAGTACGCAACCAGCAAGAAAGAGAAATCCTAATGAACTACTTGTTGGAAAGAATCCTGGAAAGACCATCAGATCAAGGGGGAACCGGACTAACAGAGGTTGCAAGAAAAGTAACAAGTCGAACACGAGCCGCCGCAGATAGAGTATTCAGTGGTGAAGAACGACCCACGAGAAAAAGATAAAACTTTCACCTAAAGCGACCTCATTGGTCGCTTTTTTTTGACAAAACTCCAAATTGCATGTAAAATACCCTCGCAATGAAAACCTTACAAAACACATCTAGCGCACGCCGAGCTCCACTAATCTAGTGGAGACATCATGCTATATGTAAAAAAACACCCCTCCACTGGAAAAAAAGTGGAGTTTTTTTTACCTAAAAAAATCATGATCAAACCAATTCTCACAACCCGCCGACGCCAAAAAATCCTCACGAAGCCCCCAAAGCTCCGTCGCTGACTCAAACGCGACAATTTACTACATAAACTTCGTGAATCTCTCACGAAGTTTTTTTTAACCTAATAAAATCATGCATCTAACCAAAATTACAGACCTCTCCAAGAAAGAGATTCTTGAAATATTCGACATCGCAAAAGACCTGAATTTCCAACATCTGAACACAGGTCAAAACCAAGAACATTTCAAGAACAAATCAATTGCAATGATCTTCGAAAAACCATCCTTGAGAACAAAAGTCGCATTCGAAGTCGCGGCAACCCAATTAGGAGGAAACGCAATATATCTTTCAAGCCCCGAAATTCTAACAAGCGGATCAAACATCCAAGGAAGGGAGTCAA
Source organism: Patescibacteria group bacterium (assembly GCA_018816885.1). Taxonomy (GTDB): domain Bacteria; phylum Patescibacteriota; class Gracilibacteria; order UBA1369; family UBA12470; genus JAHIUS01. Next base: position 32,060 of record JAHIUS010000017.1, on the reverse strand, counting down.
TCAGCGATATCGCTAAAAATCTCGAGAATTTCGCAGACATCATCCTCGCAAGAGTTTTTTCCCACAAAACCATACAAGAACTGGCAGAAAACTCCCAAATCCCGGTAATCAACGGCCTATGCGACCTGCACCACCCCACTCAAACCCTCGCAGACCTCTACACGATTTGGGACTTGCACAGCGGATTCCCCAAAGACCTGAAGGTCACTTTCATCGGGGACGGCTGCAACACCGCTAATTCCTTGATGCTCGGCTGCGATATTTTTGGGATAAAATTCAGCATCTCAACTCCAAAAGGATATGAAATCTCTGAAAAAATCACACAACTGGCCAAACACAAGTTCCAATCCACCAACAACCCGAAAAAAGCGGTCAAAAACACCGACATAATCTACACCGACACCTGGATTTCAATGGGACTTGAAGATGAGTTCAAGAAAAGACTCAAGATTTTCAAACCTTACCAAGTAAACTCGGAGCTTCTATCTCATGCTAAGCACTCAGCAAAAATAATGCACTGCCTCCCCGCCCACAGAGGCGAAGAAATCACCGCTGAAGTAATAGACAGCCCCGCTTCAATTGTTTTTAAACAATCAAAAGCAAGACTCCTAATCGCCAAGGCACTCCTGAAATTTTTAACCTAAAAAAAATGGAAATCATCAAAAATCCCGTCACCCAGTACAGTCGCAGACCAACACACAACTATCAATCAAACCGTTCTGCCGAAGGCAAAACACCAACCACTCATTACTCATTACTCATTACTCATTACTAATCACTAATTACCACCACAATGTCTTATAAAAAAATTGCATCTCACGAAGCCTCAAAAGCAGAGGCAAATCACGTTCTTCTTCTCTATTCAGGAGGCCTCGACACTTCTGTTATGCTCAAATGGATCCAGGACGAGTACGAGGCGGAAGTCACAACTCTCACAGTCGATATTGGCCAAGAAGGAGATTTTGAAGAAATAAAAAAGAAAGCCACCGACCTCGGAGTGAAAGAAGCCATAGTAATTGACGCCAAAGACGAATTCGCCAAAAACTATGTCTCAAAAGCCATCAAAGCCAATGCGGCCTACCAAGGCAGTTATCACCTATTCTGTCCAATCGGAAGAGCGATAATCAGCAAAATCGCCGTAGAAGTCGCCCAAAAGAAAGACATAAAAGTAATCGCACACGGCTGCACCGGCAAAGGCAACGACCAGGTCAGATTCGAAGGGTACATAACAACCCTCGACCCTACCCTAAAAACAATCGCCCCTGTCAGGGAATGGGGTATGGGCAGAGATGAAGAGCTGGCTTACGCCAAAAAACACGGCATACAGGTCTCCCACACCGCAGAAAAACCTTACTCATACGACAGTAATTTGTGGGGCTGCTCAGCCGAAGGCGGCGAAATCGAAACGCTCAACACAACTCCCCCACTCGAGAAAATCCTGAAAATCTGCAAAACTCCCGAAAAAGCGTCCGACACACCTCATATCTTAAAAATAGCTTTTCAAAAAGGCCTCCCAACAACCATCGATGGAGTAAAACTCTCCTTACCGCTTCTCATCTCAATCTTAAATTCACTGGGAGCTCAGCACGGCATCGGGATAACCCATCTCGTTGAAGACAGATTTGTCGGCCTGAAAGTAAGAGGAATTTACGAACAACCTGCAGCCGCAATCATAATAGAGGCCCACAAAAATCTCGAAAAACTCGTCTCCACCAAGGAGGAAAACGATTTCAAGGAAACTGTAGACAAAAAATGGTCAAACCTCTGCTATGGTGCCAAATGGTATGATCCTTTAATGGAAAACCTGGACGCTTTCATCAACAAAATGAATGAAAAAGTAACCGGAGAAGTCACCGTCAAACTTTACAAAGGCAACGTCACCGTAACAGCTCTCAAATCCCCTTACTCTCTAATCGACGAACACCTCGCAACATTCATGAAAGACGACACCTTCAACCAAAACGCATCGGCAGGATTCATAGAGCTTTACAATCTGCCTCAAAAAACCGCCTATCAGGTTCAGAAAGCTGCAAAAAAGCTTGAGTCAAAGCCGGATTTAAGATTTTGAAACATATGGTGTTTTTGCTACCGCAAAAACAACTCATTTGTAAATGGCGCGAGGATCGCTTCGCTTCCTCGCGCTGGGGGCGTGGCCACAAACTGCGCCCCTACTCATATTCCAGGCATACTCCAAAACACAGCCCCCTATTGGATATACAATATGGAAATTTCAGCCATCAGCCACCCACCAACTCACTCACATACCCCTTAATCTCCCCGTAATCTCCTCCATTCGGCAACAAAATATACTGCCCGTACAGATTGTAAGTCGAATACAGATAGTTTGCTGTCGACAAAACATTTCCGGTCTCCAAACTATAATCTTTGAAGTCGGAATAGTACTTTAATCCTTCAAAAAGCCCCATATCCGTATCCAGATTATCCAAGATCGACTGAAAAATCGTCACAGCCGCAGAAGTATCGGAAAGAATATCCATGCCTTCCACCTTATCGGAAACCGCACCTATCACCTCCTGCTGCCTCTTAGCTCTGTCAAAATCACTGCTGGACTTCCTGCTTCTGGCATACTTAAGAGCAGTATTTCCATCCATATGCTGATCCCCTGCACTCATATAAAAAGCCTGATACCCTCCATAACCATCAGGGTACTGCGCATCATAGATCTCTTTTTCAACATAAATATCAATCCCCCCTACCGCATCAACAGTATCAATAAAAGCCTGCAAATCCACAACAACATATTTTTCAGGTAAAATCCCGATAATATCATAAACAGCCTGCTTCATCTGATCACCGCCATAAAGACTATAATGCTCATTGATCTTCCTCCCATCAACATACAAATCGCGCGGAATCGAAATCAAAGTCACAGTCTCAAGCTCAGAGTTAACCGACGCAACCATAATCGTATCCGTAAGCGATCCATGCGTCCCGAGAATAAGCACATCAAAAGTCTCATCTGCGGACACAACGGAATAAGCCTTATTCATAGCCTCCCTACTCTCCTCAACCACAGTATTAACAACTCCCTTAAGATTATTCATCTCCGTAACAACTTCCCCAAAATCAATGTTAGCCCCCCCGAGAGCATCAAACTGCTCCCCAAGAGAATCAATCTCCGCCCTATCCTTAAGAATCTCCTGATAAAGATCTGTCCTCTCCTGTTTAAGATCTCCAACCTCACCGATCAAAGAATTAATTTGAACATCTTTTGTCCCTATATCTTCAATAAAAACTCCCTGGAAATACAAAAACCCTGCAAAAACCGCCCCCAAAGCAACAGCCATCATAAACAGCGCAACCTCATGGAAGTTCGTCTTAAATGCAACATCCGAAAGAGCCGCCCTGAATTTACGCCTTATCTTGAGCATCCTGGGTTGGGTTAGACTGTTCATCCACTTGAGACTTGGTACTTGAGACTTGAGACTCTTTACTAAGAATAGCCCCAATATCCTTACCATCAGACTGACCTGTTGATACTTTGAATTTCTTTTTGGCCTTCGCAATATCTATCCCGATCCTTGCCGTGATCTCTTGATCAACAAAAACTCTTTTACGACCGTGCTTCATACGAGAATACTGCTTAACAATATCCCTGATTTTCTTGCTGGCCCCCTCTGTAGAATAAATTGTTTCAAGAGAAAAAGGCCGCGAAGTCGCATTATTAACATTCAATTTCATATAAGCCTTATAATTCGGAATACCGATAACATCCTGTTCTGTCAAAACAGGTGCATACTCTTTTGCCAAATATTCCGCATCCTCGGCACCAACCTTGAAAGACTGCAAAGTACCCACATTGCCGAACACCGCATCTCTGATCTGAGAACTGGTTGAACCGAATTTAGAAACCACCAACTGATTAATATATTGGTGAGCCATTATCAGGTTCAAATGATACTTACGAGCTTCGGAAAGAATCGAGCAAAAACTATCGGTAGCAAAGTTTTGAAACTCATCCACATACAGATAAAAATCCGCACGATCCTCCTCCGGAATATCAACGCGACTCATCGCCGCCTGCTGAATTTTGGCCACAACAACAAGTCCGAGAAGCTGAGTGTTAAGAGCACCCAGTTTACCTTTTGACAGATTAATAAGAAGAATTTTGCGCTCATCCATAACCTTACGAAAATCAAAAGCCGACTTGGTTTGACCGATAGTATTACGCATTATAGTATTTGTAATAAAAGGCCCGAACTTACTCGAGAAATAAGGAATCATCTCCTGCCTCTCACGATCACCGGTATTCGCATACTCATGCTCCCAGAAAGATTTAACAACAGGATTCGTAACCTTGGAAACCTTATACTTCATAAACTCATCATCAGTAAACATTCTCGGTACATCAATCAAAGTAGCGCCTTCATCCTGATCTTCCATCAATGTCAAACAAGCATTCCTGAAATAGTGCTGAATACGCGGACCGAATATTTCATCACCGAAAATTTTAATAAAAATTTCAGTAGCCTGACTCGAAGCCATATCCTGCTGTTCGGGAGTTTCGGCCTCAAGCATATTGAGCCCCATCGGACGCTCTTGGTCGGAAGGATCGAAAACAATAACATCCCTAACCCGTTCTTTCGGAATATACTGCAAAATATCCTCGATCAAATCTCCATGCGGATCAACAACACAAACACCATCGCCATTCGCAATATCCTGCCTGACAATCGAACTGATAAAAGCGGATTTACCTGTACCGGTCTGCCCGATAATATAGTGATGTCTTCGTCTATCTTTTTTCCTAAACCTGACCGGCCTTTTCTCTCCTCGATAAACATTATTCCCGAGAAGAATACCCTCTTTAGGCATATCAACGGGAGACGGCATAACCCTATACTGAAGCCATTTAATTATCGGAGTGTAGTTATAACGGCTATTCGGAAAATGATACAAAGAAGCAAGCTCCTCCGGAACAAACAGAGACATTTTTTCTCCAATTCTGTGAACTCTATTATCAAAATTCCATTTGAGAATCTTTGTATTTAAAAATGTAAGAGGAATAATCCTTCTCCCCTGAAACCAGTTGGAAGCAGAATCTTTAAAAACATTAAAAGCAACAAATATATTATTTATCAGCTGCTCGGCCTTAACCACATTGGGAGAAGAAGCAAAAACGCGAATAACGGTATCAAAACCAGTTTGAGCAGCCTTTTCACCTATTCTCTTGGCAATCTCTTCTTCGGTTTGAAGCATACGCACATATGAGTCCCCCGAACTGGCACCGGGTGCATTACTAGTCTTTTGAGCATAATCATAACCCATAATCAAAGTAGCCAAAGCCGTATAAAGATGTCCGATAATCGGAATACCGGAAAGCCCTCCATCTCTTTTCTTCTGCCCCTTAAAAAAACCTGACCCAAAAGCTTGAGCCTTTTTCTGCCATTTAGAGCCTTTCGGCTTCATAACCATCTGAATCACAGCCTTCTCATCATCCTCAAGCTTGGACATAACATTCGTCACATCGTTGATAGGATCGTTCTCGATTGTTTTATAAGTTTTAAAGGGAAACCAATACTTCTGAACTTGATACATATAGTACCCGATGATTGTGTTTTTGATCTTCGGATCCTCATTTTCAAGCGAAGGTGGCTTCTGAACATACTGAATATCCGCATCCGAATAAAAGGATGTAATTTGCTTCTCAACCAAATCAACATAATGCTCATCCGCCGCAATATAAAAAGAAAGTTCTTTCTTCTCAACAAACATCTCCATCGAGATAAAAGCATGGTTAAAAAGCCAAACTCTAATCCGATTATTGAGCGTAAGCTCCCGAATCTCATGGATCCCTCTATAAAATTGCTCCATTATCGCTATTTTCTCCCTGAAATCCTTCTCATTAGCCTTCTCTTTATCCTTAGGTGAATCCTCCCTCGGGAGAGTGATCAATAAATATCTCATGTATTTCCGCCTCTTGAGCATGTACCAGAACCTAAGCCCCTTCCAAGAAAGCTTCCAAAGGACATAAACCACCAACAAAATAAAAAGAGTCCACCAAACGTGATCAAGCATCCAGCTCCCCATCGCCCCGAAAATGTCCGTTAGAAATTGCATTTGCTATAGCTAAATAAATCAGATAATTATAACAGAAAAGCCCAACCTGGGGAAGTGGCGAGATTTGCGCTTGGTAGCGTAGAGGGAGCGGAACGCTCCACTCGAAACGGACAACAATTTTCAAGAAATAAGGAGTTTCAACCTGTTAAAGCGACTTATTTCGTAGAAAATTGAGCAAATCCCCATTGGAAAACCAACTTTAACCTTAAAAAACAAACAACTTGACTTGATCCAAACTTATCCTAAAGCATAAATTCAACTTATCCCTCGGTTGACTCCTCGGACTCCCGAGGAGGGATGCCTGCAGGATAAAATCTTGTTAACCAATCTCCATATCTCCAATTTCCAGGCATACCATTACCCATACCCCCAGAATGAACTCTAGAGCTACTTGAGGCAACATGCGCTCTCTCGGTAGTACGCGCTCTCAATTCATCAACAGTAATACCTAACTCCTCAGCTTCAGCTACCATATCCTCCTCAGCCATCCTGATCATCTCACCTACTCCCTCTCTATTAGTTTGATTAACTATTTCATGATCCTTTCTGGCCCTTTCAATAATTCTTTCATCCCCCCCTCTGTTAGATTCTGTTGCCATAATATTTTTGGTTAAAATTTATCTTTCAAATAAGAAACAAGCTCCTCAATTTTCACCCTCTCCTGCTCCATCGAATCCCGATCCCTAACCGTAACACTGCCATCTTCAAGTGAATCAAAGTCAAAAGTCACGCAGTAAGGCGTTCCAATCTCATCCTGCCTTCTGTATCTCTTCCCAATCGAGCCCGTAACATCAAACTCAGATGCAAAGTGACCTTTCAACTCATCAAAAACCTTCCTCGCATCATCATTCAACTTGTTAGACAAGGGCAAAACAGCAACTTTAACAGGAGCAATTTCAGGTTGCAACTTAAGAACAACACGCACATCGCCTTCAACCTCCTCTTCAGTATAAGCGGACAGGAGCACCATCAAAACAGACCTCGTAAGCCCAAAAGTCGGCTCAACAACATGCGGAATATAACGCTCATTCGTCTGAGGATCCAGATATCGCATATCTTTCCCACTCTTTTCCATATGATTTTTAAGATCAAAATCCGTCCTATAAGCAAGCCCGTAAAGCTCTTTCCACCCAAAAGGCGTCTCAAACTCAATATCCAAAGTCCTCTTGGAATAGTGCGAAAGCTCATCCTCCGTATGCTCCCGAACCCGCGTCCTTTTCTCATCAATCCCAACAAAAGCAAGCCACCTCTTCATCTCCAAAAGCCAATAATCAAACTTTTTCTCCCAATCCTCTTCTTTGACAAAATATTCAAACTCCATCAAATCAAACTCAATAGTCCTGAAAATGAAATTTCCCGGGGTAATCTCATTCCGAAAACACTTCCCAATCTGCGCAATCCCGAAAGGAATTTTCTTGCGACTCGTATCCATATAATTCTTAAAATTCACAAACATCGACTGCGCCAATTCCCCCCTAAGATAAACAGGCTCGGAATCGTTGGAAGTCGGCCCGATATGTGTCTGAAATAACAGATTGAAAACCCTAGCATCAGTGAAGTCGACTTTGCCACATTTCGGACACTTAATTTCATTCTTTTTGATCAAAGCATCAAGATCTGAAACAGAAAGACCCTCAACCTTTTCCTCCGGCAAAGCATCCTCAATCAAATGATCCGCCCTATGCCGAGATTTACACTCTTTACAATCAACCATCGCATCATTGAAACAGTCAACATGCCCCGAAGCCTGCCAAACACGCGGATTCATCAAGATAGCCGCATCAAGTCCAACCATGTCATCCCTATCAAGAACAAAAAACTTCCACCAAGCATCGGAAATATTCTTCTTAAGCTGAGCGCCCATCGGCCCATAATCCCAAGTATTCGCAAGTCCGCCGTAAATATCCGAACCCGGGAAAACAAAACCCCGCCTCTTACAAAGCGAAACAACCTTATCCATTAAATCTGTATCTGCCATAAATTTTGTATTAAATTTCAAGCAAAATATACCTACTCTGCTATCTAATGTCTACCGCTTACTATCTATACAAATCGTAACCGGCCCATCATTAATAGAATCAATCTCCATATGCGCTGCAAAAACACCTCTCTCAACTTTCACCCCATCGGAAGCCAAAGCCTCACAAAACTCCTCATACAATTTTTCCGCCTCATCAGGAGCAGCAGCCTCAATAAAACTCGGCCGATTCCCCCTCTTGGTGTCTGCAAAAAGTGTAAATTGAGAAATAACCAAACAGGAACCGGAAACATCCTTCAAAGAAAGATTGAACTTCCCCTCTTCGTCGCTAAAGATCCTCATACTGGAAATTTTACGAACCAAATAATCAATGTCTTCCCTGTCGTCACCTTGCCCAACACCAAGAAAAACAAGAAGACCATGTTCAATTTGACCGGCAACTTTGCCTTGAACGGTACAAAAAGCCGATTTTACGCGTTGAATGACAGCTTTCATGTAATTAGATATTAGACCTTAGACTCCAGATATCAGAGAAATCCATTTTAGGATTTCATATTTCTGATTTCGGATTTAAGCAACCGGAGGCTGCTTACTCTTGTTCATAAAATCAAGCATCGCATTCTGAAAAACCTTCATAAAAGATTCAGCGGTACGATGAGATAAATTAACCCTGTTAACAACCTTAACCGTAGGCTCCTGAGCCCCGGGCATCAAGTATCCAAAATCAACAATAACCTCATTTGGAGTTACATTTACAGATACAGCATTCGAATAAATACCGGTTTGCGCACCTTCGGCAACAACAACTTTGATTTTCTTCTGCGCACCCGCAGCTTGTGCTTCATCAGCCATTTTATAATTGGTTAAAAATAGTGATTAATTCTTAACACATTTAAGCGGCAAGGCCAACCTTCGCTTTTAATCGGATGATGTCATTATCATGCTCCTCAACTCTATGAGACAACATAGTCACCTCTTGGTCATTTCTAGTCATAGTTTTCAAAATCACCTCTAATATCTCCATAACTCCTTGAAAATCTTCTTTGGTCGCAACATTTTCCTTAAGCCACTTGATATCCAGGTCATGTTCAAGAAGTTTATCATCAATACGATCAAACCTCGCATCTACTCGATCAAACTTCGCGTCTACTTGGCAAAACTTCGCATCTACTTGATCAAACTTCTCATCTACTTGGTCAAACTTCTCATCTACCTTATCGGCAAACTTATCAAGCTTTTTCTCAAGTTGAGATATTTTTTTTAAAACTTTTTCGTCAGACATAACTTAAAAAGTTACTTTCTTGGGCTTCCCACAATAATAATCAAGCCCACCCTCGTCAAACATTTAAGTTTTTTTTAATTTTGCAAACATGCATATTGTGTTAAAGCCATCAGCCATTAGCCATTAGCCATCAGCCATTAGCCAGCTGCCCGCAAGCCGCATCAATCCCCTGACCCAAACTCACTCTAACAGTCACGGGAACCCGATAAGTCTCCAAAATCTCCTTGAAATCCTCTATAGCTTTTTTCCGCGAACAGCGATAAATCGTATCCGTAGCATTGTAAGGGATCAGATTTACATGACAGAGCTGCCCTTTCAACAGCTTGCCCAATTCATGCGCCAAAACAGGCTTATCGTTGACCCCTGCAAGCATCACATACTCATAAGTGACTCTTCGATGAGTTTCTCGAATATATTTTTGGGTTGCCTCCATCAAGTCAGTCAAAGGATATTTCTTGGCAATCGGCACAAGTTCCTCCCGCAAATCCTGCAAAGGAGCATGCAGTGAAACCGCCAATCCAACCTGCAAATCCTCTTCAATCAGAGATAAAATCCCGGGGACAATCCCGGAAGTGGACAAAGTAATATTCCTCGCACCAACATTAAAAGCTCTCGCATCATTCAGATGCCTCACAGCCCTCATAACCTCTTCATAATTATTAAAAGGCTCCCCCATCCCCATAAACACCACATTTGTAATCGGCTCACTATAATCTTTCAAATCCAGAATAAAATAAAGCACCTGATCCGCAATCTCTTCATAAGTTAAATTTCTCTTGAAACCCATCTGTCCCGTCGCGCAAAACTTACATTTGACATTGCAGCCAACCTGACTGGAAACACAAACTGTTCTTCTCCCGTCCTTAAACCTCATCAAAACAGATTCAATTTTCTTCCCATCCTTTTGACAACCAAAAAGAACCTTTTTGACCGATCCGTCCGGAGTAACGGAAACCTTTTTCTCCTCAATCGATAGAAGAGGAACCTTCTCATCAAGAAAATCTCTGAGAGAAACCGGTAAATTCTTCATCTCCCGAAAATCCGCAACTCCTCTATTAAAAACATCGTTAAGAAGCTGTCTTGCCCGAAAAGGCGGATGCCCGACCCGCTCAAAAATCTCTACAAATTCTTTATAATCTTTCATCTTATGAAAATACTGTCACAAATTCGTAACAATGAAAACACATTTTTTAACCTGGAAAAAATCATCAAAAACAAAACTGTTACAAAATCGTGACACTTTTCAGACCCATATGCTTGAAATTTTTCTTTAAAAAAAATATCATCTCCTCTCAATTTAACCAACGAAAGCCATGCACATTCTCATCGTATCGAAATATACACAGACAGCAACAAAAATCAGACAGGAATTCAGAAAATCGGGGATGATTTCAACAACAATCACCCCGGACAAAGTAAGTAAAATATGGCTCACTCAATTTCACGCAATATATATTCACCCTCCGGTCAATCCACGCTCCTGCAGAATAGCAATAAGGAAAATCAGGCAATCCAACTTGGAAATACCGATAATAACGCCGTACTCAATAAAAACAAATCACCCTAATATACAGGTTGTTCCGAATAATTTAACGCTTTCAGGACTAAAAAAAGTAATAAGAATAGAGGCTCTCAAAAAAGCCACCAACGACCCGAGAAAATTAAGATACGAAGATTTAACACTCGACATACACAAAAGAACCGCCAAAAGACACAACGAAACAATCCCACTGCGAAACAAGGAATTCGGAATGCTGGAGCTTCTCATGAAAAAGTACGGAGAAATAGTAAGCCGCAACGAAATCATAGAAACCCTGTGGGACAGAAACGCAACCATTCTAAGCAACACAATCGAAGTGCATATGTCCAGCCTCAGAAAAAAAATAGACAAAAATTTTTCAAAAAAACTTATTCACACAATCCCATCAGCAGGCTACAGGTTCGGAGAATAACAAAAGACCATAAAAATAAAAATTAAAAACCTTTACTGATCTTCACAATATGTGGTAAGGTTCTGGCATATTCAATAAACCTTAAAACAAAAGAACCATGGCCACGCCAAATTTCACGGTCAATAATAACGCAACTGCAACCGACATAAACCTAAGCGAACTCATCGAAAATCTTCTTATAGTCCTAAACGATAAAGAAAAGCATATTATAGAAAGAAGGTTCGCGCTCCATCAGAAGAAAAAACAAACTCTGGAGCAGATCGGACAGAAGTTTTCAGTTACCCGTGAAAGGATTCGCCAAATCGAGAAAAACGCTCTAAAGAAACTAACAAGAAACGCTTTAAACACGAATCTTCGAATTTTGAACGAATACGCAAAAGCTGTAATCGAAAAACATTCGGGGATCATCACGGAAGAGAAGCTTCTCGCAACAATCTTAAACGCACTCAAAAACATTTCAGCGGAAGAACTCAACGAACTCAAACTTGCACTAACACTCGACCCCGAACTGGAAAAAATCGCAAACACAATCAATTACGAACCAAATTGGAGACTCAAGAAAATCCCGTTCCAAATGGTAAAAGAAGTAACTCAAGTAGGACTAAAAGTTCTTAAAGAAAACGGAGATGTAATGTCAAACCTCGAAATTGCAAAAGCGGTAGCGGAAAAACTAAACGAAAAAGTTCCTACAGAGTTCATAGTCAACACAATGGAAGTTGACAAAAGAGTTAAACTAACAGAGAAAGGGTTCGGCTTAAAAACATGGAGACATATCAACCCAAGAACTCTACGAGACAAAATCAGCTTTGTTTTCGAACGCGAACACAAACCACTGCATTTCGTTAAAATCGCCAACCTGATCAGTGAAGGACAGTTCGACACCAAAACCGTCAACACACAAGCCGTACACAATGAATTGATCAGAAACGAAGACTTCATCCTGATCGGCCGTGGAATTTACGCACTATCCAAATGGGGTTACACCCCGGGAACAGTCGCAGAAATCATCGAGCAAATCCTTGATGGAGGTAAAACCCTAAGCCGCGAAGAAATCATCAAAGAAGTTCTAAAACAACGCCAGGTAAAAACAATCACAATCTACTTAAACCTAAAGAACAAAAAACAGTTCAAAAGAGTTGGGCGTGATTCGTACCAGTTAGTGAAGTAGTAACCCGCCGTGACGAGATTCACCTCAAAGCGAAAACACCACGCCACTACCCACTAGCTCCTAACTCCTTAGCCCTCTCATACGCAACTATTACTGCTTGTTTAAGCTTATCCCCCCAATCAGAGCCAAGAATATTCAAAGCAGCCTCAGTTGTCCCGCCTTTTGATGCAACTTTAGAAATCATATCTTCAAAATCACCACTTGAAGCCTCCAAAGAGCCATCTACAAGAACCGGCAAAATTTTCTTCAAATCCTCATCCGAAAACCCAAACTCCTTCCCAACCTCAGTCAAAGCCTTCATAAAAACATAAACATAAGCCGGCCCAGACCCGATCAAAGCTGTCATTTTATCAATTTCATCATCGTTCTCGACCTCAATTTCAGTCCCAAAACTACTCAAAAACTCCCGCACAAACTCCTTATCCGAATCAAGAACACCTTCACTGCAGATCCAAGCATTCACACTCTTCCCCACTCTGGCCCCAAGATTAGGCATCACCCTAACCGCTCGACTAGGCAAATCGGCAAGCTTAACCCCTGCCATAATAGAAATCACCAGTTTATCTCCAAAATCAACTTCAACAGATTTAAAATCCTGTGGCTTAACCGCCAAAAGCACAACATCAGATTCCGCAATCAACTCATCCACACTCCCCGCAACCCTATATCCTGAATCCTCTATCCTATTTTTATCAAAAATAATCACATCACCCGGATAAACACGCCCGATAGCACTCCCCATAACGCCATATCCGATTATCCCGAGTTTAGAGATTGGAGATTGGAGATTAGAAGTTAGTTGGACCATTGATTAATTAATTATTGAATTTTGTTTGGATCTTTACTATCTAACAGCATAGTCACTTTCAATAACCCATTTATAAGAAGTAAGTTCCCGAACCCCCATTGGACCTCTCGCATGAAGCTTCTGCGTACTTATACCAATCTCAGCCCCAAGCCCAAACACTCCCCCATCCGTAAACCTCGTTGATGTATTACGATAAACCGCAGCCGCATCAACTCTTTCCAAAAAAGCCCGGGCAACCTCATCGTCCTCCGCACAAATCGCCTCGGAATGCTTCGAAGAATACTTTGTAATATGCGCTATAGCCTCTTCAAGATTACCAACAACCTTAACGGACATCTGCATAGATAAATATTCAAATCCGAAAGAGTTCTCTGTAGCTTTCTTAACAAGACTTTGATCATATTTGGTCATAATCTCATCATAAGACTTCTCATCTGCGAAAATCTTAACATTATGCTTCTCCAAACCGGGCAGACAGGCATCAAGAAACTCCGCAACAATATCCTCATGCACAAGCAAAGTATCAAGAGCATTGCAAACAGAAGGACGATCAACCTTCGCATTCACAACCACAGCAGCAGATTTAGCGATGTCGGCGCTTTTATCAACATAAGTGTGGCAAACCCCTGCGCCGGTCTCAATCACAGGCACACGAGAGTTTTCCCGCACAAAATCGATAAGCCCCTGGCCACCGCGGGGAATAATCACATCAACATATTTATCAGCCTGCATAAGCTCTTTCGCAGCCTCCCTTTCAGGAGAAAGCAACAAAACGGAATCAACAGGCAGTTGCGCCTCCTGCAAAGCCTCATTTATCAGATTAACAAGCACCTGATTACTCTCATAAGCATCACTGCCACCTTTCAAAACAGCAACATTCCCGGATTTAATACAAAGAGCCGCAACATCAACAGTAACATTAGGCCGAGCTTCATAAATAATTCCAATAACTCCAATAGGAACTGTCACCTTCTTAAGATGAAGCCCCGAAGAGTCATGCTCCTCGAGAACAATCCCAAGAGGGTCCTTCATCCCGGCAACTTCCATAAGACTATCCTCGATCGCCTCTACCCTCTTTTCATCAAGCTTAAGCCGATCATAAAGAGGATTCTCATGCGTCATTTTCTCTAAATCCTTCTGATTTCCGGCAAGAATCATCTCCATATTGTCCTTTAATTTTTCTGCCAAACCCGAAAGAAACTTGTTTCTCTTGGAAACAGGTTCGTTTTTGAGAATCTGAGCAGCCTTCGCCGCATTTTTGAATATTTCCTGATTTTTCATACTGATTATTGATTATTGTTTGTTTCTTGGATCTTGGTTCTTGGATCTTGGATCTTGGTTCTTGGATCTTGGTTCTTGGATCTTGGATCTTGGTTCTTGGATCTTGGTTCTTGGATCTTGGTTCTTGGTTCTTGGATCTTGGTTCTTGGATCTTAAAGAATCAAAAGATTATCCAAATGCACAACCGGCTTCCTATCCTTTTTGTCCTCCAGATTCAAAGCACCCTTTAACTCCTCGGAAGAATAACTCGTAAGCCCAACAGCAATATTTTCACCTTTCTCAGTATAAACATCAACAGTATCTCTTTTTTCAAAATCACCCTGGAAACTTTTGACCCCCGGTAAAAGCAAACTCTTCTTCTGTAAAAGAGCCTTGGCCGCACCATCATCCACAACTATTTTCCCGAAAGAGAGAGCCCCGGCATAAAGCCATTTCTTGAAAGTCTTAAGCCCCTTAGTACGAGGAAGAAACTTGGTTCCAACAAAATCTTCACCATTAATTGCAGCAATCAAGTTACCTTTTCTTTTCCCAAAAAGAACAAAAGTCTCAATCCCAGCCTGAGTCGCAACCTTGGCGGACTGGATCTTACTGTACATGCCTCCCATACCATGCTCGGACACGGATCCACCGCACATATCAAAAGTTTCTTTGGAAATTTCAGAAACTTCCGAAACAATCCGGGCACACTTATTCTTGGTGGGATCACAATCATAAAGCCCCTCAACACTCGAACAAATCACAAGCTTATCGGCATCCATCATAACCGCAAGAAGTGCAGCAAGCTCATCGTTATCTCCAAAACGAAGTTCTTTATCCGCAATCACATCATTTTCATTCACAATAGGAATAATCCCATTAGCAAGAGCTTCAGCCATAACGCCTCTGATAGATAAAAATCTCTTCCTATCAGAGAAGTTATCCCTTTCCAAAAGAGCTTGAGCAACCTTGTAACCTTCCTTCGCAAAAAAATCGGAATAATAACGCATCAATCGCGCCTGCCCCATAGCAGCAAGCACCTGTTTTCTAAGAATTTTATTTTTGATATTTTCACCTCCAAAAATCTCCTTCCCCGCCCCCATCGCCCCGGAACTTATAAAAACAACCTGCCAACCGTCCCTCTGAAGCTCGGAAATCTCATGTGCATAACGTTTAAGAATATTGAGATCAAGATCATTGTCATCATCCAGAAGCACTTGGGTACCAACCTTCACAACAAGCGTACCTTTGCTGCGATTTTGTGACAAATAGTCGTAAACCGACTTCTTGAAAATGCGAAAAGACTTCCCCACCTTCTCCGCCTTAAGCTTACCTTGCCTTATATACAAATAAAGCGTCCTCACCTGCACGCCAAGCATGTCAGCAGCCTCCTCTGTTGTGAAATAATCCATAAGCAGTTAATAATAACTACTTAAATTATAGTGATAAATAGTGCTAAAAGCAAGAAATTACTCGAAATAAGGCTCGTAAGAAGAAGCCTTTTTTATTAGATCTTGTAACCTCTTATACTCACTCTGCCACAAATGCTCAAGCCCTTTTTCAACAATAACCTCTCCCCCTAAAAGCTCCCCATATTTCTCGGCATGATTTAAAGGGACATAAGGATCATCATCGGAAGCAAGTATTGTAATCTTACCTATCTTATCTTTTGCAGAAGCGGAAAGTTCACTTTTTTCAAAAAAGCCCTCCAAATTCCCCCAACCCAAGTTATCAAAAGGAGACGCCACAAGAAAACTCGCCAGAAAAGGTTCACCCTTGTACCCGGAAAGATACCGAGGGATCAAAGCGCCGCCCAAGCTGTGCCCGACAAGCACCGTTTCTCGTGGATCAAGACCTTCAAGAGCCTCGCTCAAAACACTGCTCCAATTCGAGAAACCCGGCTCAACATCCTGCCCGAAATCCGGAACTTCAACCTCCAAACCGGCACTCTCAAGCTCCCTCTTAAGCCAAGGAAACCAGTTAGAATCCGGATCAGCACCGTAACCGTGAATTATTATGACGTTTTTCATCAATAACATCATAACCCTACCAAGTCGGATTCTCAATAAATGTTATTTCAGGAGTATGAATCGGACGATCACCACTCCCGGTAACAAGGATATTTACAATTTGCGTATACTATCCATTTGACACGCACAACTGCCTCGAGCAAGACTACCTCTCCAATCATCAGCATAATGCCTATTATCCTCATCGATAACCAAGTGCCGAACATCCAAAACAGCTTGGACATACATAATAAGCCCACTATAAACACTTGCCGCCTTCATAGCTCCATCACGAGCAATCGCTAAATCTCCAAAATAACAACAATCAGGATTGGACTGCATGTCATAATATCCCAATCTGCTATAAACATTTTTTTTTGTAATACGCCTAGGCTGAAGACCATTTTTCAAAATATCGGGCAGAAACCTTGTCGAGGTTCCATGCAACAGAACGACTTCTTCAGTAGTAGGAGGAATAATATATTCGCCATCACGATCCTTCTCGCCTTCCAAAATATTCCATCTCTCAGGCATTTTTAAAGTCATTAAAAATTAGTGGAGAACCTTAACAAATACTCCCCCATTAATCAATCCATTTTCAATTCATCCTAACCGCTAAATCCTATATCCTACTTTGAATTTTATCAAAATCTCTATTCACCCCCTTCCCATCCATATCATCACTATACCCAAAAGTAATCCCAAAAATCAGCTCTTGATTATCTTTCATCCCTACAGAAAGAATCTCCTCCCTATCACAATGCCTCGCATACCCGACAACGCAACTGCCAATTCCCTGCTCTCGCGCATAAAGACACATGTTTTGGCAAGCCATCCCTATGTCCATCTCGGCGTACTCATTGCCCTTTTCCGCAACAACCAAAACCAAACAAGGCGCCCCGTAAAAAACCGTATCCTCCTTAAACTCAAGCCGTTCCTTAACCCGATCAAGTCGCTCCTGAGAACCGAAATACGAAAGCGCATCCGACCCCTCCGTCCTCGACTTCAAATACCCCTGAGCAGAAAAACTCAATCTGTTAATCGTATCACGATCCGTAATCACAATAAACCTCCACGGCTGATAATTATGCGCCGAAGGAGCCAAACAACCGGCTTCAATGATCTGCTTGATCTGCTCTTCAGTTAAAGGATCAGGTTTGTAAGAGCGCACCGAGCGACGGGAACGCATTAGGTCTAGGATAGGCATGTTTGTTTTGGTTAAAATTTATTCCACATTCAACACCTTACAATCCACCATGTAAGGCGAATTAAAATTCGTCATCTCTCCGGCCTTCTTGCCGGGAGCAAGTAATAATCTAACAGACAAAGGCTTATCAAGTTTGATAGCCAAACTAGCCGTATCAAGAATTGTCCTTTCAATCGTTTCCTCAGATGTATCACCCGGGATAGGAACCGTATCCAGACCACATCCACAAACGGAAGAATACAGAAGCAAATTTGAAATATTATAAGTTTCTTCATTAGCTCTTGCCGCTAATCCAACATCTTCACAGACAGGAAGCATCAAACCTGAATACCCACAGGTTTTAACAGATAAATTCTTAAGCACCCTCGTAACAATGGCAGATATAGTAAGTGTCCCCTGATCCCCGAACTTACCAATCCCCAGTTTCTCGTAAGCAAAAGCAATACTTTCATGTTCTTCCAACCCGGGATTAAGAGAAGAATCAATACCTCCATACCTTACTCCCGATTCTTGTTCAATCCGCTGCGCAACTTCTTGAACCTTCTTTAATTCCTCTTCAAAAACAGATTCCAAATTTTCTTCAGCTTCTTGAAAGCTATTGGATTTTGAAAACGCCTTCATAGCAAGATCTCCACACTCAAGACCAATCCTAAAAGCAGTTTCCCCTTCATGAAATCCTGTAGGAAAAAACGGAATTCCCGGCCTGCAATTCGCAGAAGCACAGAACCTAAAATTCCCACCCCCATTCTCTGTCCATTCCGCAATCTCCTTAACCACTTTGGCCGCCGCTTTAGCAGCTTCAAAATTAACGCCATCCGCAACATTGCCGACAGTCGCAGAACACGAAATAATAGAAGTAACCTTATTAATTGCCGAAAGAACGGCTATCTTCTCCGGTGTCTTAGCGTATCCTATATTCAAAAAACTCACATCAAGACCTTTTCCAATCTCCTCTATTTTCTGTACTTCTTTCACAATCTCGCTATCAGATAAATCCTTCATGTAATCCTCCCATGAATTGGTTGCAACCCTGGTTGTTTGAACTTCATAACCTTCTTTTTCAAAGGCTTCCTTAGCTGTTTTATTAAATTCAGCGGCCTCCTTTATCTTATCGATTTCGGACAAAGACTCTAACTCAACACCTGTTGTTATTGTTCGGATTTTCATAATAAAAATTTTTAATTAACTACATTTTAAACCTCTTCTTGAGTTCCGCAACCACATCCTCAAATCGAAGATCATTTTCTTTCAGCAAAACCATCAAGTGATACAAAAGATCAGCACTCTCTTCCACCAACCTCTCCCTAGTCTCCAAAGTAGCCGCCTTGCATACTTCCGCAGCCTCTTCCTCCACTTTCTCAACCATCTTACCCACACCTTTTTCAAACAAATAAGCCGTGTAAGACCCTTCAGGCATCTTTTCCTTCCGATCAGCAATCAAGCATTCCAATTCTCTTAAAAAAGCATCTGAGAAACAGCTCACGCTTCCTGTGTGGCAGGTCGGACCGGCAGGATTCACCTTAATTAAAAGGGCATCTGAATCACAATCATCAACAATCGAAACAACAGAAAGCACATTCCCCGAAGTTTCACCTTTCATCCAAAGCTTCTTCCGGCTTCGACTCCAGAAGTAAACTTTCCCCGTTTCCTCAGTCAAACGCCTCGCTTCTTCATTCATATATCCAAGCATCAAAATCTCCATAGTTTTCGAATCTTGAATTATTGCAGGTATTAAATTTTTCATAATCTTACAGTTATATTTTTAGAATTTAAAAAATCTTTAGCTTCTTTAATCGAATACTCCCCATAGTGGAAAATACTCGCAGCCAAAACGGCATCGGCAACGCACAATCCTTCATATAAATCCTCCAAAGACCCGGCCCCACCGGAAGCAATAACAGGTATGGAAACCATCCCTGAAACACTCTTCAAAAGCTCTATATCATATCCTTCCTTCGTTCCATCACGATCCATTGAAGTTAGCAAAATTTCCCCCGCCCCCAGCTCATAAACCTTCTTAATCCATTCAAAAGCATCTAATTCCGTATTCTCACGGCCTCCTTTTACAAAGACATTCCAGTTATCACCCTTTTTCTTTACATCCACGGCTACAACAATACATTGAGACCCAAAAGCCTTAGCTCCCTCAGAAATAAGCGCAGGATTCTTAACAGCAGCGGAATTTATAGAAATTTTATCCGCACCTCGCCCCAAAAGCTCCTTCATATCTTGAGTCGTCCTTATCCCTCCACCAACTGTAAAAGGTATAGAAATCGCTCCCGCAACACGCTCGACCATATCGTAAATTGTATCGCGATCTTCGGAAGTTGCTGTTATATCGAGAAAAACAAGTTCATCCGCCCCTTGCTCATAATAAAATCTAGCAAGTTTGATGGGATCACCGGCATCTTTGATATTCACGAAGTTAACACCTTTAACAACCCTGCCGCCTTGCACATCCAAACATGGGATTATTCTTTTTGCTAACATTTTATGGCTTGGTTAAGATCTATTTTTCCCTCATAAAGAGCTTTGCCGATAATTACACCGCCCGCTCCCAGCTCTCGCAGCTTCACAATATCTTCAATGCTCGTAACTCCTCCTGCAACTATCACCTCAAATCCATTTGGCAAAGATTTAATCTTCACCCCTTCAAGCATTCCGTCCCGACTAATATCGGTAACAATGATCGTTTCCACACCCAGTTCTCCAAGCTTTTCCAAAAAATCCTCAACAGAAACATCCGAAACCTCCTCCCAACCTTTAACCGCTATTTTCCCGTCTTTAATATCAACCGAAATCACAACACGATCTGCACCAAATTCAGCTATTAACCTCTTGAGTAAATCTTGATCATTTACGGCAGCAGTCCCCAAAATTATTCGAGAAACATCAAGATTGAGAAGTTTTTTAGCAGATTCATAATCCCTTATTCCTCCACCAACTTGAATTGGCAACCCAACACCCACTAATTCCTTAATAATATTCATGTTAACAATCCTTCCTTCTCTCGCCCCATCAAGATCAACAACATGCAGCATTTCAGCTCCAGCTTCCTTAAACTTTCGAGCAACTTCGCAAGGATTTGCAGAATATTCTTTGACTTGAGAGTAATCGCCTTTCGTAAGACGCACACATTTCCCACCGATAATGTCTATTGCAGGTAAAATTAACATCGGGGGCGGCTGTAAGCCGACCCTTTCACAAAAGTTAGAGAGTAATTTAAGACCAATCTCACCTGATTTTTCAGGGTGAAATTGAACTCCATAGAAGTTCCCCATCTTAACCGCGGAAACAAATTCGCCTCCGTAATTACTGCGTCCCAAAACATATCGATCACCACAATCAACATAGTAGGAATTAAGAAAATAGAAGTAATTTTCATCAGCGATACCGGCAAATAATTCATCATTCTGCTCATCTGACACAGTATTCCAACCGATCTGCGGGACCTTAATATCACCTGTGAATTTCTTCACCTTTCCATTTATCACTCCAAGGCATTTAGTATCATCTTCCTCCGAATAATCAAGTAAGAGCTGCATACCCAAACAAATCCCCAAAAAAGGATTTCTGAGCGTAGGAATAACCTTGTCGAATCCACTTTTGCGCAAGTTCAACATAGCACTCCCGGCAGCTCCCACTCCCGGGAAAATTATTTTCGCGTCATCGCGGAGCTTTTCCGGAGTCCCGATGATTTCGTAGTTAAATCCTAGTTTTTCGAGCGCATTTGCAACACTTTTTAAGTTGCCTGCACCATAATCGATAATCTGTATCATGATTTTCCTTTAGTTGATGGTAATTGATTTGAGCCGTCCTTGGATGTGGCCATCTTCATGGCTCTGGCAAACGATTTGAAGATAGCTTCGATTTTGTGATGCTCGTTTCGCCCGTATTTCACTTCAATGTGGATATTTGCCTTTAAGTTATCGGCTATGGCCTGGAAAAAATCTTCTAACAATTCTGTTGGGAAATCTCCAACATATTCACGTTTAGGCTCATATTTGAAAACGAGATAACTTCTCCCTCCAAGGTCTAAAGCACACATCGCAAGAGATTCATCCATCGGGAGCAAAAATCCATATCGCTCGATGCCTCTCTTGTCTCCAAGCGCTTCATTTAGAGCTTGTCCGAGACAAATTCCGACATCTTCAATTGTGTGATGTTCGTCAACTTCAAGGTCGCCTTTTGCTTTGACCATAAGGTTTATCCCTGAGTGTTTTGAGAAAAGCTCAAGCATGTGATCAAAAAAACCAATCCCGGTACTAATGTTGCTTTTACCGATACCGTTCAGCTTAACTTCAACCTCAACACAAGTTTCATTGGTTTTGCGCTTCATGATTTGAATCGTTGCGCCTTGCAGGCGCGTTAATTTATAAAATGGCGCGAGGACCGCTTCGCTTCCTTGCGCTGGGGTTAGGAAATATATCGTTCGTTTCCGCTTTAACTCCTCGCACTCCAATATTTTGAGCAAACTCCATATCGCTTTCCCGATCCCCTATTACGAAGGATTTGTCATAATTAATTGGTGTTTTCTTCAAAAACTCTTCAGCCATGCCTGTTTTCGGCTTCCTGCAATCACAGTTTTCTTCTGCAAAATGTGGGCAGACAAAAATTTCATCAAATTCAATTCCCAAATCCTCAATCATCCTATTTTGAACCAACAGGAAATCTTCTTCCGAAAAACTATCGGTGCCCCTGCCATCCTGATTACTGACCATAACAAGCATATATCCCGCTTCTTTCAATTTTTTCAATCCTTCATTAACTCCAGGTAAAATTTGATATTTCTCCAAAGAATCAACCTGGAAATCGATTTGATTCTCAAAAAGAATCACTCCATCACGGTCTATGAAAGCAACTTTCTTTATGAGCTTCTCAAGTTCTTCAAGAAATCGATCATTCTGTGACTGAGTTCCAATAGAAACCCTCAAGCAATCCGCAAGCATCGGCATCCCGCTTCTGTCTCTAATCACAACCCCATTTTCCTGCAGAGCTTTCTGAACCTGAGAAGCTCCGGGAATTTTAAACAAAATAAAGTTCGCATCAGAAGGAAAAACTTTCAATCCAAACTCTTTCAACCGAGCAATAACACGCTTCTTTTCATCCAAAATGGCTTTAATCTGCATCTCCCCGGACAAAATCTCTTTAGCTGCATCTTGAGAAAGCTGATTCACATTATAAGGCGGCTTAATCTTATTCATCGCTTCAATAATCCACTCCGTAGCAATAGCAAACCCTACTCTCAACCCGGCAGCACCCCACGCTTTCGATAAAGTCCGAAGAGCAACAAGATTACCCGTTTTCAAAGCCATTGAATCGCTGTCCGCAAATTCAATATAAGCCTCATCAAGAACAACAATCCCTTCAAATCGCTCACACAATTCAAGAATATCCTTCTCTTTGAGCAGATTTCCCGTCGGATTATTAGGAGAACAAGCAAAAATCAATTTCGTATTCGGCGAAACCGCAGCAAGAGTTTTCTCAACATCAATCTGGAAATCCTCGCCGAGCAACACAGATTTACAAGCAACATTATTTATATCCGCAGAAACCTTGTACATCCCATAAGTCGGATCCAAAGTAATCACCTCGTCCTCTCCAGGCTCACAGAAAACCCTAAACAACAGATCAATCGCCTCATCAGAACCATTCCCAACAAAAACATTCGGAATAGGAACCCCATATGCCTTCCTCACTTCAGTCGCATAAGGATCAGGATAACGATTGTATTTACCTCGCGGATTTTCATTCGCATCAAGCAGCACCCCCTCACTCGCCGTTTGTCTGGCGCATATATAGGGCTTCAAAGCTTGTACGTTTTTTCTGATTAAATTTTTCATGATTTAAATTGGTTGGAAATTCTTAATTTTACAGATTCGGCATGTTTTGGAAGGCCTTCTAAAGTTGCGAATTCCGGAACAAAATCTGCAGCCTTTTTCGGCTCTTTGACTTCCGTGTATTCCGTACGAATCAAGAAGTCTTCTACTGAGACAGGTGATTGAAATCTTGTCGCACCTCCTGTTGGAATAACATGATTTGAACCTGAAACTCCATAATCACCCATCGGAACACAAGTGTCCGATCCTATAAAGACCGCCCCGCCCCGTATCTTCAGAGCATCTTCCCGCGAATTGACTGTTATTACTTCCGTGTGTTCAGCTCTGTACCGGTTTGCAAACTCAATTCCTTCATCGATCGAATCTACTAAAACAGCACCTCCTTCTATAGATTCAGCTAACTCACGACTGGTAGTCACAAGAATGCAATCCCCATCAGCCCCATGCTCAGCTTGAGACTCCAAATCAGCCTTAATCAACCGCGGATCAGCAGTTTCATCAGCAAGTATTAAAATTTCCGAAGGTCCTGCAAAAATATCAATGCCGCATCTATCTCCAAGCATCATTTTGGCAGTATTCACATACTTATTCCCAGGTCCAAAAATCTTATCAACAGGTTTAATCGACTCTGTCCCATAAGCCATCGCAAAAATAGCCTGCGAACCTCCAACCTGATAAATCTCCGAAACTCCGACAGCTTTCGCAGCAGCCAAAGTAATCTCTGAAACAGGAGGAGGTGTACAAAGAACAATACGTTTGACTCCTGCAACTTTCGCAGGTATCCCAAGCATCAATACACTCGAAGGATAAGCAGCCAATCCGCCAGGCACATAAAGCCCTACACTTTCGATAGGACTGGATTTCAACATAAAATCATATCCTTCTCCCTCAATTTTTACAGGCTTTCTTTCAGCCAAAATCTTCTCATTGACCTTGCGAATCCGCTTAGCAACAATCTCTAAAAATTCCGGGACTGTAGTCTCTTCAATCTTATCCTTCGAAACAAGAAAATCCTTAATTTCGACCGCATCGAATTTAGCCGTAAGATCCCTCAACGCAGAATCCCCTCGTTCAATCACATCCTGTTTAATACAATTAACAACATTCCAAACTCCCTGATCAAAATATTTGGGATTTACTCTCTTATTAAGTACTTCTTTTTTGCTTAAAATGGCCATTTTGAATTTGGATTAGATATTAAAACAGCTTGTGATTCCAATACCGTCACAAGAGGCACCAAATTATTTTCTTCAAGAGTCTTCCCGGTCTGCACAAGATCACAAACAGCATCCGTAAGTCCCATGGCAGGAGTAACTTCCACAGAACCTTTAACTTCAATGATCGATGCATTGACCTTGTTTTTCTTGAGAAAATCCTTGAGCAAATTAGGAAAAGAAGTAGCAATACGCTCGCCATTAAGATCTTTGACCGACTTCGCCGATGACTCTCGCGGAACAACTATCTTGAGAGAACATCTGGCAAATCCCAATTTCTCAACAACTCGAACCTTATATCTCTTTTCAGCTACCGCATTCTCACCGACAATCCCGAAATCAACAATCCCCTTCTCAACAAATTCAGGAATATCCGTCTGTCTCAAAAACAGAATTTCGAGATCATCAGAACGAGCAATCATTTCACGCCCATTTTTTGGAACTTTAATCCCAATCGAGCGTAAATACTTTAAGCTCTGTTCTGTAAGTCTGCCTTTCTTTTGAATTGCAATTTTATACATAGCCTTTGATATAAGAAATAAGCTGATTTTCAGGTATGGTTTTTTGCCTGCCCGTTTCCATAATCTTTATTGTTACCTCATTTTTCGCTCGTTCCTGCGAACCTCGAACTACCACAAATGAGATTTTTTTCTTATTTGCATATTTGAATTGTTTTGAAAGTTTGTCAGGCTCAAAATAAACCTCTGAGTTTATACCTGCTTCGATAAGTGAAGTATAAATCCCAAGAGCATCTCCACTGCTTTCCTCATCAAAAACAGTTACCAAAACCTTCGAATTAAGAGGAATCTTTTTTAACTTCCCCATTTTCTCCAAGGCAATCATTATTCTTTCAAACCCAAAAGCAACTCCCACCCCCGAAAAATCCTCCTTACAAAAAAGCCCGCACAAATCATCATATCGACCTCCCCCGCAAAGAGATCCAAGCCCCGCTTCATCACAGATAACCTCATAAGTGATACCCGTATAATAATCGAGACCTCGCGCCAAATATGGATCAAATTCAAGATATTCCTCATCAATCTTGAAGTCCTTACATAACTGTAAAAATTCATAGATTTCACTCGTGTCATAATCCGCAAAATCCTTCTCTGCAAGTACTTTGAATAATCTGGAAATCTTTCCCGAATCAAAACCTTTCTTCTCCAACTCCTCCCGAACACCCTCTTCTCCGATCTTATCCATTTTATCAATACTTCTGATAACCGCAGGTGCATCCTCCAAAACCCCCAGAGATTCCAATATAGCGTTCATCAATCTTCTGGAATTAATTTTCAGCTTAAAATCTTCGAATCCCAACTCTTTAAACACATCAACAACAACTCGCGCTATTTCAGCCTCGGCAATCAAGCTTTTTGTGCCAATAACATCGATATCACACTGATAGAACTCTCTGAGACGGCCTTTTTGAGGCTTCTCAGCCCTCCACACACGCTGAATTTGATAACGCTTGAAAGGCATCGGCAAATCCTGCCAGTTAGCAGCCACTAAACGAGCAAACGGAACTGTCAGATCATAAGGAAGCGCTATCCTCCTGCCGCCTGAATCCTCAAAACTATAGGTTAGCCTGTCCCCATCATCACCGTATTTCCCCAAAATAGTTTCGGCATATGCGATAACCGGCGTTTCTATAGTGTCATAACCGTATTTCTCAAACACCTTGCGTATTTGTTCCATAACGAAGTTTCTTTTTGCCATGTCTTCGGGAAGAAAGTCCCTGGTTCCTTTGAGTATCTTTGGCTGTATAATTTGGTTCATGATTAAAATTGATTAGATAAATAACAAAAAAAGCTCCGAATAGAGCTTAGTGAGGGTGAGAACGCAAAATTGCATGTATAGGTGCGCCTCACCCTTACATGTGATGATGTGAATTAAGTTTGTCGAGACTGTTTCGTTCTACAGTTACCATGTTTCAATTGATTAATACAAGCGTACATTAGTCAAAGGACTATCAATTGTCAAGCTTTTTTGTTACAATTCGTTAAAACATCCTAATAAAACAGATATGCAAAAATCTTCAAAAAACAACTGGGAAAAGGAATTACCTAACTTACACAAGGCTTTTCTATCATTAAAAACCGAAGCCGAATGCAAAAAATTCTTACGTGACCTTTGCACAATCACCGAAATTCAAGCAATGACAGAAAGATGGCAAGTAGTTCGAATGATAGACGACGGTATCCCCTATCGCGAAATATCAAAAAAAACCGGCATGAGCACAACAACCATTACAAGAATTGCAGATTGGATGAAAAACGGAGAACAAGGCTATCAACTTGTACTGAAAAGGATGAAATAGCCTTTTACTGGCTTACGCCTGGAATTTCCACACAAACCATCGTTTTTTTCGGCGAAACCAGAATTTCATTCTGTTTTCGCTGTGGTGGGCGCTATAAGAGTCGAACTTATGACCTTCTGGGTGTAAACCAGACGCTCTAACCAACTGAGCTAAGCGCCCCTATTTATTTCAACAAGGGTATATTTACCAGATTTGGATATAAATATCAATCAAACCATCAAAGTTTTATTTTTGTTTCGAGCGGCTCTGCAGGCCTGAAAGGCCGAAGCCCTAGCGAGAAACAAAACATAAAACTTACTTGGTGCCCAGGAGAAGACTTGAACTTCCACCCACAAAAAAGTGGACTAGGCCCTCAACCTAGCGCGTCTACCAATTCCGCCACCTGGGCATTTTGTAAAAGAGCACAGTAATTTTACTTATCCAGAGGCAAATTACAAGCCAATGTTTAGTCTCAAGTACCCAGTACCAAGTCCCAAGTAACAGGTATTTCGCTCCGCGAAATTTTTTCTATAAACCATTAAAAAGCGTTCTGCGAAGCAGAACCCCATATACTGAGTACTTGGCACTTCTTACTAATTACTAACACATCACTCCGTCTGCCCCAGCACAACTTTAACCTCAATCTCCTTTTTATCCCTCCAAACCTTCAAAACAACCTCATCTCCAATATTATAATCTAAGATAGCATCACTCAAATTATACTCATCGCTCAAAACAACCCCTCCAAACTCAATAATAATATCCCTCGCCTTAAGTCCCGCCTCATAAGCCGGACTGCCTTCAACTATGGCGGGCTTACCACTCATGGAATCTCCAACAAGCGCAGCTCCGTAAGAAACACCAAGCCCGAACTTTTCATCAGCAGCCTCATTTATCATCACATAATAAATCCCCAAATAAGGACGCGCGATATAACCGTATAAATTGTAAGAATCAACAATTTTCACAACATCATTAATAGGCAAAGCAAACCCTATCCCTTCAGCCTGAGTATCAACGGCGGTATTCACACCAATAACCTGCCCATCAAGATTAACAAGAGGTCCCCCGCTATTCCCCGGATTAATAGCAGCATCCGTCTGCACAAGCCCATCAAGCGCGGAAGGATTCATCCCCTGCATATTAGAAGCGATTATTTCGCGACCTGTTGCACTTACAATTCCCGCAGTAGTTGTGTTTTCATATTCGGCAAAAGCATTCCCGATAGCCAAAACCATCTGCCCAACCTTCAAACTCTCAGAATCACCAAACTCAACATAAGGCAAACTCCCCAGCAAAGCCGCCTCCTCAGACTCCTCCTGTGCAGTAAGCTGCAAAATCGCCAGATCATTAGTGCTGTCTACATCAAGAATTTCCACATCAAACTTAACCCCATCAACAGTATAAGCCACATATTCAAGAGAAGTATCTTCAATCACATGACGGTTTGTAACCGCCATCCCGTCTTTACTTACAATAAAAGCCGTCCCCCCGCCGACTTCCTGAAGATTCCTCTCGCCACCAGTATCATAAGAATAATA
Source organism: Patescibacteria group bacterium (assembly GCA_018816885.1). Lineage (GTDB taxonomy): Bacteria > Patescibacteriota > Gracilibacteria > UBA1369 > UBA12470 > JAHIUS01. Next base: position 3,427 of record JAHIUS010000017.1, on the reverse strand, counting down.
TTGCTCTAAAGGCCCCCAGAAATACTGATCTAAATAAGCGTTCAGATCCTGCAAAGCAACAATACTGACAACAGCAGGTGAAACCTTGTCATAAGCGCTAATCAGCTTCGACTCCTCGGTATAAACCTCACTCACAGTTGTAGTCACCTCCTCCTGGAAATCGACAATATCACTTGCAAGTAAATACATACTCGTTCCGGCCCCCGATACTCCACCCACAAGAAGACTTATAATAATCGTACCGATCATGCCAACATGTTTTTTGGATTTCATTTTTGTTTTTGGTTAAAATTTTCTTATGGGATTCTACCCCTGTTAAGTGGTTTTGTCCATTTCTCGGAATTTCTTGAAATTCCGAGCCTACAATCAACTTCATAAGAATAGGTTGAGCACACAGCGAACTTTCGAACATTTGGGTCTCGAGGGCCCCAAATGTGAGAAAGAGAAGTTAAGCGAAACCTATTCTTATGAAAACCTTGTGGGGGAGCTCGTGAGGGGGACACATCCCCCTCACGTTTTAAAAAATCACCTTGAAAACTCTCGATCCCCCGCTACAATTGACAAGGTGCATACAAAACACAACATCCGAGCGGAAATAAAACAAAAAAGGCAAAGCCTCGGAAGGTTCAAAAAAATCTCATTTAACAAGGAACTAAGAAAACAGCTCGAAACATTCGAGCCTTTTTTGAAAGCGAAAAATATACTCTTTTACGCCTCAATGCCTCAGGAAATCGACACTTTAAAGCTAATAAAAAAATACAACAAAGACAAAAACATCATTCTTCCAACAGTCTGCACAGACACCAATACATTAAAGCTTTACCATCTTAAGAACCTCCGCGAACTCCGCTCCGGCTATCAAGGAATCCTGGAAATCCCCCACTGCCTCAAAGATACGCACAAACCTGAAGAAATCGACTTTTGCATCGTCCCCGGACTCGCTTTCGACCCACAGGGCAACCGGATCGGATACGGAAAAGGCTTTTATGATGAACTTCTAAAAAAAGTAAAGGCAAAAAAAGTCGCCCTCGCCTACCACTTCCAGATCTACGAATCGATCCCGGCCTCAAAATACGATGTTCCTGTAGACTTTATAATCACCCCTGATAAAATCATTAACGCCAGTTTCGGAAAGCAAAGCGATTCCGGAACCCTCAAGCCCGAAGGGCTCAAAAAAAGATAAATTCTTAAACTTAATAAAAATGCCAAGTAACAACAAAAAACACATCCAAGACCAAGATAACGACGTTTATCAAGCCATAATCGGCGAAGAAAAACGCGAATCTGACGGACTTGAACTAATCGCATCAGAAAACTACGTCTCACCTGCCGTTCTCGAAGCTCTCGGATCGGTTTTTACCAACAAATACTCGGAAGGATACCCCGGAAAGCGCTACTACGGCGGACAAACCTACACAGACGTCGTCGAATCACTGGCAATCGACCGCGCCAAAGAAATATTCGGCGCAGAGCACGTAAACGTACAACCTCTATCGGGAGCACCGGCCAACGTCGCGACATACTTCGCACTCCTCGAACCCGGAGACACAGTCCTCGGCATGGATCTTTCACACGGAGGACACCTCACACACGGACACCCGGTCACCTACATGGCTAAGCTTTACAACTTCATAAGATACAAAACCACCCCTGAAGGCTTGATTGACTACGATCAAATCGAACAAATGGCCAAAGAGCACAACCCAAAAATAATCCTCGTCGGCTACAGCGCATATTCCCGCGAAATCGACTACGAGAGAGTCAAAAAGATCGCAGATGAAGCAAACGCCCTAACAATGGCCGACATGGCCCACATAGCCGGTCTAATCGCCGCAGGAGAGATGAATAATCCTGTACCGCTGTTCGATGTCGTAACAACCACAACACACAAGACACTGAGGGGCCCTCGCGGCGGAATGATCCTTTGCAAAGAAAAACATGCAAAAGCAATAAATAAATCAGTCTTCCCCGGATTCCAAGGCGGCCCACACGAAAACAACATCGCGGCAAAAGCGGTAGCCTTCAAAGAAGCGATGACCGAAGACTTCAAGCAATACGCCCGCCAAACCCGCAAAAATGCCAAAATCCTAGAAGAAGAACTAAGGAATTACGGGTTCAAACTAATGTTCGGCGGCACAGACAATCATTTGCTCCTAATTGACACAACCAGTAAAGGCGCAACCGGCCAAGAAGCCGAAGACGCCCTCGATGAAGCAGGAATCACAGTTAACAAAAACATGATCCCTGACGACCATCGCAAACCTATGGATCCTTCCGGAATCCGCATCGGAACCCCTGCAATGACAACCCGCGGCATGAAAGAAGACGAAATGCGAATGGTTGCCAAGTGGATGGATGAAGCTATTGCAAACAAATCCGATGAAGCTGTCCTAAAACGCATCAAAGGAGAGATCAAAGAGATGTGTGATGAGTTTCCGGTTCCCGGGATTTAGAATCTACCAAAGCATATTGGTATATTTGTCCAACTCTGATTTACGGGTTGGATCTGCCGTACGCAAATCATATCCCAAGTATTCTTTTAAAAATTTATATATATCCATTCTGGCAATATCGTTGGCATCAATAATGCGACCTTCCTTTGCACTGGCAATAAATTGATAAACACTCCCCATTGTTTCTCGCCCCAACACAGCAGACAACCCTTTAGCTTCAATAACAGTTTTTTCTGAATTTTTAGCCGCAAGCTCCTTCCCTTGGCCAATTCTTGCATCAATACCTTCAAGCATATGAGCCAAAAGACTGGATTTAATTTCAGGAGTAACAACTCTGCGGACATCTTCAATCGTTGATATGTCATCTCCCGAACACGCATTTTTAATTTCTGCAAACGACATAGTTTTCTTCGATTCGACTTTACCCATAATTTTATCACGAAGATCATCTACTTCCTCAGCATCAGCAGAAGTAATATCTGAGCGACCATACAAGCCCTTTTGCAAATCATCACGCAATAATTGAAGCTCGTACATGCTCTTTAATGTCACCGCCAACTCTTTTTCTACAGCTTCAGACAAACCTCCGGCAATAACAATAGAACCTACTCCCCTACTAATAGCATCAATGGCCTTGTCCAATCTGTCAACCAATTCCTTAGGATTACCTTGCCTTAAACTACTAGCACTCTTTATAGGATCAATATAATCTTTTAATAATTGCAAATGCGTATTATCCAAAGAAGCAAATGATTCAGCTATTCCCCTGACACGCTGATCCGTGAGATGAATAGTAGGAGCTTTTACATCTGGAAAAACTTTAACAGCAGCACTCATAAAAACTTGTTTTTGACTTTCGTATGCTTTGGCCGATTCCGCATCAGCAAACTTATCTCCGGTTTTATTATTAGGCATATTTAGCTGCATAGATCCAACCAAACTAGCAAGAGCTCGAGACACCAAATATGGATTTT
>JAHIUS010000016.1 GCA_018816885.1 Patescibacteria group bacterium | reverse complement strand
TGACTTCTCCTTCGTGGCCGCAGCCTTCTGCCCAAGTTACCAGATCAGGGAGGCATTTGTAGGTGACTTTGTCTTTGTTGATGCCGGTGACTTTGGTTGTGCCGACTTTGCCGCATTTTTCGCAGACTACTTGGAGCGGATACCAGTCGTCAGGTTTTTCTGAGCCGCTTACTTGTTTGTAGATTTGTCTGATTTCTTGAGGGTGCGCCAGGACTTTTTCGATCCATTTGTTGTAGCGGCCTTCTTTGTATAGGTCTTTTGCGTGAATTATTTTTGGGTTAAAACCAATCGATTGAATTACTTCGAGAAATTCTTGTCCGAACCGCTCTGCGAAATCGGGGACGGTGTGGAGCGGTTGACCCATGTAGGGTTTGTATTTCTCTTGGTCGACATAAATCGGCAGTCCGTCCATCGGGTCGGCGTCGTTGAATTCGAAATAGTACTCGACTTTTTTGCCGCGTTCTTCGAGGGCTTGGGCGATCACACCGTGGATCACGACTCCTCGAAGCGAGCCCACATGGACACGCCCCGATAAAGTCTTTTCATCACGAATGATGAAAGTGTCTTTGTCAGGGTGTTTTTTTATAATGTCTTCCGCGATTTCGTCGATCCAGAACATGCATGTATTCTTGCAATAAATGTCGGTCGAGGCAAGGCGAAAAAATGGGGTCGGAGTTCGCATAACATGCCGAATCGGGGTTTTATGCGAAGTATTTTTATGACTACACGCTCACCCTTGATTTTGTCCAGTTGGATTACTTGGTTTAACCTGTTAAAAGAGGTATTTTTTAGACATGAAAGACATACACAAACAATTCGTTTTTTACGGACAGGAGGCGCGAAAATGGATGCGCAAATGCGAGCTTTTACTTCCGAAAATTGCTAAGCAGAAAATTTGGAAGAAAAAAAGATTCGGGAGCATTTATGAATATGCGGGGAAACTTGCCGGGATGAACAGGGACAAGGTTAATGAATGCTTGAGGGTTCTTAATAATATCGAGAATAAGCCGGAACTCAAAAAGGTCGCTGAAGAAAAAGGAATCAACAGCGTTAAGCCCGTAGCGGTTATTTCAACACCGGAAACCGCCGAATTCTGGGCTGAAAAGGCGAAAAATATGCCAAAAAATGCGCTTGAAAAATATGTGCAAAGTTACAGGTTAGAGCTCCTTCCTAGGAAGGCGGCCGTATCTGTTAATTTGTCTCCCGATTTGGCCAAAAGATTCGAGCAATTCAAACAGAGGGCTGACTTCGAAGAGTTGCTTGAAAAATTCATGGACGAGGTCGAAGACGACAAGCCTGAAGCGGTCGAAACCGACTCGCGTCATATTCCTGCGGCTATCGAGAAACATGTTCGGCGCAGAAGCGGGGATTGCTGCGAATATCCCGATTGCGGAAGAAAGGCGGAGATTTTTCATCATACAGCAAGGTTCGCAACTCATAAATGCCACGATCCGTCCAAAATCTACCACCTCTGCGAAGGGCACGAACGGCTTGCACACCTCGGGCTAATCGAGAACGAGGAGCTCGGGCCACGGCATTGGCGGCTTCGAGAAAAGGCCAGCCCCACAGAAACAGACAGGCTGGTTGCGAAGTACAGGGGTCGGGGAGGGTGATTACTCTAACCCATGGTTTTCGAGGCACGCTGCTCTGGCCATATCTTCAGTTTTATCGGGGATATGATTAGTATCCTCGCTGTTAAGATCTAAGCCGAGAACTGTTGTATATAAATACATGTTCTCTCTTGTTTCTTGAGCGACCCTGTCGCATTCGTTTCTAGCTGCCATTTCGGCACACCCTGTTAATCCCGGCGTCGCTGCTAATGCAACTCCTAGTGCTACTTCTTTTAATCCTAGTTTTGACATAATATAAAAGGTTATGAAATATTTCTACATACCAATAGGCACTACGCCCTCTGCTTCTCAATGTCATAGAATCGCATCTGTTCCTTTTTGAACATGAGTTCGACGCGACCAATCGGGCCGTTACGGTGCTTGCGGATAAATAGATCTGTTATTCCGGCGCGGTCGGTGTCTTCTTCGTAATAGTCTTCGCGGTACATCATCAGTACGACATCGGCATCCTGCTCGATTGCCCCCGACTCTCTGAGATCGGAGAGTTGAGGGATTTTGCTTGGGCGCTGTTCGACTGCACGGGACAGCTGTGACAGGGCGATAATCGGAATTCGCAGTTCGCGCGCGAGCCCCTTCAAGGATCTGGAGATTTCTGAGATTTCCTGGACGCGGTTGGTTATCGAGGAGCCGCCTTTGCCGGCGCTCATGAGCTGCAAGTAGTCGAGAATCAGTACGTCCAGGCCGTGTTCGACTTGAAGGCGGCGGGTTTTGGCGCGGAGCTCGGCGATTGAGCCGCCGATTGAGTCGTCTATGAAGATTTTTGATTGATTCAGTTCGTCCATAATTGATCCGACCCGAGCGAAGTCTTCTTCCGTTAGCTTGCCTGTTCGCATTTTCCAGGAGTCGACAGCGAGAAGGGAGCAGAACATTCTTTCCACAAGCTGCTCTTTAGACATTTCCAGAGAGATTACCCCAATGGTTTTGCCGGCTTTGGCGGCGTTTTGGGCGATGTTCAGTGCGAGAGATGTTTTACCCATTGACGGTCTGGCGGCCAGGACGACGAGGTCTGATGGCTGTAGGCCGGATAGCATATTGTCGAGAGCTTTGAATCCGGTTGGAGTTCCACGGTATTTTTCTTTGGCTTCCGGGTCGTGGAGGTCGGAGATTTTTTCGTAAGTTTGGGCCAAAATGTCTTTGATGTGGACAAATTTGTCTTGTATGAAGTTTTGGCTGACTGAGAAAAGGGCTTTTTCCGCTTGTTCGATGAGTTCGTCCAGGTTGCCCGTTTCGTTAAGTCCGAGGGCGGAGATGTTATGGCCGGCTTTTATCAGATTGCGGAGGGTGGCTTTTTCTTTGACTATTAAAGCGTATTGTATGATGTGTGAGGCTGTAACTACTTCGTTTATCAGTTCTGTTAAATAGACATTCCCGCCGATTGTGTCGAGCTTGCCTTGATCCTGCAGAATTGAGCTTAGCGTGAGGATGTCGATTGGTGTTCTTTTGGCAAAAAGGTCAAGAACCCCTGCGAATATCATCTTGTGGTGGTCGTAATAAAAATCTTCGGGATACACTATATCGGCGACCTTAATAATTGAGTCTTTGTCCAGAAGAAGCGAACCGAGTAATGAGCGTTCGGCTTCTATGTTATGGGGAGTTGTTTGCATTTCTTTCATGGGGGATAAAAATTGCACAAGTTTGCGCTTTGTGCAATGCTTATTTTGTGGCGAATCATGGCGAAAAGTTGGCTTGTGAGTATTTGAGATCTTTGGGATTTGAAGTTCTGGAGCAAAATTTTGCCGTTCACGGGATGGGGGAAGTGGACATTATTGCGCGGGACGGAAATGAGGTTGTTTTTGTTGAGGTTCGGGAAAGAGGATCAAGGGATTTTGGGGAGGCTGAAGAGAGTTTGGATTTTAAAAAGCTTGAGCGGATACGGAAGGTGGCGGAAACCTGGCTTAACGGGAGGGATTTAGCTTGGAGAGTAGATTTTTTGGGGATTTTTGGAGGGAAAATTGAGCATTTGCGCGGGATATAGGTTTAACAGGTTGCAGAAGGGGTCTTTTTTTGCTATAATTATAAGATATTTTTTGAATAAAAAAAATGGCTAAAGGGGAAAGTTGGAAAAAAGAGGTTGGAACCTGGCGGGATGAACGCAATCTTGAGCCTAATACTTCGAACGCGGATAGGGAGGATTTTTACCAAAAGTTCGCGGCGAAAAGGGCCGGGCTTAAGGAGGAGATCTGGGATAACTCGTCAGAATTGGATTTGGCGGGAAAATATAAAGAATCGGGATTGAAGACGTATGAAGATATTAAGGCTGCACCTGAATTAAAGCGTGAGATCAAGAGGGGAGATACTTTATACAAGATCATTGAGGAGTATTTCAAAGGTGCGGGGGTTACTGATGAGGAAGCACTCAAGAAGGAAGTGGCAAGCGCTTTACCTTTTTTGATGTCACAGGGGGAGGTCGGGAACTACCCGCATTTCAATGTTGATCATCTGGAGGCCGGTGGGAAGTTTGAGATTAGAGATGGACTTCTGTTTCTTTGGGATGCGAATGGGAAATTATATGTAAATGGGATAAAGGTTAAGCCCAGTAGCGTTTTACTGCCGCCGATTCCGGCGATACCTGTAGTGGGTGAGGCTGGAGGCCTGCAGGTTGATGGAGGAAATGTTGAGGAGGGAAATGCTACTGATGTTACCGAGAAAGTGGAAGCATCGCCTGAACAAGAAGACTCACTCTTAACCGTGTTTATTGATGGCGCTATAATCCCTGTTACGTCAACAGATCTTAGCGATGGGACTCGGCAAGCTCTTGAAAATCTTACTGATAATGAAAAGGCCAAATTAGAACAACAATTGTCTGCTGCTCCTGTTCAAACTCCTCTCGCTGAAGCCCCTGTTTTGAGTGAAAATATCACTCTATCATCGGTAGAGCCGGTAACTGAGGATCAATTTTCTGAAATTTTAGATGTAGTTTTAGCGAAGGTTCCTTCTGCTGAAGATACAGGGGATGTTGTTGTCGCGGAAACCACTGAGGATGAGATTGCCACAACTCCTGATGGCATAATTAGTGAGCATACCGCCCGAAAAAAAGGCTTGATTGAAAATTCTGGGGATATACCTGTGATTACAGATCCTGAGAATTGGGAATGGGCTAATTCAGCCGATACAGATGACTTAAAGTTAAGAAAAATCGATACTGCAGATGATACTACCGAAGCGGTTGAACCTGTTCAGGATGTCGTAGAGGATATCGCTACTACTGCGGATGAACCAGTAGAAGAGTCCGACAATAATGATGGATCGACGGAACAAGAGCAGACCGCTCCCAAACAGCCTATCTCGATTAATTTCATGAGAACTGACTTCCCTGTTAACCCCGATGATTTTTTGGAATCTGAGCATAACACAGGGGAATCTTTACATCGTCTTAGCAATGAGAATCGGAGGGTTTTAAAATCAATTCTTGAAGAGCATCTTAATAGTTATAAAGATCTGCGCACGGATGATGAGAATGTTGATCAGGCGTTTTTTGTTGTTGGTGAAAGTCGGCGCAAGGCTGGTGGAGAGATTGGTTTTCGTAAGAACAATTCTCCTTTGTATCCATCAGAACGGGTTGATTTGAGTAAAATTCTTATTGGGAAAGAACAGTTTGTGGAGATTTTGAATAGAGTTTGGTACGAAACACACAAGGACGAGGCTTCTGAGAAGTCAAAGGAAATGGGGGTAGAGAATGCGCCGAAGGCTGAAAAGACTACCCTGGATAATGGCAAAGAATATGATAAAAATCTTGTCCGAAACACAATACTGCCCCTCTTTCGCCAAAGATTAGAAAACAATGGTCTACCTTTACCAAGGGAATTTGGTTTGTTTAATAGCTTTAGTGATGGAAATCTCGAGGATGTCGATGCTCATCTGCATAGAGTTTATGGGGCTTTCCAGATTCTTGGGAATCCCAAGCATGAGTTCGGGCTGAGTGAGCAGGAGAAAAAGTTGCTTGCGAAAAAGCGTGTTTTTCTGGGAGAAAAGGGCGAGGTAACAGAAGCCGGTCGTCGTGATGAAAACGGCAATTTTATACCTGAAGAAAAGGTTATTCGAATTGACTATGACGCTCCTCCTCGCGAAATTGCACGCAGTATCAAGGAGGCCCTGGAGAAGTTGAAGGAAGAGGACGGGCCAGCCGAATAGAATTTCTGCTATAATCACTGCGTCTTTTAAACAAACACAAATATGCGCAGTAGGCTTTTTTGGATGGTCGTTCTCGTTGTCTTGATGGCGGGGTTTACTTTTTGGCTTTTTCGGGCGGGGAATGGCGAGATTGTTTTTACTTCCGATGAGGAGTTTTTGTCTTATGAGATTGTCGGACTCTCTGATAGCGGGGTTGAAAGTTGGAGTTGCGGGGAGATTGAATGCCGGCTGAAGCTTAAAGCCGGGAGGTGGGACATTTTTATTTCAAAAGAGGGCTACTACAATCAGGAGGAAAGCTTGCTGCTTGAGAAGGGGGCTGTGATTGAGATCGAGGTTGAGTTAAAAGTTGAACCGGGAGTCAGAACCGCTTCTCGAGTAGATATTGATCTGGAGATGCCTGATTATGGGGAGAGCTCTGATTTTTCTTGGCAGGAGGATGAGGAGACGGGATATATGGGTCTTTGGGAGGGTCAGACGAGGAGGGCGACTTTTATGAGTGGGTTTATTGATGGAAAGGTTTTTGCCGGTGAAAATTCTGCTTTGGCGTGGGATTCTTTGAGCGGGGAGGCGTATTTGATCGATTTCCGGGAGGATTCAAGGGAGTTTTTATTTGAAATTGAAAACCTTGAAGAGGTGATGTTTGCGGGAGAAAAGCTTTTTTTGAAGGCGGGAGGATTGGTTTATTTTTGGGATGAGGAGCTTGCTGTTTTGCCGGGGGCTACTGATTTGAAAAAAGTTACTTATTTCGATGGGGGGATTTATTTTTTGACGAGTGAAGGGTTCCGGAGTCTTGAGAGAGTGTTGATTGAAGGGCTTGAGATTGCGGAGGAAAGCGCTCTTGTATCTGATGGGGAGGGGGTTTATGTGCTTGGGGAGGAGGTTTATGAGGTGAGGTGGTGAGGGGTTAGATCAAAAATCAAAAATCAAAGACTATAGAGTTATTGTGTTTTTGCTTTCGCAAAAACGATTATTGGTAGTTTTTTGTCCAAAACGGCAGACAGTGTTTGCCAAATTCCGTCCTAGGACGGAATCCCAATCTGTAAATTTGCAATTTCTGGGAATTGAACATTGGATATTGGGAATTAAACATTTACAAACTGCCCCCCTTTTTTTTAATCTCAATTTAATGTCGAGATGTTATTACTGGTTAACATTCGTATTTTTTTAACCAAAAAAAAATGTCAGCAGTAACATTTTCCGGCATGATTGCCGGCGGGAAGGGGGAGATTGTCAGGGTTGAGGCTCAGCTTGCACGGGGGCTGCCTTATTTCATTCTGAGCGGGCTTGGGGATAAGGCTGTTCGCGAGTCGAGGGATCGTGTTAAGGCCGCTATTCAGTCCTCCGGGCTTGAGTTTCCGCGGTTTCGGAAGGTTGTTAATCTTGCTCCCGCGCATATTAAGAAAAAGGGGTCGCAGTTCGACCTTGCGATTGCGGTAGGGCTTCTTCGCGCATCGAAGCAAGTGATTGCTCGGGATATTCTTGAGTCGAGCGTCTTCGTTGGCGAGTTGGCTCTTGATGGATCTGTTCGCGGGGTGCGGGGAACTCTCGCCGTTTGCGAGGCTGCTCGGGAGGCCGGATATAAGCAGGTTTTTGTCGGGCGGGACCGGGCGAAGGAGGCTTGCCTGGTTGCGGGGCTCCGGGTTTTTGCTCCGGGGAGTTTGCGGGAGCTTTTTTTACATTTAAAGGGGGAGAAATTACTTGATGAGGTTAAGGGAAGTCGTTTTAAATCTGTTCCGGGGCGGCCAAGTCCGCGAGTTAAGGGGCATGATATCGTTAAGAGAGCTCTTTCGATCGCGGCTTTCGGGATGCATCACATTTGCCTAATCGGGCCTCCTGGTATGGGGAAGAGTTTGCTTGCGAGGAGCGTTTTGGGGATGCTACCGCCGATGGAGTCCGGTGAAATTACGGAAGTTATTCGGCATTATTCGATTTTTACCGATGAGGATTTCGGTGACGGGCAAGTTGAGCGGCCTTTCCGGGAGGTTTCTCACACGGTGAGTCTTGGGAATTTGAAAAAGGAGCTCGGGCTTGCGAAGAGGGGGGTACTTTTTTTGGACGATATTCATAATTTTCCAAAAGGTCATATCGATGCGATCCTGAAACCGATGGAGGAGCAGCGAGATTTCATGCTGGTGGCGGCTATGAATCCTTGTCCTTGCGGCAAAACCAATGATTGCAGGTGTAAGGAGGGTGAAATTAAGAGGTTCTCGGGAAAATTCCCGCAGGCTTTTTGGGATAGGATGGATATGGTGATCGATGTCCCCGATTTAACGGAGCATGATCTCGAAATTGGAGCTTCTGCCGTTATGACGAGGGAGCATAAAGGGCTTTTTAACGGGCAAATTGATTGTGAATTAGCGGAAAAAGAGTTCGCTGTTTGCGAGAATGCGAGAGGGCTGCTTTTGACAGCTTTACAGAAGAAAATGGTGTCTGGGAGAGGGTTCTTTAACGCCCTCAAGGTCGCGAGGAGTGTTGCGGATATCGAGGGGCACGAGAAGATTGAGGCGGCGGATATCGGGGAGGCGCTTAGCTATAGGAAGGTTCAGCTTTAATTATGGTGCATAATACCTTAAAACAAGGCACCATGAAAACCCTTACCCTCAAAGTGAATGACAAAGTTCCACAAGAATTGGATCTTATCAAGGATGCCGAAGGTCTCGGTAATCGAACCGCGACTTTTATATTCCTGATAAAGTACTATCTTTTGACTAAAAGTAGTTCCTTGGATCAGTCGATCGCTCTTTGCAATCACTTTCTAGATAAGATTGACTTCGACTCTCTTCCTTCTCTGGAAGAGCAGCTTAAAGATGTATGAAAATGCGTGTATTTTTAACAAAATGCTTTAAAAAACAGCTTAATTCCCCTCTGTATTTATGTTAAAGGTGAAAAAGAAAGTATTTCCGAGAACCAATTAAAGCATCATTTCGATGCGATGCTTTTGGAAATTTCCCGGTTGTAAAAAACCTCCACATCGCAATGCAGAGAGCTTGGCAAGTGTTTTTTTGACAAATGGCGAATTTTTGGTATTATTGGCTCCTTTTTAAAATTTAATCAAAAAATATTATGGCAAATGTAGCGGAAAAAGATGATGCTCAAGAAAGAGCAGGTAAATATTATGGCCCTGAGACCGCCCAAAAATTAGTTAGCCAACCTGAAGCTCAGAAGGGTTTTTTGTCAGGCATTGAGGAGGAGACAAGGGGTGATTGGAGCGAGATTTTATTGTCCAAAATTGATCCCGAAACCTGGGAAATTATACTTACGAAATTTAAGATGGAGCATCTTGAACCACTTGCCTATCAACCTTTTACTTTTGAGCAGGTTAAGATGATTCTGAATCGCAGATCTGAATTTGATTGCTTTGATAAGCGTGATCTAGAAATATATCATCGTCTATTGCATATGTTTATCCCCAGATATGGAAATGCATTTGATGATAAGTTTGCGCAAGGGCTACTTAATGATCGGCGTATTGATTTTCGTGTTAGGTTTGCTTTAAAAGCAAGAATGCATGGTCTGCGAGGAGAGGGGGAAGGCTTTGATAACGAAAATTTCCCGTGGATGGAGCAGGAAATGGCTACCAGCCAAATTGAATATGTACGAGGCCAAGTATCTGCTGCCTTGAAGTTTCTACAAACCGCCCTTCCGAAAGCTGAGAATCACTTGGCTGATGCTCATAAAGACGCACAAAGTCTTGGGGACAAAGCACCCGGAACTTCTCTAAAGCTAGGCGAAATGATTGCAACTCTTAGGAAGTTCGATAGTGAAATTACTGATGGATTCAGCGAAGTTCTAGCCCAAATCAGTAAACTGCAGGCAGAAGACAAGTAAAGATTCCACAAGGATTTTTGCGGGTTGGCAAATGATTTGACTGGAGAGGTGCGCGGATTTTTGGTATTTTTGATCTCCTAAGATTTAACCTAAAAAACTATGCCAAATTTAAACGACTTGCGGGAAGCTTTTGAATATGAAAGTGACCATTGATGTTACGAACATTGAAACGGACTAAAGACTTGTGTATATTTATCGGGACAAATGGCCAAACTTCCAAAAAATTTAAAGAAAGTTCTTATCCTCGGTTCGGGCGCGCTAAAGATCGGGGAAGCAGGGGAGTTTGATTATTCCGGTTCACAGGCGATTAAGGCTCTCAAGGAAGAGCGGATTAAGACTGTGCTGGTTAACCCGAATATCGCGACCAATCAGACGAGCGAGGGGCTTGCCGATAAGATCTATTTTTTGCCGGTGAATCCGTATTTTGTTGAGAAGATTATTGAAAAAGAGAGGCCGGATGGGGTTCTCTTGGCTTTCGGGGGGCAAACTGCGCTGAATTGCGGGGTTGAGCTGAAGAATTCCGGGGTTTTCAAAAAATATAATGTTAAGGTGCTCGGTACTCCCGTTGAAGTGATCGAAAAAACTGAGGATAGGGAGCTTTTCAATAAGGCTCTTGCGGAAATTGATGTGAAGGTTCCGCGAAGTAAGGCTGTCAATTCTATCGAGAGGGGGCTGAATGCCGCTAAGGCTATCGGTTATCCGGTTATTTGCCGAGCCGCTTATGCTCTCGGGGGGAAAGGGAGCGGTTTTGCGAGCAATGAGAAAGAGCTTAGGCCGCTGCTTGAGAATGCTTTTGCCTGTAGCCCTCAGGTTTTGATTGAAGAGAATCTTAAGGGGTGGAAAGAGATCGAATACGAGGTTGTTCGGGATGCTTACGATAATTGTGTGACGGTTTGTAATATGGAAAATTTCGATCCGCTCGGGATTCATACGGGAGAAAGTATTGTTGTGGCGCCGTCGCAGACTTTAACAAATTCCGAATATCATAAATTGCGTGAATTGGGGATAAAGGTGATTCGTCACTTAGGAATTGTGGGGGAGTGCAATATCCAGTATGCGCTTGATCCGAAGTCTGAAGATTATCGTGTGATCGAGGTAAATGCTCGTTTATCGAGGTCTTCCGCCCTGGCTTCCAAGGCTACCGGTTATCCTCTGGCGCATGTAGCGGCCAAGTTGGCTCTCGGTTATCCTCTTCCTGAGATAAAGAATGCCGTTACCAAGAAGACTACCGCTTGTTTTGAGCCGGCTTTGGATTATTTGGCTTTAAAAATACCCAGATGGGATCTTGATAAGTTCCGGAAAGTTTCAAACGAAATCACGACGGAGATGAAGTCTGTCGGGGAGATTATGGCCTTGGGACGAAGCTTTGAGGAGGTAATGCAAAAGGGGCTTAGGATGCTGCAGGTTGGATTTTTCGGGCTGACCGGGAATGAAAGGCTTGGGGTTCACGCGGAAAAGCTGGAAAAAGAGATTTCTGTCCCGACTCCGAAGAGGATTTTGGCGATCGTTGAAGCTCTCCAAAAGGGGTGGAGCGTTGAAAAAATCAATAAGTTGAGCGGCATCGACCCGTGGTTTCTTTCAAAAATAAAAAATGTTGTTGAAACCGAGGTTGCGCTCAAAAAAAAGCTCGATCATGAGCTGATGGATCGCGCCAAGAAACATGGATTTTCCGATCATCAAATCGGGCTTTGCACGGACAAATCTGAGATGGAGGTTCGGGCTTTGCGTAAAAAAATGAAGATTCTGCCGGTTATAAAACAGATCGACACGATGGCGGCGGAGTATCCGACCGATACGAACTATCTGTACCTGACTTATCACGGCGACAAGCATGATGTGACGCGGTCGAAGCGGAAAAAAGGGATGGTTCTCGGGTCGGGTGCTTATTGTATCGGCTCTTCTGTTGAGTTCGATTGGTGCTGCGTGACTGCGGTAAAGACTCTTGCAAAAGAGGGGTTCGAAACGATCATGATTAACTACAATCCCGAGACGGTTTCTACGGATTATGATATTTGCGACAAACTTTATTTCGATGAGCTTTCTCTCGAGAGAGTTCTGGATATTTATGAGTTCGAGGATCCGCGAGGGGTCATTATTTCCACGGGAGGACAAATCCCAAACAATCTGGCCTTGAAACTTGGGGCGGAAGGGGTGCGGATTCTGGGGACCACTCCTAAGGATATTGACCGAGCGGAAAGCCGACATAAGTTCTCCGCGCTGATGGATAAAATCGATGTGGACCAGCCTAAATGGCAGGAGTTTTCCGAGGTTCAGGATGCTTACAGGTTCGCGAATAAGGTTGGGTATCCTGTTCTGGTGCGGCCGTCTTATGTGCTATCCGGGGCGGCGATGAATGTGGCTCACAACGAGGAAGCGCTTGCCGCTTATTTGTCGAAGGCCGCTAAGATTTCTACCGAGGCTCCTGTTGTTATCAGTAAGTTCGAAAAAGGGGCCAAGGAGATCGAGATTGATGCGGTTGCGCATAAGGGTGAGGTTGTGATTTGGGCGATTGCCGAGCATATCGAGAACGCGGGTGTTCATTCGGGAGATGCGACTATAGTTTTGCCGCCGCAGAAGCTTTATTTCGAGACAATTCGTAAGATTCGGCAGGTTGCCAAGAAGATTGCGCGCGGGCTCAATATTACCGGGCCTTTTAATATTCAGTTTTTGGCTAAAAGTAATGAGATCAAGGTGATCGAGTGTAACCTCCGGGCTAGTCGGAGTTTTCCTTTCAGCTCGAAGGTGACGGGTTATAACTTCATTGAAATTGCGACTCGGGCGATGCTCGGGAAGCGGTCGCGGGAGCATTATCGGACTCTTGATATCGATCATGTTGGAGTGAAAGCTCCCCAGTTCTCTTTCTCGCGTCTGAAGGGTGCCGATCCGGTTCTGGGAGTTGAGATGGCTTCTACGGGTGAGGTCGCGTGTTTCGGGGAGGATATTGAGGAGGCTTTTCTGAAAGCTATGATCTCCGTCGGGTTCGAGATACCTCGGAAAAATATTCTTCTTAGTATCGGGCGGGTGGAGGATAAAGCGGATTTTCTTGAATCGGCGATTGCGTTGAAGGAAATGGGCTTTTCTCTTTTTGCTACCGAGGGGACTCATGAATTTTTGGCTGAAAACGGGCTCAAGTCTCATGTTTTGCACAAGGTCGGAGATTCTAGGTCGCCTAATCTTGATGATTATTTGCGAGATAGGAGTATTGATTTGGTTATAAATATTCCAAGAAATTACAGTCATGAAGAACTGACTGCCGGGTATAGGATCAGGAGGCGGGCGATTGATGCGAATATTCCTTTGTTGACGAATTTACAGCTTGCGAGGCTGATGGTGCGGACGATTGGGAAGTACGGGATTGATGATCTGAAGATTAAGAGTTGGGATGAGTATCTATAGTGCCAAGTAAGGAGTACCAAGTACCCAGTGGGTGGGAATTCTGTCCTAGCACGAAATCTCATCGCCCCATTCTTCTTCTATTATCGATTCCAGTTGTTCTCTGCGCCGGCGAATTTCTTCGCGTAAATCTTTGTATCTATCTAATTCATTTTCCTTTTCTGTAATAACTTGGCTTGTTTCTGACAACTCTTTTCCTAGGCAAGCTATGATTTTTTCCGCTTGTTCTTGAGTGACCTCTAAAACCGGTGTCCAGGTTATTGTTGGGTCGTCAATATAACGCGCGACGCCGTTTTCATCTATCGTGATGTCGCCTTCACTGCGATGATCCGGTGGAGGGGTCACCATCGTGTCTATCGGCCCGCAATTGTAATAGCTGTTTGTTAATTCTCGTACGCTTGCCTGAAACTCTTGATTTGTAGAAGCACCGTCGATGTTTTCTGTTCGGACCCATGCCTGGACTTTACCTCCGTACTCTTCCCCGCTTGGCGGCTCCGGATTGGCTCCTTTTTTACTAAAGAGCATTACCTCCTGCGGATTGCACCCCTTTAAGTCGTGAACAAAAGATTTTACTCCTCGTTTTGCTCCGTATAGTTCGTATTTCCCCGGTGCGTAGCTTAATTGTATTTTTTCTGACATGTTTTTGAATTAAAAGTTAGGGATGGGATTGTATCATAGAGTGCTTGTTTTACAAATCACCCCCTGTTTTTTAATCTCAATTTAATGTCGGCGCTGTATTTTCAGGTTATTATGGTGCCGATTATTATTTCTTCGGATGAGGTAAAAAAGACCCTGGAAGGCTACAGGCCAAGCAGGGTTGAAAATGTGCATACGGAGTCTGCGAGGATTGCTGATGAGATGCTTGAGGATGCTTTGAAAAACAGTGATTTCAAGGATGTTATTTTGATGTGCGGCGGTGCGGCTTCCGGGAAAACCGAGTTTTTGAGTGAGTATTTAGGAGGTTTTGACGGAATTATCTTCGATGGGACGCTTTCTAATCCTATTGGGGCGCAAATTAAGCTCAGTAAGATTCGCAAGGCTAAGAAGAAGCCTCGTATCTATGCGATTTTGCCTAATGATTTGGACAGAGCATTCAAGGCTTTTTTGAACAGAGATAGACAGTTTGCGGATATTCACTTTCTACGGACTCATTGCGGGGCGCGAAGGACGCTTTTATGGATAGCTGAGAATAAACCTGAAGTTCCAATTGTGATTTTTAGGAATTTTTACCTGGAAGACAGGAAAATGTCTTTTAAAAAAGTTGAGTTTTTCAATAAAAGATCTGTTGTTGAGTTTCTTCAAGCTTCTCAATATACTGAAAATGATCTCGATAAAATGATTTCCGCATGAAATATAAATTAATACCGCTTAGACCCCCAAACCCTAACAACCCCAAGATAAAGGCTTATATCGAGGCCATGGAAAAAGGGGATAGGAGCAGCCATGTCATGCCTCATGAAGAAGGATGGATTGTGCGGAAATATGATACCGCTGAGGGTGGAAAGATTTTTAAAACTCAACAGCAAGCGATTGAATACGGGAGGAAGCTTGCCATTAAGGCTAAGGCCAATTTATTTATACATCGCAAGGACAGGAGTATCAGGCAGAGGTGGTCGTATTAGTTAGTGAATAGTCTACAGTTTACAGTCGGCAGTATGGTGCTTTTGGATATAAATTCTGTCCTAGGATGGGTCTCTTTTGCGTTGTGCAAGTTTTTTGACACAATTCCAATGTGATTTTTGGCAGAATTAACAGGTTAAAATGACAGAGTCATGACAAACTCTGAAAATGACCCTTGACAAATTCGCATATGTGCCTTAGTATTTCGGCTAAATATTTGATCACTCTATATGCTGACCAAAATTTTTCGTGTACTGGATTTGTCGCAAAAGCATGAACTGCTCTACGCCGAAGCCCTGAAGCTGGGGGAACAGCCCGCGAGCGTTTTGGCCCAAAAGGTTCATCTTAATCGATCGGATGCCTATAAACATTTGAAAACTTTGTGCGAAATGGGGATTTTTCGTGGAAGAAAAAGGAACGGGATTAAGCATTTCACGGCCTGCTCTCCGGACAAACTGATCGGACTCATTAAGGATCGGGAGGCTTCGATTCATGAAGCGCGTATTCAGCTCGACAATATTATGCCGGCCTTGATGTCAGCTGAAGATATCGTTTTTTATAAAGAAAGGAAGGGGGCTATGGATTTACTGGAGAGGTCGCTTAAATGCCGGGAGAAGTTTATTCGCTTCTACGGGTCGAGCCTGAATGTTGCCAATGTAACGAGTCGTTCGCATGACGAAAAACATTATATTGCAACTCGCGTTCGGGAGGGGATTCGGCTTCGGCAGCTAATTCCGCGCGATCATTACGGGAAGAGGCTTTCGCTCAACGACAAAGAGGAGCTCCGTGAGACCAAGTTTCTGATTTCTTCCGCGGTGCCGGATTCCACCTTATTGATGTACGACGATGAGCTGATTATTTTGATCAATAAGGATCCGTTTTTGGGGTTTTTGGTGAAAAATCACGAGATTGTAAAGCTGTTCAAGGGGTGGTTTGATGCGCTGTGGGGGGGTAGTGAGTAGTAATGAGTACCAAGTACCTAGTGATTGGTGTTTTGGCTTCGCCAAAACGGTTTTTATATTGTAAAATCACTCTGCTTTTTACTTTTAAAAAATTAATCATGGCTAAGAAAAAAAATACTCCTCTCCTCAAGAAAGGGCTGGCGCAGATGCTGAAAGGCGGGGTGATTATGGATGTTGTTGATCCCGAGCAGGCTAAGATCGCGGAGGATGCGGGGGCTGTTGCGGTGATGGCTTTGGAAAGGGTTCCTTCCGATATTCGGAAAGATGGCGGGGTTGCGAGGATGAGTGATCCTAAGATGATTAAGGGGATTATGAAGGCCGTGACTATTCCGGTGATGGCGAAGGTGCGGATCGGGCATTTTGTTGAGGCTCAAATTCTTGAAGCTCTCGGTGTAGATTATATCGATGAGAGTGAGGTTTTAACTCCGGCGGATGAGGAGGCTCATGTTTATAAGGGTGATTTTAAAGTTCCTTTTGTTTGCGGAGCGACTTCGCTCGGGGAGGCTCTTCGGCGGATTTCCGAGGGGGCTGCGATGATCCGGACCAAAGGCGAGGCGGGGACGGGGAATGTTGTTGAGGCTGTTCGTCATTGGAAGAAAATTACTCGAGAACTTGAGGCTTTGACTAAGATGAAGGCTGATGGACTCAAGAAAGCGGCTAAGGAGATGAGGGTTCCTTTGGATTTGGTTAAAAGTGTGGCTAAGGAAGGGGAATTGCCGGTTGTAAACTTCGCGGCCGGGGGGATCGCCACTCCTGCTGATGCGGCTATGATGATGCAGCTTGGATGTGATGGTGTTTTTGTCGGGTCGGGGATTTTTAAATCTTCTGATCCTGCTAAAAGAGGGAAAGCTATTGTTGAGGCGGTTATGCATTACAATGATCCTGCTAAAATTGCGGCTATTTCCGAGGGGCTGGGGGAGGCGATGGATAGTTTGGAAATTAAGGATTTGGAGACGAAATATGCTGATCGCGGGGTTTAAATCTGAAATTAGAAAATGAAAATCGGCGTACTCGCAATTCAGGGATCTGTTAAAGAGCATAAGGCGGCTCTTGCGGCTTGCGGTGCCGAGGTTCTTGAAGTTCGCGTGCCTGACGATTTGACACGGGTTGCGGCTCTTGTTATCCCGGGTGGCGAAAGCACTACGATTCGCAAGCTGATGAAATTAACAGGCTTAGACAAGGCTCTTGCTGATCGAATTCGTGGCGGGATGCCGGTTTACGGGACTTGCGCGGGAGCGATTTTGCTTGAGGATTTTATGGATATTGAAGTTGAAAGAAATGCCTATGGGCGGCAGATGGATAGCTTTGAGGCGGAGATCAAGATTTTTAAAGGAAAATCTTTTAATGCAATCTTTATAAGGGCTCCAAAAATTCTAAAAACAAGCAAAGGGGTCGAAATTTTGGCTAAATACGGGAAGGAGGTTATAATGTGTCGCCAGGGGAATATCCTGGTTTCCAGCTTTCACCCGGAGCTGACTTCAGACCTGAGGGTTCACAAATATTTTCTAAAGATGATTGATGGCCAAGTACCTTCCGAAAAATGTTGAGGACCTGATAAACGAGCTCGGGAGGCTGCCGGGGATCGGACCCAAAACGGCTCAGAGGTTGGCTTTTCATATCCTGAAAAGTCCTGATCGAGTTGCTCGGGGGCTTTCTGATGCGGTTGCTCGCGTCAGGGAGGGGATCGGCTTGTGCCGGGAGTGTTTTAATTTATGTACGGGTGAGATTTGTGAGATTTGCGATGATTCCAGTCGGGATAAAGAGGTGATTTGTGTGGTTGAGGACAGTTTGGATTTGATTGCTATTGAAAAAACCGGTGAGTTTAAAGGTGTTTATCATGTTTTGCATGGGTTGATTGCGCCTCTTGATGGAATCGGGGTTGATGATATTCGGATGAAGGAGTTGCAGGAGAGGGTTGCCAAGGGCGGGCTTGATGGGGAGCTTTCTGTCAAGGAAGTTATCGTGGCGACCAATCCTAATCTGGAGGGAGAGGCTACTGCTCTTTATATTGCCAGGATGCTTGATGGGCTGGATGTTTCTGTGTCGCGGATTGCGCGGGGACTGCCTTCCGGAGGGGACCTTGAATATGCGGATCATACTACTTTGAGTCGGGCGCTGGAGGGGCGGGGGGCGATGTAGGGGATAGGATTTAGGAGGGGATTTAGGATTGAGGATTTAGGGGTTAGTGTGGTAGAGTGTTTTCCTATATTTTAATTTTAAAAAATGCCTGAATCATTTGAAGAACAATATGATCCTGATCTTGTTGAATACTTGGAATCTCTGGGAGATGAAAAACCGGGTGAATTGGAAGAACAAGATTTGTTGAAAGCTTTGCGTGCTGATTCTCCGATGCAGCTTGTTCGTAAAGTTGCAGAGCGCGTGACCCCTGATTTATTAGAGCATTTGTCCTTGTATGAAAAAGCTCGTGTTCATCAGGCCATGGGTGAAACCGATGATGCAATAAATGATTATCAGGAAGCTCTTGAAGCCTTGGGGGAATCGGCTTCGCCGCTTGAAAGAAGTAATATTCTTCATAATTTAGGGTTGTTGTTTTTGAAAAAGCATCCAAAAACTGCAGAGGATCTATTTCAACAATCTATTGAACTTCATCATCCTATGTCTGAGATAATGTATGGCATATACCTATTATTAGATCCCGATTCCGATCGTATTGCTGAAGGTGCTCAGATTTTATATCAAGGAGTACTTAATAAAAATCACCACTGCGCTATTACTCTTGCTTATGTTTTTGCTCAATATGGTGTTCGAGTGGAAGGCGTTTCCGACGAGGATCTGCAGGAGTTATTGGCAGAGGAGCTTGGAACTTATGATTTTAGCTGCGTGGAGCCGACCCCTTTTTTGCAGAAAATAACCGACTTTATGGAATCCTTGAGGACTGATGTCGGGCCATCGATTGCTTGGTTTCATGGAAGTCGTTTTTAGAATTTTTTGTTGTGACAGGGCAATGGGATATGGTAGAGTGTTTCCCTATATCCCTAATTTTAAAACATTATGGGAACAGAAGTAGCAGGTAGCAACTCTTTGCCTGAGCCTTGTACAAGCATGCATTCTAAAGATGATTTGCAAGTATTGATCGACCAAGCCACCTCCTCCTCTTCAGGCGACATAGATTGGGGTAAAGCTAAGCTTATAGAGTCTGCTCGGAAAGGCTTTGATAAGCACAATCTCCCTCAGAAACCTATTGTGATTTTGATGCGCGATGGTCGCAGAGGAGTATTGGGATGTGACAAAATTGATCATAATGGTAACTGCAGGACTGCACTCCCTGAGATTCAAAAAGGCAAAGATGGCAAAGATCCTGAAATCACAGGTTGGCGTACTGATACATCTCAACGCTGCAGATATCTTTTGAAACCCTTTTTTACTGAAGAATAAATTTCATCTTGCATTTTTGACGGATCATTTCGTGATAGCATTTTTTGTCATTGACCCGGGGGTTTTAACCTGCTAACATAAGCATACACTCACTATTTGACCACAGTCAAAATGAACGTCAAGAAACTATCTGATGGCGAGCTTTACGGACTTTGTAAGCAATACGGCTTCAAGGCTCGGGAATGGACTCGGAAGTTCGCCGGACTGCTGCCGGAGGTCTATCACAGGCGACTTTATAAGAGGCGGGGATACTCCTCTATCTATGAGTTCGCGGCTAAGCTTGCTAGCATGAGGAAGGAGCAGGTTGATCGGATCTTGAGGCTTTCCGGGAAGCTTGAAGATAAGCCAACACTTAAAAAGCAGTTTGAGACCGGGGCTCAGAGTTGGAGCAAGGTCGAGAAAGTCGCCTATATTGCCACTTCTGATAATGAAAAGGAGTGGGCTGAGAAGGTCGAAACTATGCCTCAGCAAGCACTTGTTCTTTGCGTACAAAATAACAGGTCAGAATCTACCGCATGCGGTAATCCCCAACCTGAATGGAACACCCTTTCTTTTAAAGTCAGTCCACAGGTTGAGGCTAAGCTCAGGCGACTCAAACAAAAGCTAGAAAAAGAGCGGGGAGAGGCTTTAACCTGGAACGAGGCAATGGAAGCCATGATGGAGGGCGCGCCGCAGGAAGAGCGCGTGGAGATCAAGGTTTGTCCCGACTGCATCAAGCGGCGGGAAACAGCGCGCAAGAACCCTCCTCGGACCATCCGCAAGGATGTTCAGCGTCTTGTTCTGGCCAGACAAGAGTACAAATGTGCTTTCCCCGAGTGCACTCATCCTCCTGAGATTTTTCATCACGCCAAGAGATTCTCGAAGCACCACACTCACGATCCGGACTGCATCAGAGCGTTATGCAAGAGGCATGAGCGGCTTGCTCACTGCGGAATGATCAAGGGCGAAAATAGTCCGCCTGAAGACTGGCGGCTGAGAGATCGGCCTGAGCCGGGGCTTGCCGATCAGCTAATGATGCGGAATTTAGTCGGCCCTGAACCTGTTAATCCTTTGCCGAAGTCGTTGTGAATGTTTGCGCGGACTGCTGCGAGGTCGCCTTCTTGGAGTGCGCGGATTAAGGCCTCGGTCTTCGCGACGTCGCGGCCGCATTTTTCAAGGTCAATCGACTGATAGACTCCGTGTGTGGAGCGAGTTCCTTCTGTTGCGTCGAGCTTGAATTGCAATTGCAAGTCGGTCTGGATCGGCTCGATAACCTCTCCGAAGTGGGTACAGCGGCAGATGCCTCCTTGTACCGAAAAGGGCACATCCATGCCAAGTCGCGGGGCGATTTCCTGTGCTTTTTCGGGGTGGAGGGCCTTCAAGATTGCTGCGGCGTTGCTTGATCCTCCTCCCAAGCCTGATCTTAGTGGAATGTTTTTTTTGATAAAAATCTTAACCGGAGCGTCGAGGGCCGCCTTGTACGCGAGGTTCTCCTCAGGATACTCATTGAGCTCATCGTTGTCGGTCAAAATCTCGAGATGATCGCTAGGCTCAATTGTGATTTCATCATAAAGATCGGGCACCTCAGCCATCACGGTATCGATAAAGTGATAGCCGGTTTCCGGGTCTCGACCGAGTATGTCGAGAGTGAGATTTACTTTTGCGTAAGATTTTACGATTTGTTTCATAGTTTTTTTGGCGACTGGATCGCTGTCGCTTCCTGTCGCTATCCTAACCATATCCGATCAAAAGAAATTAGACACATACATCTTAACCCTTCCGTGAGTCCTTCGCCAGTATGGGCGGCGATTGAGATGATATGCGGGGGGACGCTGCAAAGTTTTCCGACAGATTTTTTGAGGCGGGGAGCGATGCGGTCGATGCTTGGGATTTCGCCTTCGAATACGAACTGGATTTTGGTTATCCAGTGCTGAAAAGTGTCCCTATCAAGAAGTTCAAAAGCTTTTTCAAGGTAATACCTGCTGTCTCCGCCTCCTTCTTCGAATATCGGCTCGATGAATTTGCCGAGGGAGCCTTCTCCCATGTACTGCAGGAGGGCGGTGATGAGTGCGTGGAGCATTACATCTCCGTCCGAGTCGGCTTCCAACCTGTTGTAATCGGGAAATTCCATGCCTCCGAGGATGAGCGGTTCTCTTTCTCCGAAGAGGTGAAAGTCTTCTCCTATGCCCGTGTCGTGTTGGCGCTTGGCCAGGACGAGGCTTTCCATCAGGTCGAAATCTGTTTGTGAAGTTACTTTGAAGTTTTGGGCGGCGCCGGGGATGATTTTCGGTTTGATATTTTGGAGTTCGGCGAGCTGAAGATCGTCTGTTGGCTCTTCCTTGGCGAGTTTTATTCCTTCTTTGAGAGTTTTGTAGTGAAGTCCTTGGGGGGTTTGCATTCGCCAGAGGTTGTCGCGCGGGATTGTCATTGTTGAGTTACTTTTGATCTGGCGGAGTGTGTCGGTTAAAGGTACCGCTATTCCGGCTGCGGGGCAGATATCGAGCGCTTCTACAACTTGCTGGATTTCGTCCAAACCTACTCCCGGATTGGCGGCGTTGTGGATGATTATGTTGGAGGTTTTGAGGTCTTTTTCGGGGATGTTTTTTTCTATTGCTTTAAAAGCTTTTTTTAGAGATTTAAAGCGGGTCGTTCCTCCCGTTAATTTGTAAACTTCTTTCATTGGAGGGAGTCTGCTTGCGACCTTGTTAAATTCGCGGATGCAGCCTGGCGGAATCACAACGACGACAATATCGATATGGTCTGATGCTAAGAAATCGGCCAGCGAGTAATGAAGCATCGGCAAACCCAGCATTGTAACAAAAGCCTTCTTGGTCCCGGCTTCAAGGCGCCAGCCTTGGCCTCCGGCTAAAATTATTCCTATGTTCATGCGTTCTTTTCTATGTATTTATAGATGTCGAGGAAGCTTATTTCTCCTGCGAGGAATTTCGAGACAGCTTCGTCGTTCGCGCGGACCAGACTTTCGCCGCGGGATTGGAATTTTAGCGCAAGTTTGATGCCTTTGAAAGTTTTATGATCGGGCTGGAAGAATTCCAGGCTTGTAAGGTTGAGTTTGTTGTTAGGCGCCGGAAGTCCCAGGGCGTAAGCTATCGGGATGCGCATGTCCGGATTGCTAGCGTGAGCGAGGATTGAGCCGTCTTCGAATTCAACTATGCCGTGAACGAGGCTTTGAGGATGGATGAGAACATCGATTTTTTCATAAGGGATGTCGAAAAGATGGTGCGCCTCGATGATTTCGAATCCTTTGTTCATCAGTGTTGCGGAATCTATTGAGATTTTCTTGCCCATTTTCCATGTTGGGTGGGCGAGAGCTTGCTTAGGGGTTATCCCGAAAAGATCCGTGCGACCGAAGAAAGGGCCGCCCGAACAGGTTAAAATTATGCGCCTGATCGGTTCTTCGCGGCCTTGCAGGCATCTATAAATCGAAGAGTGTTCGGAATCGACGGGAATTATTTGATCGCGGTATTTGTGCAGGCGGGAACCGGCGGCAACTATTGATTCTTTGTTTGCGAGTGCAACTTTATTGCCCGCTTCCAATGCGGCGAGAAGAGGCGGGAGGCCGGCAAGTCCCGAGATTGCGTTTACTACTATATCGCATTTTTGCGAGGCAAGTTCCATAGGGTCCAGCGTATAAGGGCAGCCGAATTCTTTCGCCTGTTTTTCGAGAAGTTTCAGGTTGGAATGGCCGCTTATGCCGACTATTTTTTGGCCTTTTGCAACCTGCAGAGCTTGGCGGCCGACCGAACCGGTTGAGCCGAGAACTATTATTTTTTTCATATTTTGTAGAGAGCAAAATCTTCTTTGGAGACCAGTTTTTCCAAGTACTTATCTGCAAATTCGAGAGCGTTTATGTATCTTTTCCGAATTGCGTCGTCCGCATCCGGTTCCAAAAGCAAAGTGTAGTCGATTGCCATGTATCCGATCCCCAGATCTCTGTAAATTTCTATGACTTCCTCTGGGGTGTAATTTTGCCTAAGGCAAGCCAGGGTGTCAAAGGTTTCATCTTTAACGAAGTCGATATTTTCCCCCGCAAAAAAGTATGCTGTTCCTCCGCCAATGCTTAACACATGAGTATCTTCCGGCACTATTTCGACTGCCTGCAATACTCCGGGATAAATGGTTTCGATATATTTTTCTTCATCAATAACTTCCCCGAGATAAGCCAACTGTTCGATACTGCCGAAAGATGCGATTTTCATAAAAACAACCGTAATGGCCGTAATGGTAAGCGCCGTTCTTACAACAAGGCTCAGCATTTTTTCACCCTGCCAAGAGTCTTTTTCATAAGATTCCAGCATAATACCAACAAGCAAAATCAGCATACAAATCCCGGCAAGTCCGTACCAAATCACCCCGTTGAAAAACAGAGTAAGAATGAGGAAGTAAAAGGCACTTGCAGTTGCAATTACTTTGAATTTTTTGTCGTTTTTTTCTATCAGATACCACAAAAATAACGGCAAAAGCCCCAAAAATATGAAACTTATATCCAAATAAATCCCCGTAAAACCGGGGTTCATCGTCATCTGCCAAGGCATTCTCAATAAATGAAAGAGGTTCACGCCAAACTCTTTCTGCCCGTTACCGGTTATGTATCGCGAGAGCTCCTCATCGAGATTCTCCAGGTCGGGACACTGCTCGACATACCCGGTGAAGCTGATTCCTGCATTGTTCGGGTTGCTGCCAAGATATGTTGTGGTGGTGAGCGGCATGCCATCGATAATCGAGTTGTTGATAATCCAGGGGAGCATGGTGGCGGCAATGAGCCCCAGAAATACCGCCGTTTGCTTGGTTGGTCTAACGGGTATCAAAGCCAATACTCCGGTTCCGAGAAGCGCATACGAGATTATCCGTATTGTTTCCGGGGAGAACATATCGACAAGGAATAAATTCCCCTGTCCGGCCACGAAGAATAGCATCGCGAACAGGAAGAATCCTACCGCTATTGCTTGTTTTTTCTTGAATAGCAGAGGGATCATTGCGATTACCGCTATCGCCGCCGTTGCTTTTATTCCAACTGCGATTCCCAGCATTATCGCGGCGAACCTTGTCTCTTTTTTGGTAAAAGCGTAAACCGCCATCAAGATGAAGAATAGTAGCGGAAGGTCGTTTTTTATATCTGTTGAGGATTGAAAAATCACCGCCGGCAAAATGTAAAAAAGACTTGTTAGCGTAAGTGCGTTTTTATTCGAAAGAAATTGCTTTAGGACAAGGTATAGAGCCGCCAAAGCGAGTAGGCCTCCCCAAAAGTTCGTGAACATCGGCAGCATCGCGCTGTTTGTGAAGCTTGCGATTGTTGTGAAAAGTTCCCAGTTGTACATACCTCCCGCGCCGTCGAGAAGACCGTGAGTTCCAGCGATTTTTTCCGGGATGTAGAGGTAGTAATTGGTGTCGTCCCATCCTATCGGAACGGGTCTTATGATGTCCAGTATGTTGTAAATCAGGACCGTTATCGCCGCGAGCGGGAGGATGCTTGGCGTGATTTTCGGTTGCCAGGTTGTTATTTTTTTAATTAATAAAAGGATGCTTCTTCCTGAAAATGCTGATCCGATTGCCGCTATCGCGACTATGACCGGCCAATAAATCAGATCGGCAAGCCCAAGGACAAACATCGCGCCCATATAAATTCCTATTCCTATCGCCGTACTCATCAGGAATTCTGCGAGGGTCAGATTCTTGGGTTTGAGGATTTTATGTCCGATTGAGAAGGCCGCCAAAGTGAGAAGTGCGAGAAATCCGACCACCATTATGAGGTTCAGCCAAACGAATGCGACTGATTTAAGGATATCTACTTTTGCGAAAAACTCTCCTATTTCTGCGGGTAGTGCCGACATAAGTTTGCTTGAACTTCCCACGATTGTGTCCTTTTCCACCATAACCGTCATGCCTGCCGAGGGCTCGATTCCTTCCGCGAGCATCCCCCAGCCGAGTTCATCCTGGATCAAGGTGTTCCCGCTGTAGAGGGCGAGGTCTGCCGATAGCTGAGAGGCTGTTAATACCGTGCCTGTCAGGAGAAAGATTGTGAGTAGGGCTATCCAGAAGTTTGTTTTTTTGAATAAAAAGGCTCCTATCAAAACTATCGCGACCGCAATAAGCCCGGGAATAATCCTTCCCAGGAAGGTGAGGCTCTCTAAGTAATAGAGGTGATTCTGGAAGTAAAAAAAGTAGCCGATTACGGCGAGCCAGATGAAGGCGAGGATGACTTTTATGGTTTTTTGCATGTTGTGTTAGTAAGAAGTAATGAGTGCCAAGTACCCAGTGGGTGGAGTATATCTGACGCGACAGATGGTGGCAATTTTAGTCGCTCTTATTGACCAGCCTGTTTGAAAAGTTTGATGTGCGTCATGTGAATTTTTCTTCAAGCCCCCCCAGAACTTCTTCTATACTTTCAAGCCTGAAGCCATCTTCGTCAAAATCATTGAGGACTCCATTAAGAAATCCTCTAAAGATTCTTTCGTCTTTGCTGTACCTGATTTCCGTAAACATGGTCGAGCCCCTCCTAGGCGCTTCCGCATAAAAATGCCACATTACCACCCCGTCAATGCGGGTAAATGGCCCCTTAATCCTAAGGTTATTTGAAGAAGTACGCAGTTTCTCTATCAAAGCACTGAACTGCTCCTCAATAAAACTTTCGCTATATTCTTCCCTCGAGCCCGAGTCGCCCTGTATCTCATTCATAGTTCTTTCAGATATTTAAATATTTCCTCGTAAGTTGCCTTCTTCATCACCGGTTTCCGCCCTTTTAGTAGAGTAAAGTGACTCTTATCAACGCCTACAAGAGTATAGTCGGCGCCTTTGGATTCGCCAATAACGTTTACGCCGCAGCCGAGGATTGCGACTACCAGCGGATTTTTGGGCCGGAGGTCGCGTTCGAGTTTTTCGGCAGCGGCCCAGACATCTGCTTTGGTTCGTCCGCAGGTTGGGCAGGCTATTATTCTTAAGGGTAGCTTGCGTATATCGAGGGCATCGAGGATTTTTTTGGCGACTTTCACTTCTTCGACGGGGTCTGCGGCGAGAGAGATCCTAATCGTGTCGCCGATTCCATCCGCCAGGAGTGATCCTACCGCTATTGCGCTGCGGATTGCGCCGGTTTCGCGGGTCCCTGCTTCTGTTACTCCGATGTGGAGCGGGTAGCCGCAATCTTTAAGCGCTCTGTTTGCTTCGATTGTTTTGCGGACTGAGCTGCTTTTTACCGATATTACGAGGTCCGTGAAGGGTATTTTCTCGAAAAATTTGATCCAGGTTTTTGCGGTTTTGGCTAAGTTTTCAGTGCCTCTACTGCCTTCGTTGAAGCCGATTCGGATTTTTGCTCCATGTTTTTTGGCGGCTAAAGCTATTTTTTTGAGCTCTTTTTTATCGCCGATGTTCTCGGGATTAATTCTGATTTTGTCCGCGCCGTTTTCGAGAGCGAGGATCGCCAGTTTCGGGTTAAAATGTATGTCCGCAATCAAGGGGACTGTCATTTTCTTCTTGATTTTTGAAAGCGCTTTCGCGGCTTTTTCGGTCGGGACGGCAACTCTGATTAGCTCGCATCCTTCTTTCTCGAGAGCACGGACTTGGGCAACCGTTGCTTTGACATCTTCGGTGTCTGTACTGCACATCGATTGAATTGTTACGCCTTTAGGCGTGTTTTTTTTTATTTGGGCGGTTTCCGCCCTGGTGACTTGCATAAGCCAAATATTAAAGCTCGACCAGTTTATGCTTTTACTTGACTACAGTAAAGTTTTCTCATAAGATTGTTGGGCTTTAACCTGCAACCCCACTAAAATCGCTAAAAGATTACGCGCAAATCATCAGATCAAGGTCCCTACTGTCCGCCTCATTTCGGAGGACGATGAACAGCTTGGAATTATGGGAACCGGAAAGGCCATGGCTTTGGCTCAAGAACAGGGTCTCGACCTGATTGAGGTAGCCCCGAAAGCCAATCCTCCCGTTTGCAAGGTAATGGATTACGGAAAATATCAGTACCACCAGAAGAAGATTGATCAAAAACAGCGCAAATCGCAGAAAAAATCTGAGATAAAAGGAATCCGACTTTCCCTCAGAACAGATAAGGGCTCAATGGAAATGAAGGCTAACAGCGCAATAAAGTTTTTGAAAGAAGGGAATGGTGTAAAGGTTCAACTGATATTCAAGGGCAGGGAAATGCAGCACAAGGACCTCGGATATAATAAAATGCACGAGTTCAAGGATATGCTGAAGGAGTACTCGAAGGTGGACCAGGATCCGAAAGGGCAGGGGTATACCCTGGTGATGATTCTAAGTCCCGTGAAATAGACCCTAGATCATAGATCAAAAACCATAGAGTGGTGAAAAATTAAATTTTAAAAATACTCAAATCATGAAGCAAAAAACTCATAGCGGCACGAAGAAACGCGCTAAAAAAACAGGTTCAGGGAAGATCCGAATGGAGAAATCCTGCAAAAGGCATCTTCTTTCACAAAAATCCAAAAGACAAAAGAAACTTGGAGGGAACAAGCAATGTGTTTCCAAGTCCAACGAAAAGAAGCTCAACAAGCTCTTATCTTCATAGATCTTTGATCTTTGATTTTTGATCTATGATTTTGATTTATAAATAACTAACAATTAAATACAATGACTCGAGTTAAGCACGGAACAACCACCAGAAGAAGACACAACAAAATTACCGACATGGCAAAAGGCTATCGGGGCGGGCGAAAGAACCTTTTCCGAAGGGCGAAAAACGCTGTCGCGAAGGCCGGAATGCACGCTTATGTTGATCGGAGGAAGAAAAAGCGCGTATTTAGGCGTCTTTGGATTACCAGAATCAATGCTGCCGTTCGGGCTGAAGGATGGATGTACAGTCGGTTTATGAACGCTCTTACTGAGAAAAAGGTCATTGTTGACCGTAAGATTCTTGCCGATATCGCCGTTCACAAGCCCGAGGTTTTCAAAAAGGTTGTGGAGTTTGCGAAGGAGTAGTTGGTAGTAGACAGTCTGCAGTCTACAGTCGGTAGTTTGGTGTTTTGCTTCGCAAAACAGCTTTGTTTGTAGCTTAGACTGCGCGATTTTGTTATGATGTTTCCCTAACATTTAATCTACCAACCTATGGATGCTTCATTGGAGACTAGTGGGAACAGGATGAACAGTTCGCGTGTCGAAGTTCCTAAAATGTTTGTTGACCAGCTTATGTATACGCTCAATGAGCAAGGTATTATTGATACTTACGCTAATTCCCCCGGTGCTTCTGATGCCATACTTACCAAGACAGGGTATGAATTAATTGAGCCGCTTGCAAAAGAGCTTGGGCTGACTTTCCACCCCATGGACCCGCGCAATAACCCCAAAGAGGCTTTTCGGCCCGTGTATGAATTTACCAAAGAAATTTTAGATGTTTTGAGTGAATTAAGCGGGAATACGTCTATTTACATGTCATTCCGTAAATCAGTAGAAGGATTTTGCCAGAGTTGCTGTAATGAAGATCTGTTTGAGATGCTTCCTCAGAAGCTGCGTGAATGTTTTGGCGGTAAAAATATGCGCGGTGTTATTTTGGAATTTGAGCAAATGGGCTTAGATTGCATGCATGCATGTGCTGCAACTATGGCGCTTATTTTGTTAAGGCATGATCAGTGCTACGTAGGGCGTGATTATATTGATTACGAAAACGCTCATTAATAATAACTCCAGGGATGGAAAACAAGTGCGGCATGAACTAGGCATTGACAAAACCCCTACAATAACCTACGATTCGGCCTTATTTTATTAAAGAAACCTTTATGAAAAATACTGAACGTAATTGTCGCCGTTTTGGAGGAACTGTCTTGTTATTGGCTGCAACTTTATTGTCCCAGGCGGGCTGCGGGGCTCTTTTGCCTAAAAAACTTGGCGGATACACATCGCCTGAAAATGTGGATGCGTTATCGTTGGTAGGTGGGTTTCGGCAATTGATTAATGACAGCACTTGGTATGTCTTGGACAAGCAGTCCGCACAATCCGATCAGATGTCGAGGTTCCCGCAGCAAAAACAGGGGGCCGACTTGATTCCATCAAGGTATTTTGAACTGGTGACGGTGGATGGAAATAGCTTAAGAGGCATTGTAGCCGGCGATCCTGAAGCGGATGGATTCCATTGCTCTGCAATTTTGACCGACCCTGCCAGAGGCGGACGAGTTGTTAGAAAAGATATAGAATTAACTTCACGCTCAACTGTTATCGCTCATCCCGGAACACAAATTGGACATTTGAGTTTTTCTGAAGGCGGATTCAAAATGCAGACAGGTAATGTGACCTGTTACGGAGGCGACAACTGGGTTATGGGTGGCGAGTGTGTCATTGAAGGAGTTAATGTATTGGGACAAAGCGTCGACGTTTCGCAAGGGGCCGGACTGGAACAAGCATATGAAACCGCACAAGCTTTATGCGAAGAGCTAACCGACCTCGTTGACAGCGCTACTACAATGGCTATCAATGAAAAAACTCAGGCAGGTCCACACACAACAATAGTTGGCGAAATGCAGTAATCACTAAGATTGATTTTAACCCGGCTTTGTTATAGCATTTGAGCCCACTATGCAAAAACACCTCCGAAAACTCAAGAAATCGCTTAAAAAAGCCATTCTTTGGTATTTGCAGCAGCTTGTGCGGATACGCCTCAGGAGGCTTAAGCCGGAAATCATCGGGGTGACGGGTTCTGTGGGGAAAACGAGTACGAAAGAGGCGATTTATCATGTTTTATCGCGTCGGTTTCAGGTTCTGCGGAATCAGAAGAGTTACAATACCGAGTTTGGGATTTTGCTGGCGATTTTGGAGCAGGAGTCGGGGTTTTCGAGCCCGCTTCTCTGGTGTGGGACTCTCTGGAAGGCGACTATGACCGCTCTTTTTGATAAAACTCCTTACCAAAAAATGGTGCTTGAGATGGGGGTGGATAAGCCGGGGGATATGAATTTTTTATTAAAAATTGTTAAGCCTCACATTGGAATTCTGTCTGCAATTAAGCCGATTCATCTGGCGGAGGGGCAGTTCAAAAATTTGGAGGAGATTTTGAAGGAGAAATCGAAGCTGGTTAAGGGGATGAATAAGGGGAATTGGGCGATTTTGAACCTGGACGATCATTATCTGAGCTCGATCGTTGCGGATCTTGACGCGAATGTGATTACTTACGGACTTTCGGAGGGGGCGGATATTCGGGTTTCCGAGGTGGAGAGTAACGAGAAGGGGCTTTCTTTTAATCTTAATTTTGATCAAAAGGATATTCCGGTGCATCTGCCGCAACTGATTGGAAGGCATCATATTTATGTTGTTCTGCCCGCTATTGCGGTTGGATTTCTTGCCGGGTTTAAATGGGAGACCATTAAGGCCGGGCTTGAAGATTTTACTCTGCCGCCTGGAAGGATGAATTTATTAAAAGGTGCTGAAGGGAGCGTGATTATCGACTCTTCTTATAATGCTTCGCCTGCGACTATGTTTGCGGCTTTGGAGGTTCTTTCCGAACTAAAACCTGCCGGAGTCGGGCGAAGAATTGCGGCGCTTGGAAATATGAATGAATTGGGGGATTTAACGGATAGTGAACATCGCAGGGTCGGGAAAGAGGTCGGGAAAATCGCAGATATGCTGATTACTGTCGGAGAGTTCGCAAAGCTGTATTCCGAGGAGTGCGGACTTGATAAGAGTTCGATTTGGAGCTTCATGGACTCGAAAGAGGCCGGAGAGTTTCTGCGTGGAAGACTTAAGCCCGGGGATGTTGTTTTGGCCAAAGGCTCACAAAATAAGGTTCGAATGGAAAAACTTGTTAAGGAAATTATGGCCGAGCCGGAAAGGGCGCGGGATATGCTGGTGAGGCAGGAAGCAGGGTGGTAATGGGTCCTGCCTTGGCGGGACTATGGTGTTTCGCTGCGCAAAACGGCTTTTTATGGGCTGGGTTTTGGCGCCGGTGCATTGCAAAGCTGAATAGTCGCCAAGTTGCTTCTAGCTGCCTTTAACGCTTCTTGGTAGTCTGCGAAGTCTGATTCAACATCATCACGGCATATGACATCAGGGGTACGTTCATTGTTTCCATCGATGTTGGCACAGGGCGTACACGGATTTGTTTTTTGGCAGCCGGCGATCATAGGGAGTATCCCCGCCAAGATTACCGCTACCGCTTTTGCTCTCGGGTTTTCCATTTTGAGGTTATTAAGAGTAGGGGTGTGATTGTACTTCTTGATGTGGCTTTTTGCAATTTATCGCTTCACAGGAATTGTCCAGCACTCGGGATATGTCCCGCGAGGCTCAGCCTCCCATTTTTGAAAAGCTTCTTCCCATGTGTCTTTTCCCCATCCGCCTTCACATTCGACGCGGGGGCTGCCGGAATCTTCGCAATTGACCCAGCATGTGGCTGGCGGGTTCTCTTGCTGATTGGTTCTTATTGCGTTTATTAATGGTATTGATGCCAACGCCATTACCCCTGCACCGATAAGAACCGTTTTTCTGTTTAATATATCCATAGTGGTATAAATCGCTTGCAGATGCAGTATATCATGGTTCTGATATGATAAAAGAAGCTTTTTTGCTATAATCCACATCCACCAACTACCACTACAACTACTCCCTACAACTATGCTCTACAAGTGGCCTCTTATCGGGCATGAAAAACAGGTTGAGAAGCTGGAAAGCGATCTCAAAAACGACAATCTTGCTCACGCTTACATTTTTGTGGGGCCGGAGAAGGTGGGGAAGTTTCTTGTGGCGAAGACTTTGGCACATATTTTGCAGTGTAACGATAATTATTGCCGGGTTTGTCCGACTTGCAAACAGATTGCCAAAGGTGCACATCTTGATACGACGGAAATGCGGGATGACGGGACTTCTATCAAAATCGAACCTGTTAGAGAGATTATTACCAGCCTGAACATGAGCGCTCAGAGCAACTACAAGATCGTTCTTTTGGATAATATTGGGAGGATGACGCCGGATGCGGCTAACTGTTTTT
Organism: Patescibacteria group bacterium; assembly: GCA_018816885.1. Taxonomy (GTDB): domain Bacteria; phylum Patescibacteriota; class Gracilibacteria; order UBA1369; family UBA12470; genus JAHIUS01. Next base: position 5,178 of record JAHIUS010000016.1, on the reverse strand, counting down.
TGAAAACCCTTGAGGAACCGCCGAAAAAGACTCTTTTTCTTATGACGGCGGGGAATTTGCGGGAGCTTTTGCCTACAATTATTTCCAGGTGCAGGGTGATGAAGTTCCCGGCTATTTCGGAGAAGGCTTTAAAAAAGAAAATGCAGGATATGCGGGAAGCATTGCAGATTGAATCGACCGAAGACATGCTCGAGAGGGCGGTAATGCTTTCTCTTGGGAGGCCGGGGAAGGCGATCGAGCTTCTGAGGGAGCCTGAGGCTATGATGGGATACCTGAAGCTTTATAATGATATTCGGGCGCTTTTTCGGGATAAAGATCTTACGAAAAGGTTTATGTATGTGCAGGATTTGACTGCAAAAGATAGTGATCCGCGTGATCTGGAGGCGTTTTTTGAGATTTTTCTTCATGTGGTCAGAAGCTTTGTGAATGCGGATAATACGGAGGAGTATCCGGAGATTATTCGTTTTTCCAAGGAGGATTTCTTGAATTTGATTAACAAAATAGAGGAAACACGGTATCTTATGGGTCGCAACGTTAACGCTAAGCTCGCTCTGGAAAATTTAATGTTAAGCTTCTGAATTATGGCAATTATGACAAAAATTTACGGAATTCTGTCTTTTTATCACTATAAGGCTCTGTATATTCCCGCTCAGGAGGGGGACAAATATAAGCGCGGGGATATGGTCGTATTCAGCGATGAAGATGGCGGCAATGAGGTTGGGCAGATTATTTCCCTGAGTGATGATGCCGAAGAAATTGCCAAAAATATGGCTGTTTTGCGACTTGCGTCCGATAATGACCTACAGAAAATGAAGGCCAATACTTTGTCCGGGAGGGATGCCATGGAGAAGTGCAGGAATTATATCGAGGAGTTCTCACTTAATATGTATCTCATTGATGCGATTTATTCTTTGGATGGCGCGAAAATCAATTTTGTTTTTACTTCCGATGATCGGGTTGATTTCCGTGATCTTGTAAAAAAATTAGCTCAGCGTTTCCAGAGACAAATCCATCTTCAACAGATTGGTCCGCGTGATAAAGCGAGGTTTGTGCGCGGGTACGGGAAGTGTGGGAGAAGGCTTTGCTGCGGACAGGCTGTCGGGAAGCTGAAGAGCATTACAATGGATATGGTGCGAGTCCAAAATATGTCAAATAAGGGTTCCGAGAAGCTGTCCGGTGTTTGCGGGAAACTGATGTGCTGTCTTGCTTATGAGGTCAAAAGCTATGACCAGCTCAAGAAAAGTTTGCCGCCGTATATGAGCAGCGTCACCATGAAGGATGGAAAGACGGGTGTTGTGCGCGGGGTGGATGTTTTGAATCAAAAGGTTCGAGTTGAAAACAAGGACGGCGAATATATTGTTGTTCCCGTTGCCGACCTTAAGATCGTTAAGCCCGTTAAAAATGATTAGTTTTTTAAAGCTGATTTTTGTTGTCGGGGGGCTTGTTTTTCTGGGAATTCTTTTTGTCAGAAGGCTGCTGCTGGTTTTGAAAGGAGAAAAGCTCCAAGCAGAGCTTGTCGCAGATCAGAAATCAAAGATCAAAGATTCAAGATCAAAAACTCAAGATCAAAGAGATGGCAATTCTGATGACGCTAAACCTAAGAAGAGCGGGGATGTTCGAGGGCTGATGAAGAAAGGGGAGTTCCACTTTGCGAGAAAGGAGCTGCTTGAGTCCGAGGAATTTTTTATCCGTGTTTTGTCTATCGAGGAGACTCATCTTGATGCGAATTTCCACCTTGGCATGACTTATCTCGGGCTTGGGAACGATTCCAAGGCTGAGTTTTTCTTCCAAAAATTAACGAATTTAAAAAAAAATCCACTCTATTACAGCAGTCTGGGGCGGGCGCTATACAATCAAGGAAGGTTGCTGGAGGCCGCGGAGGCTTATGAAAATGCGATCGCACTGGATGACAAAAGGGCTGCGCGGTTTGCAAGTTTGGCACGGGTTTATATGGAGCTGAATAATGACGAAAAGGCTCTTGCCAACTTCGAAAAGGCGAGTCGGAAATCGCCGAGAAACATGGATTATCTGCAGGCTTTGATCGGATATTATCAGAAGCTCGGACTCGAGGATGAGCTTCAAAGATCGGTGAAGAGGATGCTTGAACTGGATCCTTATAATGAGGATGTTAAAGGGCTTGCTGGCGAGGATTAATCCGCGAGACGACAGCGAAATGCGATAAGTCCGCCTTTGTTTGGGACATCTATTTCACCTTCTGTGGTTCTTACACGTTCTCTGATTTTAAAACCCGCGGCGTGTATTACCGATTGTAATGTTTTTACCGATAATTTTAATTCGCCGCTTATTGGCAGTGACGGGAGTCCTTTTTCTTCCAATGCTTTTTCCATTTCAACCCATTCCTCGAAAGTTCCCGGCCAATAGTTCTCCCGACCAAGTCTTTTTAGAAGTATTGTTACTATATCTATCCCGTATGCACCTTCAATTTGAGACTTTAATTCATCATTTATCACCGCGCTTAATTCATTAAATGCTGCATCCCGATCTTGTTGTTGGCTTATTAGCAAATCGCACTTCTCTCCCATTAGCCATCCTACAAATGCTCCGTGCATCTCTCTTAAAAATGCCTGGACTTGGTCCGGATTTTCAGGCGGAGAAAAACTCGGACACTCTTCAACGATATAAAGCTCTGGCTCAAACGGTTTGCCGGTTGTGTCGTCGAGAGGGCTTTGTGCTCGAGCTATTCTCATTTCCTTGGCCCTTTGGCTTAAGTCCATAAAAATCCTCAATATGTTTCTATGATGCAATGTCAGGACTTCAATTGCCAAATGCAATCCTTTTTCAGCGAAAAGAACATGCTCTCCCGCGCCTCTTAATACGACTACATTATTCAGTCCCGAGTCCTTTATCCTCTGATCGAGTAAATTATATGCGATTTGATCGATCTCAACTGCCGCAAGTGTCGTATTGGCTGAGGCAAGCTGCCTGCCTAATGCCTCTGTAATCAGCCCTGTTCCCGCCCCTATTTCAGCCGCTACCATTTGTACGCCCTTAGTGCTCATGGAGTCTGCCGCTCTGCCGGCCCAAAATTTCAGTAAATTTGATGCCTCTTTATAGCCGGGATGCCTTTTCTCTCCTTCGTCATATCCTTTCGCCCCTTTGTATGCCGACATTTCCCGTCTGCTTGACGCAGGGTCCATCAGCCCGGTTACGCGTCCTATCTTTTTGATATGCTTTGTCTCTCCCGACTCCTGCTCTAACCTTTGTGCTTCGCTCTCAAGATGCTCAATAGCATCTCGATCTGCTGAAGCGCCTTCACACCACATCCTACGCAAAATCGCCTTATCTTCAAGCTCGAGAGCTCCTGCTTCTTTTGCAATGACAGATGCTAATTTCCGGAGTCTTTTTAAGGCTTCCTCCTTTTTTTCTTTTTTTTCTTGTCTCATTGTTTTACCAAGATATGCCCTTATCCATTGCAGTGGTGCTCTTGCCGCTTCGCCCGCTTCCAAAATCCTCACCCCTTTTCCTACCTGCCCTTTAATAATCTCCACCGCGTCCTGCTGAGAAGTGGTTCTGTTAATTATTCCGGATCGAACAGCTTCCATAAATGCACTGACTACTCGTCCGTCGGCTATCAAGTCGTCTCCAGCCAAAAGACCCCCTTCTCCTCCGGCAACTACTATTTCGTATGAAGTTTCCTCGAACTCTTCAAGCGAATCCCGCTCACCATCCAATGATTGTCTGCCTTTGTCTGCCGCCATTTGACTAAAATAGTTTAAATTAAGGTGCGAATAATGTAGGATTTCGACTACTATGTCAACCCTATTGTCGGAAGGCGGTCAAATGGGAATGCGCCTGTTTCGCCCAGCACGTATCGTACCGTGAATATCAGGAGTAGCAACAGGAATATAACATACATACTTTTTACTGAAAGTTTTTTGTGAAATTTCCCTAAAACCATAAACATCGGGAATCCGATTAACAGATAACGGGAGTACCCTTCAAGGTTGGAGGACATCAGCCCGGGGCCGAGCACCGCGATACAGTAAAGGAAGTATTCTTTCGGAAGAAGTTTATAAACTTGATGGGTCAAAACTGCCGTAAATCCGAAGCAAAACAGATTCCATGCGTGGTAGGGATTGTCGATATTTTGCAGGGCATGAATTATCGGGACATGGGGGAGTGACAAGGTTTTTCCGAATCCTTCATGCTGTTTCAAGAAAATTAACGGATCTCCCGAAGTGAAATAGTATATTGCGAGTACCGCCGTGACCCCGAGAATCGGAGCCATGGGTAAAAGCCATTTTTTTTCTTTCCAGGCAACATACAGAAGCGGCAGCAGCATAACTCCGCCCACCTCCTTCGTCATCGACGCAAAAAATACTGCGATTCCCGCAAGCCACCAATTCTTTTTTCTCAAAAAATATATACCCGCGACTCCGAGAAACAGCAAAAGGCTCTCCGCGTAAAGAGCTGTCAAAAAGAATGCTGTCGGGAAGAAAAACAGAAATATATTCGCCCAAAGTCCGGTTTTTTCATCTTTAAATTCCAACTTGCAGAGCTTCCAAATCATTACCGCCGCCCCAAAAGAGAAAATCAAATTGAGAATTAGTCCGGCTAACGCATAATTCCCAAGAGTGAATATGGCGCCGATCCTGAGCACTATCGGCCAAAGAGGAAAATACGCGAAATATCGTCCGAAATATCCGTCACGAGCGATCTGAATGTACGAGTTGCTGTCCCAAAGAGACCACCCGTTCAAGAATACCGACCCGCTATCGTAAGATGCAAGGTTCTCGAAGTAAATTGCGCCTGACGGAATCAGGATTGCCGCTATGGCCGCCGTAATTAGCAAGAGGAGTTTATTGGCTGCGAAGATTGCGATTAGATTTCGCATGTTGTTTCTAGTTTAGTGGTTCTGTTTCGCTGATTCCAACTTGATATTTCGCAGGCCAGGCTTGGTATTTGCTGGCAATTGTTTCCGTGTATTTTTCGCCGTCCGGATAAACCACGGTTCTATACCATGTGGCGTTGAACCCCATGTGGGCCGTGTCTTTTTGCACTCTTTGCCCGGGGGCGAGCTGAGTTGTGTATTCGATTATGTCGGGTGGCGGCTCCGTGTATCCGCTATAGTAAGGGCCGTCCATTATGGCTTGCCTGCCGTCACTTGTCCCGTAAAACTTGAAGTATGCGCTCGACCCTTCAGCGTATGCCTGGATT
>JAHIUS010000001.1 GCA_018816885.1 Patescibacteria group bacterium | reverse complement strand
GACCTGGAAACACTGGGTTACGACCCTGAAAAAACAGGATTCAGAGGGTGCTCAAAAAACTCAAAACACAAATTCTTCGGCAACTCAAGTTGGCAGAAAGTATCAGCGGTTTACCGCCACAAAACAGATAAAATTTACAAAATCCACTTCCGAGGAGGAACCGTCAAAACAACAGGAGACCATAGTATTTTCATCCGCTCCGGAAACACAATTATTTCCAAAAAAGCCAGTGAACTCAAAGAAGGAGATCTACTCGTAAATCTGCCATTTAAAGTAAGAGGAAAATTCATCCCTGGGATCGGAACCACTCACAAAATAAAAGCTCACCAATTCGAACAAAAAACAGGGTTGAAAGAGCTAAAAATCACAGAAAACCAAGATCTCGAGTACAGATACGCACACGCAATGCAAATGGAAGGATTGCACTCTCAAAAAGCACTTTCGCAAATGCTCGGAGTTTCACAAATGACAGTCTCAAATTGGCAAACCGGCAAACACACACCACAAGCTTTATCGATCAAAAACAACACCAAAATCCCGGAAAAAGTCGCAATTACAACAGAATTAATGCAACTCTTCGGACTTTATACGGCAGAAGGCAGCGCAAACGGACGACTTGAATTTACCCTAGGAACACACGAAAAAGAACTCATCGAAGAATGTAGCGCCTTAATGTACAAAGTTTTCAATCTATACCCAACAGCCCGAGAAACAGAAGATAACTCAACCAGACTCACCTACTACTCAGCACCTCTCGGCAGATTCTTCGAGAAACACTGCGGAAACGGCAGTCACAATAAACACATCCCTCATTTCATGTGGGAAATGCCAAAAGAGTACTTCTTAAGCTACTTAAAAGGTTATACAGACGGTGACGGATACACTACAAAAGAAGGAAAACTCTCCGCTTCGTCAGTCTCCAAACAACTGATACTGGAACTCTGTTGGCTCCTCTCCATGCACGGAATCCAATCCGGAATCCGAGAGGGAGAAACACAAGAAGGCCGTATCATTAAAGACAAGCCTCTTCCTAGCAGCAAATATTGGAACCTTATTATAGGAAAAACTTCACACCCATTCATAGAATCAGATTCACCTCCTTGCCAATTCAAAAAACCAAAAATCACCAAAATAGAAATAGAAGAGCACGACGGATACGTTTACGATCTATGCGGATGCCAAAATGAAGCTTTCTTCGGAGGAGAAAAACCACTACTGCTGCATAACTCCCGCGTCAGAGACCTCTTCAAAAAAGCCAAACGCAACGCCCCGGGTATAATCTTCATAGACGAAATCGACGCAGTCGGTCGCCACAGAGGCGCCGGAATGGGGGGAGGCCACGACGAACGCGAACAAACCCTCAATCAGATACTTACGGAAATGGATGGATTTGAACAAGACACAAATGTGATAGTAATGGCTGCTAGCGTTACCGGAGACACACCGGTTTTGATAAAAAAGAATGGAAAACACAGCCTCAAACCAATAAAAGAAATTATAGACCCATATTACAAACAAAGCGAAGAAGGAGTAGAAAAACACACACCCAACTTGCAAGTTTTAGGCCTGCAACCAAAAGGAAAATATGACGGCAAAAAAAACAAATGCACATTTTTTGGAAAAAGCAAATTCCAAACCGTTAGAAGTGTATTTAGGCATAAAGTTAATGAAATACATGAAATTAAGTTTAAAGGAAATACAATTCGAACAACAGGTAACCACTCTGTCTTTGTAAGAACACAACAAGGACTCAAAGCTAAGCGTGTTGACGAACTAAAACCTGGCGAATTTTTGGTAGATATACCCTATATAGCAAACAGAACACAACCAAAAAACAGAGAAGTACGAGCACATAATTTCCTAGAACGATATAACAAAAAGCTACCTGTTTACAACGAACATTATCAAGAAAAAGAAAAGTACTACTACACACTAAAATATAGAGGGATTTTATCACAAGCAAAAATAGCAGAAAAAATTGGAGTCTCACAAAAAACAGTTTCTAAATGGCAAACCACGTCCAGAATGCCAAGAACCATATCTTGCGCCTACTTTAAGCACGTATTACCTGAAGAGATTCAAATAACCCCCAGGCTCTGCAGGCTAATGGGTTACTACGCAGCAGAAGGATATGCTCGCAAAGAAATTGACTTTTGTTTCAACACAAAAGAAACAGAATATATAGAAGATGTTCAAGATTTAATGAAAGAGATATTCGGACTTAAAGCAGATAAAGTCAGAACCAGAGGATCCGCTACCAATATAATTTATTATTCAAAACCACTAGCAGACTTCTTTTCAAAACATTGTGGGGAAGGAGCTCACAATAAACACATACCATCATTCTTGTTCGAAACGCCAAAAGAATATTTTATAGAATTTTTCAGAGGATATTCCAATGGTGACGGACATCAAGATAAAAGAGGAAGACTCGAAGTCACATCAGTAAGCAAACAGCTCATTACTGAACTCAATTGGCTTTCCAGGATGCACGGACATAAAAGCTTTATTCATAAATTCACAGCAAAAGCAGGAAGAAGAGTGAACAATGGAAAACCTCTGGCCGAAACAATCGCATGGAGACTTGGCTTTGGAAAAACACAAAATCCAATAAATCCATCGCCAGGAAAAGCTAACATAGAACGAACTAAGATATTGTCAATCACAAAAAGACCTTTCAACGATTATGTTTATGATTTCTGCGGATGCGCAAACGAAGCATTTTTCGGAGGCCTAACTCCAATACTCCTTCATAATACCAACCGCCCCGACGTTCTTGACCCGGCCCTGCTCAGACCCGGACGATTCGATCGCCGAGTAGTTATAGACTCTCCCGATATCGGAGATCGCGAAGCTATTTTAAAAATCCACACCGCGAACAAACCTCTCACCAAAACTTCAGACTTAAACAAAATAGCCCGCCAAACACCCGGATTTTCCGGAGCAGACCTGGAGAACCTCGCAAACGAAGCTGCAATCCTCGCCGCCAAAAATGATAAAAAAACCGTATCTCAAAAAGACCTAGAACAGTCCATAGAAAAAGTCCTAATGGGACCCGAACGCAAATCTCGAGTCCTTAATAAAAATGAGAGGAAAATCACAGCTTATCATGAAACCGGCCACGCAATAGTCGGACACTTTCTGCCTGAATGCGACCCGGTTCATAAAATCTCAATCATCTCACGAGGCATGGCTCTCGGAGTTACTTGGTTCCTTCCTGAGGAGGATAAGCATCTTTATTCCTCAACCAAATTCCACCACGAACTAGCATCTCTGCTTGGAGGATACGCAGCGGAAAAACTAACATTCGGCGACGTCAGCACAGGCCCTTCAAACGACCTCGAACGCGCTACCAAAATGGCTCGCAAAATGGTCACCAAATACGGCATGAGCGAACTGGGCCCAACTATCTTCGGAGACAACAACGATGAAGTTTTCTTGGGAAAAGATTTCGGCCATGTCCGCAACTATTCTGAAGAAGTCGCCGCCAAAATAGATGCAACCGTCGACAAAATCGTCAAAAAAGCTTACTCAACAGCCCTCGAACTCATCAAAAAACACGAAAAAAAACTTCACGAAATCTCAGAAGAATTGATCAAAAAAGAGACCTTAACTCGCGAAGAATTCCTGGAATTAGTCGGAAACAGCGGCCCTAAAAAATAAACCCTACAATCCTATATCCTAATTCCTACCCCATGCCACAAATAAAAACTCAAAAACAAACATCTCCCGTAAAACGCAGTCAGGACGGACAACTTTCCGTCGACATCTTCCAAACAGAAAACGAGATAATCATCATCTCTCCTATTGCAGGAGTAAACCCCGATGATGTATCGATCACAATCACAGACGATGTCGTCACCATCAAAGGAGAACGCCGCAACGGCACAACCGTTCAAAAAGAGAATTGCTTCATCCAAGAATGCTTCTGGGGAAGTTTTTCCCGCTCAATCGTTCTGCCAAGCGCAGTAGATGTAAACCATGCCGAAGCCGAATTCAAAAACAACGTCCTGATCCTAAAAATCCCAAAAGTCGAACAAGCAAAAACAAAAGTCGTAAAAATCAAGAATTCTTAAAATCCGTTTCGCACCAGCCTGCCCCGATGAGACGGAGGCGAAACACCATCTACTACAACTACCACTACTTCCTACAACTATGAAAGCAGTAATCCCAATCGCCGGCCTCGGAACCCGCTTCCTTCCCGTAACCAAGAGTGTACCCAAGGAAATGCTCCCGATCGTCGACAAGCCAGTGATCCAGTATCTTATTGAAGAAGCCGCGCAAGCCGGAATCGACGAGGTAATTATGGTAATCAACGACAACAACGAGATCACCAGGAAATATTTCACCCCTGATCCTGTTTTTGAAAAAACAATTAAAGACAAAGGCAGAAGCAACCTGACAGAAAGCCTTCAGGAACTTTTAAATAAAATTAAATTCACTTATGTAAGGCAAGAACAGCCTCTCGGAGACGGACACGCAATCCTCCAAGCCAAAGAAGCCGTCGGGAACGAGCCGTTCCTGGTACTGTTCGGAGACGACATAATCGACAATGAAATCTCTGCCGCCAAACAGCTCATAGAAACTTTTCAACAAAAAAACTGCTCAATAATAGCTTTGGAAAAAATCCCGCCGGAAAAAACCAAAAGTTACGGAGTAATAGCCCCAAAATCATCAGAAGGACGCCTCCACGAAATCGAATCATTGGTAGAAAAACCTGAACCCGAGAACGCACCCTCAAACCTGGGGATAATCGGCAAATACGTCTGCACACCGGAAATTTGGCAGCACTTAGAGACCGCCGAATCTTCACACAGAGGCGAAATCAGACTCATCGACGGCTTCCGCTCACTAATAAACGAGCAGCCAATATACGGCCTCGAAATTCAGGGTCAAAGATTCGACACAGGCACCCCAAATGGATTACTTGGAGCATCAACGCATTTCGCAAGCAAACAGGATTGATTTAGGCATCTTCTTCTGGTATAATGTTAGGATTTCGAAAAATAAATCCTACTTCATGGACACCGAAGAATTTCACCTGGATCCGCTTATACAAGCCGACCAACTTAAGCTCCAAGGCGAGCATTTTGACGCAATTGCAATTTGCGAAAAGGTTCTTCGAAACGACCTCGACTGTATTGAAGCTTATGAAGAAATCGGAGACAATTACTTAAGTCTTCGGGAGTTCGATAAGGCGATGAAAGCCCTCAAGCAGGCTTTAAAAATCAATCCAAGAAGCGCAAACTCACACTATTTAATGGGATTCACCTACTCCTCACTCGGGGAATGGGAGAAATCAATCAAGCATCTTGAAGTTGCGGATGAAATACAACCAAACCACCCGGAAATCCTCAGATGTCTCGGATGGTCAATCTTCCACGGCTCAAACAAAGCAAAAGGATTAATCCTGCTGGAAAGATCACTCGCAATGGCTCCGGATGATGTACTGATTATCTGCGATCTCGCGGTTTGCTATCTGAACGACAGACAATTCAATAGAACAATTCAATTACTAACTCACGCCCTAAAGGTAGAACCGGATAACGAAAAAGCCCGCGACTGCCTCGAAACAGCATTATTCTTTCAAAGGGAGTTTCAGAAGTTGAGTGACAGTTAAACACTCGACAAAACCGGAAAAATCCTGCTAAAATCACTTAGCAGTGTTCTTTTAAAACAAGCAGTCGCTCTTCGCATCCGCGAAGAGAGGAAAGTCCGGGCAGCTTAAAGATAGGAAAGTTCATAACGTGAACCGATGCGGAACCTAAAAAGACCGCATTAGGGAAAGTGCCGCAGAGACTATACTAACCAATGCCCTGTATCGGAATAATCAAGAAACAAATCTGAAATTGAAATCTTGGATCTTGAACCTTGTTTGGTTCTTGAAATCTTGGTTCTTCTGGCACAGGGTATTGGCCAAAGGTGAAAAGCCCCACTTGAGTGGGGACACTTCAGGCGACTGAAGACAACGTCTGCCGATCAGGGCTAAACCCTGAGAAGCGGCCAGTAGGCAAACCCTTTCCGCTGCAAGGCGGGAATGGCATCTCGGATCAAGCTGCATCTTTACAGCCCGATTTGCCCGCCGCTAGAGCCAGCCAGCAATGCCTGGCCCAGATAGATGACTGCATAATACAGAACCCGGCTTATAGTTTAATTAGGACACTGCACTTTTTTTTGGTGCGTAAAAAGCCGGCTTCCGCGAATCGCAGAAGTCGGGAAGAAAAAAGATTCAAAAAAGAAAAAGGATTAAGTACATTTTTCACCCACCACCTCCGCGCGGAACCGGGCAAAGCGAGTATGAACATACTGAAAGACACCATAGAAGCCGACCCGATCATAGCGCCAACCACCGCCGGCAATCAATTTATTCTGTGTCAGATCCCTTAATACTGACCAAAATTTTTGGTCTAGCGGATTCCCTGATGCTATTCCTCTCATTTGTCTTAACACATAGCTTTCTCTGCTTTGACTTTGCAACCAAATTGGCCTGGATTGATCCCAATTTGCTACTTGTCTATCCAGTCTTTGTCCCGCCCATGGGTTTTTTTCTTCGATCTCTTGTGACGATTCTCCAATACATGGGGTCCATGTTACTTGTCCTTCTTGTTGGGCAGATCTCCGACACCAATTCAAATCAGGATTAACATATGTATTGATTTGTCCCGATACATTCTTATTCACATCGATTGCTGTACAATAGTTTGCGAATGGCATGTCTTCCAATGCAAGTTCCAATCTCGGATTTTGCATTTTGAGAATTACTTGCGCCTGTTCAAGAGTTAGGTTCATAAGTTTCATTACAAGTGCCAAATCAGGCTTTTGGTTAAATTCCATGTCAGGCTTTATCAGCTTGGTTTGTACGAGGTCAACAGCTCCGCTCAGTTGTTTCTCAACCAGCTTAGATACTTCCGTTACCTCCGTGGCTTCGTTCACTTTCACCTCTTCAAGTATTTTTTGTACCGCTTCCTTCATCTCAGCTCCTCCACCGAATTGTGCGTTTGGGATCTCATCGTAATTACCGGGAAGTTGCCATTTGAATCTGTGTTCTGCTGCACGCACAGCTTGCTGATCAAGACTCAATGTTTCTCGATCTAACGTTCTTTTCTCCAGTCCTTCATAAGTCATAATTGTTTTGGGGTTAATAATTTGAGAGATTATCTTACTCGATACCGGCCTTTTGTCAAGGCCAATCATGATGTCTTTGTGCCTGTTTTGTTATTAAATAAACCCATGAAAAAAACAGAAATAATCTTCGGCATTCTAAGAGTCCCAATCGATTTCGCAATGGTTCTCCTGGGATTCATACTCGCGTATGAGCTGAGAACTTACCCTGAACTGATCCCCGGGATGGTACTGCCCGTTGACCTTGTTGCCTTCCCTGCCCTGCCGGAATATTTAAACTTCATTTGGATATCGGGCCCGATTCTGGTCATTATTTTTTGGCTGAACCATATGTATTCGATGAAAATCACCGAAAGGCTCTCTCAAGAGGTGCTGAAAGTCTGCTTCCTAACCTCGGCATGGCTGATGATCATCATCGCGTACTTTTTTCTGACCCGCGAATTCTTCTTTTCTCGTTTGGTTCTCGGTTACGGATGGGTACTTTCCACAATATTCATCGCAGGAGGAAGAGTCGGCACAAGATGGCTTCAAACCATGCTTGCAAGAGCCGGATTCGGAGTAAGAAGAGTTTTATTCTTAAGTTTAAATAAAACTACTCTCGAGGTTTTGAATAAATTTAAAAAAGATCCCTACTATAAAGTTGTCGGCTACTTAAAGAGACAAAAAGACCAAGAAATAAGTGGTTGCAAACTTCTTGGCAGAATTGCGGATTTGGAAAAAATCGTAAAAAAATACCAAGTCGAAGAGGTCGTCCAAACTCAATATCAGATGGAAACCCGAGGAGCCCCGGAAATTCTCGATTTCTGCAGAACCAACCATTTGCAGTATCACTTTATTCCCGATTTGGTTCAAATTCATCAAAAAAACATCGCAACCAGCACGATTCAAGGCTTCCCAATAATAACCTTGAAACCGACACCACTCGAAGGCTGGGGGAAAGTCGCCAAAAGAACTTTCGATACAATAGGCGCAATCTTCGGAATCATAATCTTGAGTCCTTTTTTCATAATAGTTTCAATTCTTATAAAACTGGACGGAACCAAAGGCACAATCCTGTTCAAATACCTCGATGACGGCACCAGAGCAAAGAGAGTCGGCCAATACGGCAAGCTGTTCAACTTCTACAAATTCCGCAGCATGAAGCCCGGAACCCACAACATGCGCTACAAAGAGCTCGCAGAAAAAAACACCCGAGGCAAAGGCCCCCTCGTCAAAATAAAAGATGACCCTCGCATTACCCGCATCGGCAAATTCCTCCGCAAAACCGACCTCGACGAAATCCCACAACTATGGAACGTACTCAAAGGGAACATGAGCCTCGTCGGCCCGCGCCCTCACCTACCGGAAGAAGTAGAAAAATACGACGACCATCACAAATTTCTGCTAACAATAAAACCCGGGATAACAGGTCTGGCACAAATATCCGGCCGCTCGGGACTCGACTTCGAAGAAGAGGCCAGATTGGACACTTACTACATAGAAAACTGGTCCATCCTAATGGACATCAAAATACTGATAAAAACCTGCTTGGTGGTACTGAAGAGGATTATCGGTAGTTAATAGAAACCTCACTCGCATCAGGCACTGTCAAAACGGCAGGCTCCTCGGGAAGATCCGAACAATATCCCGTAGGTCTACTTCCCCCATATCCTTTCCCAGCAAGACAAGTCCGAAAATCATCCATGCAAGCAACAAGCTCTGCCTGACTTGCATCATGACTGCAACCTCTTTCAAAATCGCTCCAATGGCTTTTGCAATCTGTCCATCCTGTTCCATAAACCTCGGCGGCTTTCGTCACTCCTGAAGCATCTCTATCAACCTTAACAAGACCGGCAAGAACACATACACTGGCGGCAACGGCTACAACACCCCATTTGACAGCTTTTGGAAGCAAATGCCTAATATAACACTGTGTTTCCTTGCCAGGGATATAAATTTTGTCCGCAGAAGATGACTTTCCAGGTTGATTCATGATAAAATTGTTATTTACAGTTGCCAACTTAAACATATTAAGAAGCGGCTGTCAACCCCTTTCTAGCATTTTCTTTTAATGATACAATCTCGTAGTCATAAAAAACCGTCGAGTCATAGGCAAGCCCCTCCAAGTCGGGGTCTAGGCAGAAACTCCATCCACTTGATACTTGACACTCATTACTCCTTACTAACACACAATGTTCCTCAAAAAACTTTTCGGAGATTACAGCAAAAAGAAAATTAAAGAACTTCAGCCTCTTGTAGAGCACATCAATCAATTAGCGGAAAAATTCGATAAAGAGCTCAAAGACGAAGATTACAAAAAAAAGACAGAAGAGTTCAAAAAACTCATAGCGGAAGGGAAAAACGTGGATGAACTTCTCCCGGAAGCTTTCGCGCTGGTCAAATCGGCCTGCCGAAGACTCCTCGGAACAAAATGGGAAGTCCGCGGACGAGAAATCGAGTGGAACATGGTTCCTTACGACGTCCAAATAATCGGCGCAATCATTCTCCATCAAGGAAAAATCGCGGAAATGAAAACAGGTGAAGGAAAAACACTCGTCTGTACAATGCCGGTCTACTTGAACGCTCTAACAGGGGAAGGAGCCCATGTCGTAACCGTAAACAACTATCTTTCAAATCGTGACGCGGAATGGATGGGAGGGATTTATAAATTTCTCGGATTAACAGTGGGAGTTATCGATCACGGGCAAACCCCTGAAGACAAAAGAGCCGCATATGAATGCGACATTACTTACGGAACCAACAACGAATTCGGATTCGACTACCTGAGAGACAACATGGCACGAGACTTAACCCACTGCGCCCAAAAAGAACCTAACTTCGCAATAGTGGATGAAGTCGACTCAATCCTTGTCGACGAAGCAAGAACACCGCTCATAATTTCCGCACCCGCGGCAGCTTCGGAGCAAGATTACAACAGATACGCACAACTAATTCCAAGCCTTGAAGAAAACATCCACTACAACATCGACGAAAAGACAAAAACAACAGTTTTAACAGAAGAAGGGATCTCAAAACTTGAAGAACTGCTCGGGATAGAAAACATATACGCTGAAGCGGGCTTTCAAGCAGCAACCTACATCGAACAAGCCCTAAAAGCTCATACCGTCTATCAGAAAGACATAGATTACATGGTCCAAGACGGCCAAGTCATAATAATCGACTCATTCACAGGAAGAATGATGCCCGGAAGAAGATTCGGAGCCGGGCTCCACCAAGCAATCGAAGCAAAAGAAGGCGTAGAAATCAAAAGAGAAAGCCGCACATTGGCAACAATCACCTTTCAAAACTACTTCCGAATGTACAAAAAACTCTCCGGGATGACAGGTACGGCAATGACCGAAGCGGAAGAGTTCGGAGCAATTTACGGACTGGATTCCTTTGAAATACCAACCCACAAACCCGTAACCAGAATCGACAAAACTGACGCAATTTACAAAAACCTGAAAGGGAAACACTTGGCAATAGTCAAAAAAATTCACGAACTTCACAAAAAAGGCCAACCGGTGTTGGTCGGAACGGTATCTGTGGACAATTCCGAAATACTTTCGAAAGTACTCCAAAAAGAAAAAATCCCACACAATGTATTGAACGCCAAATACCACGAAAAAGAAGCGGAAATCGTCGCAAAAGCCGGCCAAAAAGGCACTGTAACAATCGCAACCAACATGGCTGGTAGAGGAACCGATATCAAGCTCGGAGAAGGAGTAAAAGAACTTGGAGGACTTTACATAATCGGAACAGAAAGACACGAATCCCGCCGAATCGACAACCAGCTTAGAGGAAGATCCGGACGCCAAGGAGACCCGGGAGAAACACAATTCTATGTCTCAATGGAAGATGACTTGATGAGGATGTTCGGAGCGGAATCTGTCAAAAGGATGATGGAACTCCTGCGAGTACCCGAAGACATGGCAATCGAAAACAAACGCATATCAAAATCCATAGAAAACGCCCAGAAAATGGTCGAAGGAAAACACTTCGACATCAGAAAACACCTCGTCGAATACGACAATATCATGAACAAGCACCGCGACCTGATTTACAAGCGCCGCCGCCAAATTTTAGAGGCACAGGACATAAAAAACGACATCCTTCTACTGATGGAGCAAGAAGTGGAAAGAATAATTCAAACTCAAGCCCAATCCGCCGAAGTTTTAGCCAAAAAAGGCCCAAAATTCGACTATCAAGAAATCCTGGAAACCATAAATGCAATCCATCGAGACCAAACTCACTCACTCACAATCGAAACCCTTAAGCAAACTGCAACAGAAGAAGAATTAATCGACAAACTCAAAAAATACCTATGGTCGGAATACGAAGAAAAAGAAAAAGAAGTCCCCGACTATAATGAAGAAGAAGGCTCAAAACTCCTGCGAAAAGTCGAACGAGACATCTATTTCCGCGTCATGGACAGTTTCTGGATGCAACACATCGACGAAATGACCCGCCTGAGAGAAAATGTCGCTCTGAGAAGCTTCGGACAAAGAGACCCTTTGACAGAATATAAATCGGAATCATTCCGCCTGTTCGGAGAACTAAGAGAAAACATCCAAAAAACAACCGTAAACACGATCTTCAAGGTAAAAGTGCGCCTTCAAGCCGATCAGAAACTCGAAGATTCCGTCCCAAAACACGTCCAAACAAACGAAGCCGTCATCCAAAGATTCATGCAGGGCAACAGACCATCAGTAGGCACCGCAATCTCCCAAGCCGGAAGCATCCAAAGAGCCACTTTCGACCCGGAACCAGGAGTAAAACATGAAAAAACCGGCCGCAACGACCCATGCCCATGCGGAAGCGGGAAAAAGTACAAGAAGTGTTGCGGATAGCGCACAGCAAAGCGAAGCGCAAAAAACTACAAATAGACGTTTCGCACTAGCGAAACACCGCTTCAACTCAATGACTCATTGATAATAATCCAAACAAACATCTGCAACGCTCCTGCTTTTTCGAGCTCGTACATGTTAGAGCGAGAAAAACAGGAAGTGAAGCCGTTTGGTAGGATTAATCCTCAATGAGCTCCCAATTAATCTCCCTCGGCTTAGCTCCCAGTCCCGCCTCTGGCGGGACCTCCTCGCATTTTAAAATAAAATGTTAACACTTTAGTCTTCGATTAGTTCCCAGTTAATTGTTCGAGGCTTAGCTCCGTCGGCAGGCCCGATAACACCATTATCCTCAAGCATATCGATAAGCCTCGACGCCCGAGCATAACCGACCCTCAAATATCTTTGCAAAGCCGAAGCGGAAGCCTTTTTAGACCTCTTAATGCACTCCATCGCCTCAAGATACATCGGATCATCGGCACCGACAGCTTGAGCAGCCATTTTGCTATCAGGCACTCCATTAAGCTTCTGACCGGCAGTCTCTTTCGAAGTAACGGTTTCATCATAAGTAGGATCAAAACCGATCTTAATCTTATTCGTAATCTTCTCAATTTCCTTC
This sequence comes from Patescibacteria group bacterium, assembly GCA_018816885.1. Lineage (GTDB taxonomy): Bacteria > Patescibacteriota > Gracilibacteria > UBA1369 > UBA12470 > JAHIUS01. Next base: position 108,009 of record JAHIUS010000001.1, on the reverse strand, counting down.
GAACCCACAAACACCCCCTGAACTCTGGAAGGCTTCCCTGTAGTCCCGCCCAAATACAACATATCCCCATTCCCCAGAAGATCCTCCGCACCAATTCCGTCAATAATAGTCCGAGAATCAATAGAAGAAGCAACCGTAAAAGCGATTCGAGCAGGGATATTAGCTTTAATCAAACCTGTAATTACATCAACCGAAGGCCTCTGAGTAGCAATAAGCAAGTGCATCCCGACAGCACGAGCCATCTGAGCAATCCTGCAAATCGAAGCCTCAACCTCCTGCTTGGCAACCATCATCATATCCGCAAGCTCATCGATCACAATCACAATTTTCGGCATAGTCTCCTTAATCTTGCGATCAGCATTATAATCATCAATATTCCTATGTCTCGCTTCCGCACAAACCCTATACCGCCGAGTCATCTCCGCAACAGCCCATCTAAGAGCAGTCGCAGCCTTGTCAGGCTCGGTAATAACAGGAGTAATTAAATGCGGAATACCATTGTAATTATTCAGCTCAACTCTCTTCGGATCCACCATAATCATCTTTAGATCCTTTGGAGAGTTATTGTATAAAAAAGAAATCAAAAACGCATTCATGCAAACCGACTTACCACTACCTGTAGCCCCAGCAATTAGGAGATGAGGCATTTTGGCTAAATCCGCAACAATCGGAGTCCCGGAAACACCACGACCAATAGGAAGCTTCAACCCCGAACCCATATTTTTATATTCCGGAGCCTCCATAAGTTCTCTAAGGCGAACAGTCGCTCTATCCACATTCGGAACCTCAATCCCAACAAGAGCCTTCCCGGGAATCGGAGCTTCAATTCGAACGGAAGAAGCCGCCAAGGACATCGCAATGTCACTTTTCAAAGTAGTAATTTTAGAAAGCTTAACTCCCTCGGAAGGTTTCAAGGAATACTGAACGACAGTCGGACCGACATGCACATCATGCATCGCAACCCTAATACCGAACTGATCCAGCTTACTACGAATTTTATCCGCATTCTCTCGAAGCAAGTCCTGGTTAAGCGCGATATTATCCACAGTCGCATCAAGCCAAGCAAGATCAGGATAACTGTATTCATACTCATCATACACTTGAGGCTCGGTACTTGAAACTTGAGACTCCTCCGGTTTAACCTCCCGCAATTTAATCTCATCCTCTCGAACAGGCTCTTTCTCCTCAACCTCAACCTGCTCGGGCTTCACAATGTTTATCCCGTTAACATCAAAAACAAAATCATCATCCTCTTCTTCTTCGGAAGCAGGAGCATTCCTCTTTTTCTGATTTCTAATTTCAGATTTCGGATTTGTCTGAAAGACATCAATAATTTCTTTCAAACTAACATCAAAAATAAGCAGAAAAGACACCGTAATCATCGCCAAAAACACAATATAACTTCCCGCCACACCAATAACCGATCTGAAAATAAAACTGGCAACAAACCCGATATACCCTCCATACATTCCCTCTTTCGCCACATCGTAAACATCATGCGCGGGAACAGATAGATGGACTGTCCCCAAAAGCGCGGTTGTAAGAAGAATAACTCCAAGCCATCTCGCGAACCCGAATGTAACCTTTTTCGAGAAAAATTCCAAAAGCGCAATCATAATCAAAATAGCTGGCACCACTGTTGCCCCCCACCCGAAAACCGGCTGAAGAAAAGCCATCCAAAGATCCCCGAGAACACCAAGATTCCCTCTCATACTAAGAATCGTCAAAATACCGAGCGTAAAATAAAAAACAGCCCAAATCTCCCTCACAACATGAGCCTCAACATCGAGAGTCAATCTCTGCTTCTTCAGCGTCCTTCTCTTCCTGGAAGCAACCCTTTTAGCAGGTTTGCGTTTATAAGTGGTTTTTCTTTTAGTTTTTCGAGGAGGCATAAGAATTAAATTATTGATTTTGCAGAAGGAATTTTACCAGAAACCTAAATTAGAATCCATCTGTATGTATAAAAATAAAACCTATGCTAAAATCAATCCGTAGATTGGTGAATAATCAACAGTCTACAGTCCACAACCAACCATCAACCATATGCCAACCACCCGCTTCGCCCCCTCCCCAACCGGCTACCTCCACATCGGCGGTCTCAGAACCGCCTTGTTCGCATACCTTTTCGCCCGTAAGCAGGGAGGAAAAATCATCCTGAGAATCGAAGACACAGATCAAAAACGTTATGTACAGGGAGCAACTGAAAACTTAATCAAAACCTTAAGCTGGTTCGGCATAGAGTTCGATGAAGGCCCATATCTCGAAGGAGAAGAGATAAAAGAAAAAGGAGAAAACGGCCCTTACTTTCAATCAAAAAGAACAGAAATTTACAAAGAACATGCACAGAAACTCTTAGATGAAGGACACGCCTATTATTGCTTCTGTACCCCTGAAAGACTGCAAGAAATGCGCGAGCAGCAGCAAAAAGAGAAGAAGCCACCGATGTACGACCGAAAATGCTGTTCCCTGACCCCCGAAGAAGTCAAATCCAGACTCGAAGCGGGAGAAAGAGCTGTAATCAGACAAAAAATCCCTCATGACAAATTAATAGAATTCACAGACTCGATCAGGGACGAAATGTCTTTCGACCCAAAGACAATAGACGACCAAGTCTTAATAAAATCCGAAGGATTCCCAACCTACCACCTCGCAAACGTCGTCGACGACCACTTCATGGGAATAACCCACGTTATCAGAGGCGAAGAATGGCTCCCGTCCACACCCAAACACATCGCACTTTACCAGGCTTTCGGGTGGGAAATCCCACAATTCGCTCACATACCACTCCTCCTCAACCTCGACAAATCCAAACTCTCCAAACGCCAAGGTGATGTCGCCGCAGAAGATTACATCAATAAAGGTTATCTCCGAGAAGCAATCCTGAATTTCATAGCTTTTCTCGGCTGGAACCCCGGCACAGAAGAAGAGTTTTTCAGCCTTGAACAACTTATCGAGAAGTTCGACCTGAAAAGAGTCCAGAAGGCAGGAGCAATTTTTAATTTGGAAAAACTAGACTGGTTCAACGGCCACTATTTAAGAGAAAAATCTGTCGCGGAATTGGCCGACCTGGTTTTTCCTCTCATTGATTTTGATGTCAAAAAAGATGACCCATACTTCTTAAAATCCGTCGAAGTAATCCAAACCCGCCTAACCAAACTCGAAGAAGCCCCTGAAATGCTCAGATTCTTTTTCACAGAACCTTCTTACGAAGAAGAGTTACTTTTGAACCCCAAGATGAAGGTTACCAAAGAAACTGCGAAGCTCGCATTCCAAAAATCCATAGAAACTCTCGAAAAAATCTCAGCAGAAGACTTCGAAGATGAAGAAAACTTAAAACAACCTCTCCTGGATCTCGCAAAAGAGCTGGAACTCAAAAACGGCCAAATCCTCTGGCCTCTCAGAGTAGCTTTAACAGGAGAAAAATACTCTCCAGGAACATTCGAAGTTTTGGCCGCACTTGGCAAAGAAAAATCCGTAGAAAGAATCCAATCATATTTAACAAATCTATAGCCTCAATCTTCCACGAGCCATCGGCTCGCCCCGCCACGAGCGGCGGGATGCCCCATGCCCCCTGCCCTATGCCCACACCTAACCACTAACCTACAATTACAATGAACCACGAAATAGAACACAGCCCCGAAGCCGACACCTGCCAAAAAATCGCCGACCTCGCCCTCGAACTCAAAGAGACCGAATGGGACGGCGGAAAAGAAGCTTGCGTTAGCCTCATTCAAACAGTCGAAGCAAACGACACTTTCAAAAATTTCAAAGAAAAAGTATGGGATCAACTCCCCGCCGGAACACAAAACACCCTCGCCGGAACCAACCTTATCGGCAAAATCAACAAACAACTCAATCCCCTCTTGATCGGGTCAGTCAGATGGGCAGTCCAAGTCGGACTCCTTGAACTAAAAGACAAGGATGCCGCAGCCGTATCGAAAGCAATCGAGGAAGAAGCCGGACTTTCGGCATGGATAGGAAAAGCTTTATCAAAATTTATCCCTGAATTAAAAACCGCAACTCCCCTATTCGAAGCCTTAAAACCTCTCACCGAAGCCGGGAATCAAGGACTCGCAGAAATCAAAGAGAAAGCACATCCGGAAACAGACCTGGAAAGACTCGCAGAAGAAGTAGGCGCCGAACCAACCAGCTTAGAACAGGGTATCATACACGAAAGAGTAAAAGACGATCTCGACACCGAAGCATAGAAATGATACATTGAAACACACTATGAAACTCAAACAACTCCAACAACTCATCACTGAAGTTCAGGAAAAAATGCCCTGCGAAAAATGCCGAGCAAACTACAGCGAACCCGAGATAACAATAATCGGAGCCGTTGAAAGCGAAGTACACCTGGAAATGAAATGTCGAAAATGCGGACACCAATCTGCAATGAGCGCAACACTCGACAAATACGCCGGAACCCGCAAGCAGAGAGGCCTAATCGTCCGAAGCATGGACAAACCCCTATCAGATTCAGTAACTCCGGATGATGTGATCGAAATGCACAACTTTCTTCAAGATTTCACAGGAAATTTCCACGAAATCCTTTAACAAAACCAAAATGAAAAAACTACTAACAGGGCTCGTAATCACCTCGCTCCTGTTCATTTCAGGCTGCAACGCACAATATTTCACGGATTTATGGAACTCTTTCACGAAAGAAACCGGAGAAGCTTATGAAAACATCAAAACCGAAGTAACGGAGAAAACCGATGCAATAAAAGACAAAATCGAAGATGTAAATCAAGCCGCTGAAGACGTCAGCGAAGCCGCAGACGCAATAGGAGAAGCTGTCGACAGCCTGCAATCAATCGGGGGAGACAAGGAGGAAGAAACAGAAACCGCAACGGGGACCACAACAGAGTAACATCATGATTGCAGCCCCACTACCAATCAAACCGTTTTGCCAAAGGCAAAACACCACGCGCAAGAGGACGAAGAGTCCTAATTGCGCGCCTACTACTAATCAAACCGTTTTGCCGCCAGGCATTTATCCCCGCAGGGGGAAACACCTCTCACTTGATACTGGATACTTGAGACTTGGCACTAACTAACAACTCACAACTATCAACTACAAAGCCTCCTTCCACAATCACACAAGTTCGGAAAAAAGAGATCCTATCAGATACTCAGACAAAGAACTTATTGACCATGCCGCGAAAAAAGGTTTCAAGATCCTCTCCATAACCTGCCACAACAAGTGGGTAGGATCACAAGAACTCATCGATTACGCCAAAAAAAAGGGCATCCTCCTAATCCCGGGAACCGAACAATCGATAAATTTCTGCCATGTTGTAATTTTGAACGCAAAACCCGAAGCGGAAAAAATCCGCACATTTCCCGCCCTCCGAAAATATCGAGAAAAAAATCCCGATTGCTTCACAATAATCGCCCACCCATACTTCCCCGGAATCGCGATGTTTTACGATATCATCAGAAGAAACATGAACTGTTTCGATGGGGTGGAACTCTCTTGGTGGTATTCAAAACTCATAAATTTCAACCGCCGAGGAAAAACCCTCGCCAACCATGAAAAACTTCCATTCATAGGAACCTCAGATACTCACAATCTAAAATGGTTCGGGATAACTCACTGCGAAATAACATCACCGAAACTGGAAGCAAAAGAAATCCTTTCATCCCTCCACAAAAACAAACTAAAAAATACCTCAACCCCAATCCCAACCTGGGAAATGCTGTTTTTGATGCCGCTCATAATCATCAGAGACAAATTATGGCTATTGAAAGAAACCATCAAAAAGTTTAAAATAAAAGACGCAGGATAGACCATAAGCTACCAATCAAGCCGTTTCTGCGAAGCAGAAACACCAACCACTGGGTACTGGATACTTGAGACTTGGCACTAACCTCACTAAAACACAAATGAAAAGCTTCATAAAAAACATAAAACTTGAGGCCAAAAAAGCCCCGGCCAGGATCGTTTTTCCCGAAGCCGCTCTTGATGATCGAATTATTCAGGCAACTGCGATTATTTTGAAAGAAAAAACCGCCAAGCCAATTCTAATCGGAAAAGAAATAGAAATCCTCAAAAGAGCCAAGCGCCTCGGCATCAAACTGGGGGAAACTCCAATAATCGACCCGGAAAACTCAGAACTAACAGAAAAATACGTCAAAAAATTCATGACCCTCCGCAAAAAGACAGAAAGAGAAGCCTGGGAAACAGTTCCGAAGGTCAATTACTTCGGCACAATGATGGTCTACGCAGGAGATGCAGACGGAATGGTCTCCGGAACAACCTGGTCAACAGCCGACACGGTACGCCCCGCCCTGCAAATCATCAAAACCAAAGAGAAATTCCACAAAGTTTCAGGATTTTTCTTCATGATTTTGGAAAAAAGACTTCTGTTATTCGCAGACTGTGCAATCACAATCGACCCAAACTCACACGACCTTGTCGACATCGCGACGGACACAGCGGAAACCGCAAAAAACTTCGGAATAGACCCGAAAGTTGCAATGCTTTCCTTTTCAACAAACGGCTCGGCCAAACACCCATTCGTAAATAAAGTCAGAGAAGCTATCGCCCTGGCAAGAGACGAACAACCTAATCTAAAAATAGAAGGAGAGATGCAAGTAGACGCAGCCCTAGTGCCGGAAATTTGCGAGAAAAAATTCCCGGACTCTTCCCTCAAAGGCGACGCGAATGTTCTGATTTTCCCGGACCTCCAATCCGCCAACATCGCTTACAAACTCGTAGAAAGACTAGCGGGAGCGAAGGCAATAGGACCGATTCTTCAAGGACTCAAGAAGCCCGTCAACGACCTCTCCCGAGGATGCAGCGTTCAAGACATTGTCGACATTACAGCAATAACCTCCGTCGAAGCCTCAAAAAACTAACTCACATATCATGAAAATTTTAGTCATAAATGCAGGCTCGTCCTCACTGAAATTCCAGCTTTTGGAATCAAAAAAATGGCAAGTCCTCTACAAAGGAATTATCGACGGGATAGGATTACCCTTATGCGAATTCAGAAGCTCACACGGGAACAAAGACTACCGCCAAATCAAATCGCAACACGCAGCTTTCAAATTCGGGATAGACCATATACTCGCAAGCGAAGTCATCAAAGATCTCTCCGAGATAGAAGCTGTCGGCCACAGAATCGTTCACGGAGGAGAAAAATACGTTAGCGCCGTAAAGGTAGCACCTACCGTCATCAATGAAATCAAAAAACTGTCCTCCCTCGCCCCGCTCCACAACCCACACAACCTCGAAGGCATCAAAGCCTCACAAAAACTTCTCAAAAAAGCTCCCGATGTTGCGATATTCGACACAGCTTTCCACCAAACAATGCCGGAAAAAGCTTTCATGTATCCGCTACCCGAGAAACTTTACAAAAAACACAACATAAGAAAATACGGATTCCACGGAACAAGCCACAAATACGTTGCAGAAGAAGCTCGCAAATACCTCGGCAAAAGAAAATCCGGTAATCTAATAACCTGCCACCTAGGCAACGGCGCCTCAATAACCGCAGTCAAAAACGGAAAATCTATAGACACCTCAATGGGCTTCACCCCACTCGAAGGAGTCATGATGGGAACTCGCAGCGGCGACATCGACCCGGCCATCATTTTCCACCTCATGGACAAACTCAAAATGAAACCTGAGAAAATCTACGAAATGCTCAACTACGAATCCGGAATCAAAGGAATATTCGGCAAAAACGACATACGCGAGCTCCGCGACGAATTCTTCAAGAAAAAGACCAAAAAATCCGCCCTCGCATTCGAAATGTACTGCTACCGAATAGCCAAATACATCGGCTCCTACCTCGTCGCACTCGGCCAACTTGATGCACTCGTCTTCACGGGAGGCATCGGCGAAAACGCCTGGTACATCCGCAAATGGATCTGCGACTACCTGAAAATCGAACTCAACCATAAGAAGAATAAACGCGTCGAATACCCTCAAAAACTCCAAAAAATCTCCTGGGGCACACCAAAAGTCCTCGTCATACCGACAAATGAAGAGCTGCAAATTGCGAAGGAGACGCTTGAAGTACTTAGTTAGTACCAAGTTTCAAATACCCTGTAAGCAAATTTCGCTCGGCGAAACCATTTTTGGCAACTTATAACACTACGCTATTATCTGTTCACTGTTACTTGTCATCTAATTCCACTTCACTCAAGCCGCTGTAGCCTGTAAACTATAGACTGCACACTAACACAAAAAACCATGCTCAGATTCAAAAAAGGCCCCTGGCAAAAAACTATAGATGTCAGGAATTTCATACAGCTCAATTACAAACCTTTCGAAGGGAATGAAAACTTTCTTCAAACCACTACCCCAAGAACCAGAAAGCTTTGGAAAAAAACAGAAATCCTCCTGAAACAAGAGTTCAAAAGAGGCGGAGTCTACGGAATCGACGTCAAAACACCTGGAACAATCACGAGCCACAAACCCGGCTACATCGACAAAAAACTGGAATCGATAGTCGGCCTCCAAACGGACAAACCGCTCTTCCGCGCAATCAAACCCAAAGGAGGAATCCGCCTGGCGGAAAAAGCTTGCGAAGCTTACGGCTACAAACTCGACCCGGAAGTCAAAGAAACTTACACAAAATACATAAAAACTCACAACGACGCGGTTTTCAACATCTATTACGAATGGGAAGACTTCTTCACCCTGGAAAAACACAACCTTTTTCGCAAAAAAGGCATTATAACCGGCCTCCCGGACAATTACGGACGAGGAAGAATCATCGGAGACTACAGAAGAGTGGCACTGTACGGAATTGACCGCCTAATCGAAGCCAAGAAACAAGAAGTAAACGATACCTGCACCTACATGGACGGCGCAACAATCCGACTTCGCGAAGAAGCAAACGCCCAAATCCAAGCACTCAAAGACCTCAAAGAAATGGCCGCAAGTTACGGATTCGACATAAGCCGCCCCGCAGAAGACACCAAGGAAGCGATTCAATGGCTTTATTTCGGATACCTCGGAGCGGTAAAAGAACAAGACGGAGCCGCAATGAGCTTCGGAAGGATCGATTCATTCATCGATATTTATACGGAAAAAGACCTTAGCCGCAAAAAATACACGGAAAAACAGATCCAGCAATTCATCGACGACTTCGTAATCAAACTTCGCCTTGTCCGCCACCTGCGAGTCCCGCAATACAACGAACTTTTCGCAGGAGATCCGACTTGGGTCACCTGTGTTCTCGGAGGAATGGGTAAAGACAGAAGACCTCTTGTAACCAAAACCAGCTTCCGCCTCCTCCACACCTTGGACAATCTCGGACCCGCCCCGGAACCGAACCTGACCATCCTCTGGTCACACAAACTTCCGGAAAACTTCAAAGATTACGCATCACGTATCTCAATAGAATCCAGTTCAATCCAGTTCGAGAACGACGAACTCATGCGCCCTCTCCACGGAGACGATTACGCAATCGCCTGTTGCGTATCTGCAATGGAAATCGGGAAAGAAATGCAATTCTTCGGAGCAAGATGCAACCTCCCCAAGCTCCTTCTGCTTGCAATCAACCAAGGCCGCGACGAAATCAATGATGAACTCATAGTCGAAGGAGTCCCAAAGCTCAAGAACCAAAGAGCCCTCAATTACACAGAAACAAAAAGAGAGTTTTTCAAACTGATGGACTGGCTTTGCAAAAAATATGTGGAAACCATGAACATCATCCACTACTCCCACGACAAATATAACTACGAAGCCGAGCAAATGGCTCTCCACGACCTGCATATCCGCAGATTCATGGCTTTCGGAATAGCCGGAATTTCAATAGTAATAGACAGCCTATCCGCAATCAAATACGCCAAAGTCACTCCCGTTAGGAACAAAAAAGGCGTCACCAAAGAGTTTAAAATAAAAGGAACCTACCCGGCATTCGGAAATAACGATGACCGCGCCGACAAAATCGGCCAAGAAGTGATCAAAAAATTCATAGAAACCCTCGAAAAATACCCCGCATACAGAGAAGCCGAGCACACAGTCTCACTTCTGACCATCACAGCCAATGTAGTTTACGGCCACCACACCGGAGCAACACCGGACGGAAGAAAGGCCGGAGAACCTTTCGCACCCGGAGCAAATCCGATGCACGACCGCGACAAATCAGGAGCCCTCGCCTCCCTTAACTCAGTCGCCAAACTCGACTACAAATATTGCAGAGACGGAATTTCCAACACATTCTCAATCACCCCGATGAGCCTTGGAAAATCAGAAGTCCAAAGAATAAAAAACCTCCGCGGAATGTTAGATGGCTACTTCAAAAAAGGCGGACACCACCTGAATGTAAATGTCCTAAACCGCGAAACATTGCAAGACGCAATGAAAAACCCAGCCAAATACCCGCAACTCACAATCCGAGTCTCAGGCTACGCCGTCCACTTCATCAAACTCACAAAAGAACAACAGGAAGAAGTGATCTCCAGGACGTTTCATAAGAAGTTCTAGGAGGCGTCAATATAATAACCGGAATCCAACCATTCACCTGTTTCCAAATCTAACACTAACTCAACAGAACCAACCTCAAAATCAATAACAATCCTCAAACTGATCGGGGCAAATCTGCCCTTCTCAAAACGACAATCCGTATATACATATTTAAAACCGTAAATAGACTCTATTGACCTGACACATTGCCCCACTCGTGACCTAACATCCTCCGAATCAAATACGGTTGACGACAAAAAATCTTCAATCAACTGAATCCAGTAATAAATATAATCAGTATCATCACCTCCGCTTTCACAAGATTCAGACATAAATTAAAATTTTAAAAAAGGAAAAAATACTAGCACAGAAAAACATAATCCAAAACAATAAAACATTCCGCGACAGCGGAACACCAACCGTTACAGACTGTAGACTGTAAACTATAAACTAACTAATGACAAAAGGCAGAATCCACTCATTCGAATCGTTCGGAACACTCGACGGCCCCGGCCTAAGATTCGTCGTATTTCTCGAAGGATGCCCGCTTCGCTGCCTTTACTGTCACAACGTCGACATGCTCGACATGAAGGGCTACCAGGAAATGACCCCAAACCAACTACTCCAAACCATCCTCCCCTACAAACCCTACTTCGAATCCTCAAACGGAGGAGTCACGCTTTCAGGAGGCGATCCGATCCTGCAACCCGATTTCACGGCAGAATTTTTCCGCTTATGCAAAAAAGAGAAAATCCATACAACTATCGACACCTCCTGCTTTACAACCAAAAAAAATCTCGACAAACTCATCCCCGTTACAGACCTCTGGATGATCTCCTTGAAACACTTTAACGAGAAAACACACCTCGAATTAACAGGGGTAACAAACAAACCGATCCTGGAAAACATCCGCTACCTCAAAGAAAAAAAAGCCAAAATCCGCCTCCGCTACCTAATCATCCCGGGCTGGACCGACACCTCCTCAAACCTGAGAGCCCTCAAAAAATTCGCAAAAGAAATCCGCCCGCAAGAAGTGGAGCTACTCACCTACCACACTCACGGCATCTACAAGTGGAAAGAATTAGGAAAAAAGTACAAACTCGGCAGGGTCAAACCTCCAAGCATCAAATCCTGCCTGAAAATCAAAGAAATGCTTGAGAAAGAGGGGCTAAAAGTTATGCTGAATGAATAAACCGGAACTAAAAAAATACGGACCTCCCCAAAACGAAGTAAAAGCCTACATCCCGGGCCTGAACACTTTAGCCAAAGTCCAAAAACATGCTTTCAGATTCGGACTAAAAGTAATCATGGAAGCCCTCGTGCAATCCGGTGAAAACAGTCAAAAAACAGTTGTAGAATTTCACAACAAATAGTTTTTAAATTCCCTATTTCTTTGCTAAACTGGGGGTAACTTTTCAAAAACAAAAACCTAACCTAGTTAACTCGTTTTGCGACAGCAAAACACCAACTACTTGGTACTTGATACTTGGTACTTGGTACTTGGTACTTGGTACTTGGTACTTGGTACTTGATACTTGGTACTTGGTACTTGGTACTTGGTACTTGGTACTTGATACTTGGTACTTGATACTCATTACTACTTACTAACCATAACCCTATGCTAAAACTCATCCCGGACCGCATCGAAATCAGAAGCGGCAAACAGTTCATCGTACTTTTAAACCAAAAAACCGCACACATCTTAGACCTCCATATCGGAGACCGCGTCAAAGTCAAAAACGGTAAAAAAGAACTCACGGCAATACTTCAAATCTCAGAAGAAGGAGTTCTCGATAACCACATCGGCCTCTACATGGAAGCCTGGAAAGAACTCAAAGCCAGACGCGGACAACGGATACGAATTTCACTCGCGGAAAAACCTCTTTCAGTCAAATACATCAAAGAAAAACTCCAAGGAAAACGCCTCACACCGGAAGAAATCAACGAAATCGTCAAAGACATCACAGAAGATGATCTGTCAGATATAGAACTCACATATTTCGTTTCGGGATGCTATGTCCACGGACTCAATAACCCGGAGACCGCAGCACTTACAAAATCGATCGTCAAACACGGCTCACGCATAAATTTCGGCAAAAGAAAAGTCGTCGACAAACACTGTATCGGCGGAGTCCCCGGCAACAGAACGACCATGCTGATCATCCCAATCGTTACAGCAACAGGACTACTAATGCCTAAAACATCCTCCCGCGCAATCACAAGTCCATCAGGCACAGGCGATACAATGGAAGTAATCGCCAACATCAAGAACGACGCCAAAAAACTCAAGAAAATAGCAGAAAAAGTCGGCGGATTCATAACCTGGGGAGGAGGCGTTGACCTGGCAGCGGCAGACGACCACATGATCCGAGTCAGACATCCTCTTTCACTCGATCCGGAAGGCATGCTTCTGGCATCAATTATGGCAAAAAAACACTCAGTCGGAGCAAAAAGAGTCCTTATCGACATCCCTGTCGGCCCTCAAGTAAAAGTCAAAGACCTTCGAAGAGCCAAGCACCTAAAAAACCGCTTCATGCAGATTGGCAAAATGCTCGGCATGAAAGTAAAAGTAATCTTCACGGACGGATCACAGCCTATCGGTGACGGTATCGGCCCCCTCCTCGAAGTACAGGACGTAATGAAAGTTCTCAACAACGACCCAACCGCCCCTGCAGACCTCCGAGAAAAGGCCATCTACATGGCAGGATTACTGCTTGAAATGGGAGGGAAAGCCATCTCGGGAACTGGTAAGATGAAAGCCCGCAAGATTCTCAAAAAAGGCCTCGCTCTCGAGCAAATGAACAAAATAATCGATGCCCAAGGCAGAAAACGAATCCCAAAAAACGCCAAGCTTATCCACGAAATCAAATCGGAAAAAGACGGCAAAGTAGTCCACATCGACAACAAAATAATAGCCCGTCTCGCAAGAGTCGCAGGAGCACCTCTCGATGCACCTGCAGGAATTTATTTGAAGAAAAAACTCGGAGAAAAAGTCAAAAAAGGAGAAGCCCTATATGAAATCCATTCAGACAACGAAGACCGAATGGGCTTCGCCAAAGACATGGCGAAACAAGACTCCGGGTATGTAGTTCATTAGTTACAAATCAAGCAGTCGAGCCATAGACAAGCCCCGCCAAGGGGAAACACCATCCACTTGGTACTCATTACTCATTACTCATTACTAACAACATGCTAGACCAAATCGTACAAGACATTAAGGACCTCAAAATCCAAGGCGCAACCGCAATCGCAATCGCCGCCGTGGAAGCTTTAACGGAAGAAATAAAGGCGGGAAAATCACGCCCGGAGCTCGAAGAAGCCGCAAAAAAACTTGAAGAGGCCCGCGCCACAGAACCGGCTCTCAGAAACGCCCTCCGCTACTGCTTGGAAAACTACGAATCCAACCCAAACGCACCGCAAGAAGCAAAGCAACACTTCGAAGATTCCAAGAAGAAGATCACGGAAATCGGCGCAAACCGAATCGAAGACGGCATGACGGTTTTCACTCACTGCCACTCATCAACAGTGGAAAGAATCATTATTGAAGCTCATAAACAGGGTAAAAAAGTCCGCGTCCGCAATACAGAAACCCGCCCGAAATTTCAAGGACGCATCACGGCCAAAAAAATCGCGGAAGCCGGAATCCATATCGAACATTTCGTCGACTCGGCAGCCACCGAAGCCATAAAAAAATCCGACATCTTTCTATTCGGCTGCGACGCAATTACCTCCGACGGACGAATAATCAACAAAATCGGAACAGCATTAATGCTGGATATTGCAGACAAATATGATATCCCCTCTTACTCCTGCACCGACTCTTGGAAATTCGACCCGGCAACAATAGGAGGCCACGACGAAGAAATCGAAGAAAGAAACCCGGCAGAAGTCTGGGAAGATGCTCCGTCAGGGGTGAAGATCCACAATCCGGCATTTGAAATGTGCTCCCCCGACGACCTGACCGGAATAATCTCGGAACTGGGAATTTTTAAACCGGAAGCTTTAATCACAGAAATTAAATCTGCTTACCCTTGGCTTTGTCGCTAACTGATAGCTTATAAAACCACGCCATTAGCCATTAGCCATTAGCCATTAGCCATTAGCCATTAGCCATTAGCCATTAGCCCCACCATGCGCTACATAAAAATCCGCATCCCCGGCAAACTGATAAAAATCCCCTACCTGGAAATTGAAGGCGAAACCCCGGGCAAAACTTGCGTCATATCAGGAGGAATGCACGGCGACGAAGTCAACGGAGTAGCTTTAATACAAGAATTTCTCAAATATGCAGAAGAGGAAAATATAGAAAAAAGCCTTCACGGAAAAATAATAGTCCTGCCAATACTCAATATAAGCGGATTCAAAGCCCGCAAACGCCAAGTAACTTACGACGGAAAAGACCTGAATCGCAGTTTTAACAAAAAAGGCAAAACCGCCAGCAACAGAATAGCCAACGCCCTCTCAAAGCACTTCTTCGGAAAAGCCGACCTTGCAATCGACTGCCACGACTCCGGAACAAGATCGATGCTGATCCCACACGCACGCATTCACGCCACCGACAAAACCCACTGCCGAAAATGCACCCATGAAATGGCCCGCGCATTCGGCTCAAAAATCATAATCGAACGCCGTGGAACCAGGGGAATGCTCGCAGTGGAAATGGAAAAACTTTATAAACTCCCAATACTTACAGTAGAAATCGGCGGCGGCCTGGAACTTGCGGAAAAATTTCTCACACAAGGAGCAGAAAACATCGCAAACATCCTCACTTACTATAAATTTCTTCCGGGAGAAGCCAAAATCCCAATCAAACAGTACTACCTGAAAGACCGCTTCGGAATCGCCGCAAAAGAGACCGGGATAATCAAATTCAATAAAAAACTCGGCCAACGAGTCCACATCGGCAACCTTGTCGGAACCATTTATGCCCCTACAAAAAATAAAACTATAAAGCTAATCGCCCCAATGTGCGGAATAATATTCTCGATGCAAAATATCTCGTCCGTAACAAAAGGCGAAATCATGTACTCCATCCTCGAAGACAAGAAAAAATGCCATGTCAAACGCCGTCGAACCGTCAGCCACTTCGAGGAAGTCGTTAATATCGAAATGTAAGCCGAGCAAAGCGAGGCTAAAAAAACTATAAATCAAATCGTTTCTGCGCAGCAGAAACACCACCAACTTGGCACTTGGTACTCATTACTCATTACTAACACTAAAATGCGCGCCTTCAAAAGAAAAACCAAAAATTACATCAAGAAATCAAAAAAATCCTTAACAAAAGAGGACCACAAATTCCTGAAGCAACTTATCCGCCTGCAGAAAAAATCCTCATGCCTCCGCGCACATGTCGCCTGCATCGTCGTCGACAAACAAGGAAAAGCTATCGCAAAAGCCACCAACTCCTTCCACCCAATTTACAACTGCAAAAAAATCGGCTGCATCCGCGACATCCGCAAAGTTCCATCAGGAAGCCGCCGCGAAATCTGTTACGGCCTCTGCGCCGAACAATACGCCTTCTCGGAACTCGCAAAAAAAGGTTTTTCCTGCAAAGGCGGCACTTTCTACGTAACATCCCATCCCTGCCGCATCTGCGAATCAATGATCGCCGAAAGCGGAGCTGCAAAAGTCGTCTTTGTCAAAGGTTACCCTGATATAATCCCCGAATACGACATACTTCCGGATTACAAAATCGAGGTAATCCACGCGAAGGAATACTCGGATACCAAGCCGCATACTATATAAGTTGTAAAATGATTTTTCACTCACCAATAAATACGTTCGAGAAAAATATTTTACAACTCTCTTTTTTAAAAACCCCTTCCCAATAAAACGTTTTGCCAAAGGCAAAACACCAAACACTGTTATCTGTTATCTAATAACTATAGTAATAAACACTATCCTCAGTCAGCAGATACATTCGACTTTCATCCTGCGCAACATAGATATCACGAATCTCATCGAGCTCATCAAACACATATTGAGTCGAATAAACCAAGTTTCCGGTATTCGCGTCCTTATTGAAAACCAGAACACGACTATTTGCGGAATCAAGAAGATAAAGCTGACTGCTTTCAAAAGCCGTATAAATCTTAGTAGCGCCAGAATAATCCGTTAGAGGCTCCCTTTGAATCTGGAAATTCTCCTTAGCGCCACTCATCAGCTTCACAATAGTTCCATCCGAGTTCAAAACCCAAACATACCCGTCAATCGCCATCGAAACAGCATCAGATAAATCAGCATCAACATTGAAACCCTCGGCACTACTGTAAGAATCACGCTGGCGATAATATTTCCAAATTTGATTAGAATCGGGATCAAGCATATAAATCCTGCTCGAGTAAGGAACAACGGAAACACCCTCGTGAAAAACTCCATCCAAAGTGTCCATAAAGTCGAAAATCACTCCATCGTACTCAATAACATTCCCATCATCGGTTAAGAAAACCATATTATCCTGATCCTCAAAATACCCACCCGCAACAACAACCTCATCATCCGAAATAGTCAAAGGATCAAGTACCTCTCCAAGCATAATTTCATAAAGACCATTATACTCATAAGCATAAAGACTCTCCTGATAAGGAACCATCCCGAGAGCCGAAACTGTAGACCTTTTGGAAAACAAATCGGCAAACAAAGAAACATCCTCTACTCGAATAACATTATCAAGATAATCACGCTCCTCCTCGATAGCATTTAAATATTGACTGGCACTCCCGCGAAGATATCCGGAAGACAAAACATCCATAGCCAAAGCCTCCGCTTCCGTTAGCAGCTCAGCCGCACGATCCTTATCGTAAGTCCCCTTAGTTTCAGCCTCGTTGACCTTCTCTGAAACCTGTTCAAGAGTCGTCTCCAAATCCTCAATATACTTCTGTTTCTGCCCCTGATTGCGGACCATATAAATCCCCACAACCAGAACAACGATCACGAGAATAAGCGCCATAAGAACCTTATCGCGCCCAAGCCGCCTCCACTCACCGAGAACGGTATCTTTTGAACTGCCTTTGTTAAGCCAAAACCGCAAATCATTAAGCTTGGTCGTCAAATAATTAACAATTTTATTATCGGAAAACTTACCGGCAAACTTATCAGCAAACGGAAGTTTCATCTTCCGCCCCTTTTTTTCATTCAAGTGAGCAATCGGCCCATCGGAAAGCCGACCGACAATACCGACAGCGCATACCGACATCATTTCCGAAGCATCGATAGAAACCAAATTGGAAAGTTCAGACAGCCCCTCGGCGACACTGTTATCGGAAAAAACCTTGGCCAAGTCCATCTTGGTAATATATCGATAAAGCCTCGATGTTGAATAAACAAGCCTATCTCCCGAAGCAACCCCGCCATTCGCAATATTCGCAAAAACCTCTTTCGAAGTTGTTTTGGAATCATGAAGCCCATCGGTAAGTAAGCTTACATGCCTTTTTCTGACAAGATAAGCCTCGGCATCACCATGTTGAGAAATGTAAAGAGTGTCTTTCGCAACAACAGCAGCAATAACATTTATATTCGCGAGAAATTTAACCTTCAACTCAGACTCTTTTTCAAGAATCAGATCATTCATCATTTTAAGACTTTCCTCGAATCTGGTATAAGGATCTTTTTCCAAATCCTGAAAAAAACTATTCGACAAAATCTCAAAAAGCTCATTTGCAATCTCTTCACCGGGAATTTGGGTGCTTTTTATTTCGATATTCAAAATAAGTTGAGCCCCGTCTTCCGCAAGATCTTCATCCAATTCATGATGATAACACTTGGAAAAACCTATCCTTTCATTACCGATAAAAATGTGTTTGTAATCCGTTTTTTTTAACATAGAGGGAACTTTAATTAATGGTCGTTAGCCTCCTCAGAATATAAAGATACTATAATTCGAGTAAAAATCGCAATAAAAACTTGTGATAGCAGAATAGTTGCGCTAGAATCCCTGTGCTAAGTTCCGGGGAGCAAAGCGATCACGGGACAAAAATACGGGAACACCGATAGTTACTTAACTACTTCGTTACTTCACCAACATGCTAGGCAAGACTAAAACCAGGCGTAGAGCACGCAGACACGGCTTCCTCAAGAAAAGCAGCAGTGCGGGAGGAAAGAATGTACTTAAAGCAAGACGTCAAAAAGGCCGCAAACGCCTGACTCCAAACCAGAAATAGCAATTCCGTCACTTCTGCGAGCGATCTAAAACATTTGTATTCCCGTCCTTATAAATGCTTGCAAAAAAATTCAAACTTAGAGAAGCGGACAATATCAAAGATATTTTAGACAAGGGGAAAGAGTCGAAATCGCGTTATTTTGTAGTAAAATACCAGAGCCAGAGCGACCATGAATCCCGCTTCGCGATCACAATAAGCCGCAAACTTGAAAAATCCGCAGTAAAAAGAAATCGCTTCAAAAGACAAATCCTTGAAATAATAAGGCTAAACGAAGTTCCGAAAGGCCTTGAAATCGTAATACTACCACGATTCGCCGCCATCGAGCTTGATTACAAAGAGCTTGAAAAAGAGCTTTTATATCTCTTAAATAAACTATAAAAAACAGTTTCTGCGCAGCAGAAACACCACCCACTTGGTACTCATTACTCATTGCTCCTTACTAACAAAAACAATGCGCAAAAACCTCCTTTTATTCCTCCTCATCTTCACAACTTTTTTGCTTTTCTCAAAAAGCTGCAACGGTAACACGGAACTCACAACTTCACTAAATGACAGTGACATCGGCCTCGCAACACCAAAAATCGAGTACGCTTACGGGAAAGAAGTCACTTTGAACATCCAGAACAACCTGTCGGAGGTTGTAATAATAGAAAACAAATGCCCTTCCCCGCCACTAGATATTTACAGATACGAAAACGGTGAATGGCTAGGGCTTTCAGCCACAAACAAACTTGACTGCGCAAACGCACAAGACATCCAAATACAGCCCGGAGAAAAAAACACACTGAGCTACAGCAAATGGACTTACAGTTTATTCAACGAACTCGGCAGATACCAAATCAGATACGAACTCAACGAAAAAACTTACTTCTCAAACGAATTCACAATAAGAGAACCGAGCATGCTCACAACATTCTGGAGAGAAGCTTTCTACAAACCGATCCATAACGCACTAATATTCACAATCAGCATCCTCCCGGGACACTCACTCGCACTCGCAATTATCATCATCACACTTCTGGTACGAACCATTCTATTGATCCCTTCTCAGCACGCTTTGAGATCCCAAAGAAGACTCCAAGAAATCCAACCGAAAATAGAAGCAGTCAAGAAAAAATACGCGAACAACCAAGAAAAAATCGCAATGGAAACTATGAAAGTCTGGCAGGAAAACAAAGTTAATCCTTTCGGAAGCTGCCTACCGCTACTCATACAATTCCCGATTCTAATTGCACTTTTTTATACAATAAAAGAAGGACTAAACCCCGATAAAATCGCACTTCTATACGATTTCCAACAAGACTTCTCACTATCAAGCATCAATATATCATTCCTGGGGATATTCGACCTGACAAAAATAGAAATCTACTTCTTCCCGATAGCGGTAGGAATGCTCCAATTCACACAGATGAAACTCGCACTCCAGCGCAAAAAGACCAAAAAAGACAAGAAAAACGAGAAAAGCCCAGCCAAAAAAGGTCAAAAACAAGACCTCGCGAGCGACATGGAAAACGCAAACAAAATGATGATCTACTTCATGCCGTTAATGATCGCCTTCTTCACGGCATCAATCCCATCGGGAGTCGGCCTCTACTGGGGAACATCAACCATTTACGGAATCGTCCAGCAAGTAATCGTCAACAAAGAAACCCCTAAGAATGAACCGAAAGTGAAAGTTTTAGATAACAAATAACAGTAAACAAGAAACAATCTTATAATTTATAATCTATAACACAACATGGAACTGGATATACAAGACATAGTCTCTGAAATACTCTCCGCCATGCAAATCCCTTTCGGAAGCGTAGAAGTTGAAATGAAGGAAGACGGCAGAACATACAGAGTTAATATCTCATCCGAAGAATCAAGCCTGCTAATCGGAAAACACGGCGAAAATCTACAGGCACTACAGTCAATCGCCAAACTTATCACATACCGAAAATTCCCCGATCAAAAAGATTTTTCAATCGAAATCGATGTAGACAACTACAGAAAACGCCAGGAAGACAGCGTAATAGAAATAGCCAACAGAAAAGCCGATTATGTGCGCCAAACAGGGAGTAATCAATCCCTTCCGCCAATGTCCCCGTATTTCCGCAGGGTCGTACATATGCACCTTATGCAGCCGGAATTCGACGATCTGGAAACGGAGAGCAGCGGCCAAGGAAATTTCAGGAAAGTGGTAATAAAACTAGCAAACTAGTTTTTAAATCCGAAATTAAAAATCCTAAACTCTAAACGAATAGTGAAGTCTGAAATCACAAAAGCAATATCGGTACTACTACTACCACTGCTTCTACCACTATTAGCACAAGCCTCCGACGAAACAACTCTCCCCTTCTCGGACTTGGAACAAGGCACTAAATATTACGATGCAATCTCATATCTTTACAACCAAGGCATTATTTCAGGCTATGCGGATGGGACCTTTAAACCGAACCAAGAAGTCAACCGAGCAGAAACCCTGAAAATTCTACTTTTAAGCTCAAATATCGAGCCGGAAACAACAACAGGATCGATTTTTTCAGATGTAGAAGGAACCGAATGGTACTTCCCATATTTATCCGAAGGAGTAGAAAAAAAAATTGTTGCAGGATATGACGACGGCACTTTCAAGCCGGAGAATTCCGTAAATTTGGTGGAAACTCTGAAAATGTTCGTAAATACAAATGAGCTAATCCCCACATTCCCGAAAGATGATGATGAGTTTTTCCCGGATGCTGAAAAAAACGCATGGTACACGGGCTACCTCAACTATTCATGCGAAAACGCACTGATATATCAAGACTCTCAAGGGATGATTAACCCTGGAAAAAACATAACAAGAGCGCAGCTCGCAGACATAATTTACAGATACAAAAACCCGGGCTACTACACCGGAGAGGTCGGCTACGGCAAAGCAACATTTTATGCAGACTACTTCGAAGGCATGACAACAGCCTCGGGCGACCAATTCGACCAAATGAAGCTAACCGCCGCACACATGACCCTCCCATTTGGCACAATCGTAAGAGTAACAAACATCGAAAACAATAAAACTGTCGAAGTGGAAATAAACGACCGCGGTCCATACATAGACGGTCATGTCCTCGACCTCTCTAAGGTGGCTTTTCAAGAAATAGGAAAACTCAGCACCGGAATCATAAATATCGAATATGAGATTGTGACCCCTGCCGCAACAGAATGAAATCATGATTGCGACCCTCGCTAACAATCAAGCCGCCGAGCCATAGGCGAAACTCCACCAGCGCGAGGAAGCAAAGCGATCCCCGCGCAAAAAACTAACAATCAAGTCGTTTCGCCACAGGCGAAACTCCACCCACTTGAGACTTGGCACTCATTACTCCTCACTAAAACAACTTGAAAAAGGATCTCTACTACAACAACCCGACCAAGAAAAACAGGAGCAAAAAGCGAAAAACCTCAAAATCTCCAAGACTTCTTTCCGAAGAGATAAATTCAACATACACCCTACTAACCTGGACACTCGTCGTAATGATTCTTGTCCTCGGATTAACATATCTTTATGTTTCCAGTCAAAAATCCGCCAAAGGATACTTACTTAAAGAACTCCAGATCGACTATGAATCCCTGACTTCCGAATCAAAAGACCTGGAAAATCAGCTCATCGACGCCCAATCCTTTAAGCAAATCGAAGAAACAAATGCCGTGGAATACATGGCCGAACCGCAGAGAGAAGAGTTCAGCTTTATTGAAGGCGAAAAAAAGATCGCAAGAAACTAAACTGCAAGCGACTCCTTGATATCATCAATAATCCTGCGGTTATCCTTCACGTTCTCCCAATCAATTTCACTTGAAGTGTTTTGATTAAACTCCACCCCTGATTCAGAAAGCCAAAAAATCCGATTCAATAACGCATACACCTTAACCATTTCACGCTCCTTGTCATCTAAATCAAGAGAGTCCATAACTGCTTCAGAATAAACCTTTCCATAAGCAGTACCATACCAACTCGCTAAAATCCGCCCCACACCTTCCAAAGGATCGCCATAGGCTATTTCATCTAAATCCACCAACCCTGCAAACCGCCCCTCATGGATTAATACATTTTTAGAACTCATATCATCGTAATAAAACGTTGAAGGCATATTTTTAAAATAATGAAGGTGTTTTCCCAGCAAATTCTGCATAAGCTCGATATATTCTTCTCCAACAACACCATGTTTTTCATTTCGCTCATTAACTTCTCGGATCATCTTTTCAATAATTTGGACCCAGGAATCATATAAATTATCTTCATTCTCACCTACCCAGCCATACTTGCCATTTGTAGGAAGAGGCTTGAGTTTTTTGATAATTCTTGAAATTTCTTCAGCAATTCCCTTTAATTCTTTCTCGCTCAAATCAGCAATTACTCGATCCAAATCTTCTCCTTCAAGGTAACTGCGAATCTGATAAGCGTAAGGGGTTGAAGTTTTCGAATAATCAAAAGCTATTATCTCTTGCACCTTGATTCCCAAAGAATGAAACAGTTCAAGATGTTGTTGCGAACCACTCATTTTAGAAGCATCTTTATTGAGCCTTATAATCACTTTCTTCGAAGACAAATCAACTTGATACACCTCATTGCAAATTCCCATTGTCATACGAATAATCTTCAAAGCATCTTCACCCAACTCCTTTTTTATGATTTTTTGAATTATTTCATCCATACTAGAATTCGTTTTTGGTCTTTGATCTATGGTCTTTGATCTATGGTCTATGGTCTTTGATCTATGGTCTTTGATCTATGATTTCATCCACTCCCTCATAACCTCAAAATCATCCGCATGAGTCATGCCGTTTCTTTCCGGCGTCTCAAGAATCAAAGGGATTTCATGACTCCCCGCCCACTTCATAATACCGGAAAGAGCCTCAACTCCCAGCTCCCCATCCCCCAAATTCGCATGACGATCAACCCGCGACCCTCTTTCTTTAGTCGCATCATTAAAATGAATACACTCTAAATTTTCCAACCCCAAAATCCGATCAAACTCCTCGAAAACCCCTTCAAAATCCCCCCAATCGTACCCGAACGCCCACGAATGACAGGTATCAAGACAAATCGACACTCGATCAGACCCTAGCGCATCCTTGATCTCCGCAAGCTCCTCAAAAGACCTTCCCATTTCAGTCCCCTGCCCTGCAGTATTTTCCAAAATAATTTTTGCTTTCAAATCTGAAGTTTCAGAAAGAACAGTCTTCAAGTTAGGAATCAAAAAGTCAAAAGCCGACGCATACTCAAGATCCAAATATTTACCAACATGCAAAACAACACCAACTCCTCCGAGCATTTCAACTCCTCGTAAATCATCAATCAAAGAATCCAGCGCCCATCTTTGACCCTTTTTTGCAAAATTAAGCAGATACGAACAATGCGCAACAGTAAACTTAAATCCAATCTCATCAGAATATGCCTTAAACTCCTCAGCCTCCTCACTCGTAAGCTTCGTTTTCGCCCTGCTGCGAGGGCTTTTCATGAAAACCTGCATCGCACTTACGGAAAGAGCTTCCGCCTCCATAAGAGCCGCCTTAAATCCATTCGCAATCGACATGTGAGCACCGTAAATGTAGGAAATAGGATGTATAGGGTTTACTGATGATGTTTCGCTTCACAAAACGATTTTTTCGACTATAGACTATAGTCTCTCAATCTCAAAAAGAGCCATATTAAGACCTTCCACATCGCAACCATCATTCATCCAAACAGGATCGGAAAGTTTTTTATTAACACGAGGAGCCCAAATCATACCTAAATCAAAATCGACCTCATCAAAAACATTTTCATAAGTATCGGGCCCGACACAATTCGGGGAAGTAGAACTGCCAAACCTCGTTTGCGATGAAATATAATCATCATCATGATCCCTATCCAAAGCCGCCATAAGCGAAAAAGTCTTATCATCCCCTTCCATAATTGCAATACCATCACCCCTTTCATCCAAAGCCCCGTGAATCAAATTATTATGACCGGAATAACTCATTTTCCCGAGAACGGTATCATCTCCATATTCGGTAATATATAAATCTTCTATTTCCAATCCCTCTTCATAAAAATCAAACCCCAGATAATAAATAGTCACATTCCCATCAATTGCGGAAATCTTGAATCTGTAAATCTCGCTATCATTAAAAAAATCCAACTCTCCACCATTGAAAGCAACTGTTTGAACATAAGGAATACCCATACTAAAACCACTATTAAGCCCAGCTATATCGCTATCATGAGTATTGCCCGTATCGGCAACCGCCGCCATCTCTTGAATTTCAGGAGCACCATCCTGCCCTACTTCACCACCTCGATTCATATTAAAAGCCCCCATAAAATTCCCCGCAGTCCCAAGAACAATCGTCAAAATCAAAACAATCGCGACAGTAATCCCAACAAGTTTTTGATGTTTTTTCTTCATTTTTTTGTTTGGTTAAAAGTATACAAACAAAATTTTAACAAAAAAGAGCCCCTTAAGAAAGAGGCTCCTTTATAATCACATGTTTTAATTAAGCGTCATATAGTCAAGAGGAAATCCTGGAACTTTATATCCGGACATCCATTCATCAGATAAAAGCCCATGACCGTAAGGACTACCGCCATCAGACCAAACCAAACCGGCAAGCCTGGAAAGAGCATTGAAAATATACGGAAAAGATCCGGCAGACACATGGTAGCCATCATCATGATGAAGCCTCACAGAAATAGCCTCATCGGCAACCATAGGATCCGCATCATAAAGCCAACTAACATACAGAGAATAAGTTTTGGTAGTTCCTGCATCTATAACATTTGTACGAAAAAATCTCGTACCGGCAAAGCCGCTACCATATCTACCTACCCCCAAAACAGTATTACTGCCGTATTCTGTCACAAACCAAGTATTCCCAATGTCCAAACCTGTAGAGGAAACATCAAACCCAAGCTGTTTAAGTACAATTCTGGCATTACTATCAGCAGAAACAGTAAATCGATAGACCTCTTGATCAGCACCCATTACGAGTGATGATCCCAGAGCTGTATCATTCGCAACTGTCGGAACACTTCTATAAACATAAGTCGCATTTGAACAAGTAATATCTGAATAATCCCCTTCATCAAAAGTATAACCGGAAGCCTGCCCGACAGCTTCAAAATCACCGGTTGTATTATCAACAGTCAAATACAACTCATCATCACTGTCCAACCCTCCAATAAGTCCATGATCATTTAAATTCACATAAACTTCAGCATAAGAATAATCATCATTCGGAGCAACCATACCCAAACTGGTAAAAGTCACACCACTTCCCACTATAAAACCTGTCCTCAATCCATCCAAGGTCTCGGGATCATCAAACTCAGTTGGATAAACCAAAGTCACACTTTCGATAGCATCAACCAAATCCGGAGCTGTCGCAAGATCTCCAGTCTCATCTGTAAATGTCAAAGTTAATTTATTTACCTCAAAATCCTCATGTTCTGCATAAAGCCGCAACACTCCAACCAATAAATCTTCCGTATTAGCGGCAGCAATTTGATCATCAAGCTGTGAATTAAAAGACTCCTGCATAGTCAACTCACCAAACTCAACAACCTCCATCCGGACAGCAGGACCAACATTAAGATCACCTCCCTCAACAGAAACAGCATTACCATACATATTCTCAACAATAACATCAGTGCTCACATCATCAATGTTCACAGCAACATAATTTGTCTCATATCCTTCATAAGGAGCTGTCTGACTAAAATCACCTACAACCCTCAAAAGAAAAACCTCGCCAGCTTCATACCCCAAATTCAAACCGCTAAACATAGCCTCTCCATTTCCATCAAAAGTTTCGAAATTACTCACCTGATTACCATCGCTATCTTCCAACCAAACTGTTGTAACAACATTACCTAAATCTGTAGACCCATCGCCTCCTTCACCATAAACACCATCCCCATCAACATCAAGATAACCGGAAATCATAATGCTTGTAACAACTCCATCATATGAAGCAGGTGTATGAAACGCAAATCCAACTAAAGCAATATCATTCGCTCCTCCAACAACCGTATCAGACACTGGAGAAGAAGCTAAAGATACACTCAAGGGACCATTGGCTGAAACAGTCATTGTATTCCCAACAATATCAACCCCCGGCACAATATCCGTAACATACTCCGCAACATCAGGATCCCAAACACCATCAACCTGACTAATAGCATTCAAAGTAGCCTTTATCGTTGTCCCATCCAAATCATCATTATTAGAGACATCACAAGTAATAGCTACATTTTCTACAGTATAAGCGTTCATAGCAAATGTATCGGGCAAATCAAAAGACTGCTCTTCATCATCACCATAAATATCAACTTCAACAGGACCCATCAAGGTCTCCACAACATTGCCATCAACATCAAGTCGAACAAGTTTAATATCAGTAAAATTAGCATTACCATCATCAGCAATAAGCCCGTCACCGGTATCAGAAGTTAAAGTAACCGTTAAATTCCGTACTTCGACATCTCCATCGGCACTAAACGTAAGTTCAGTAAGAACAGCATCGTTAGAATCGGTATAAATGTCCTGTGCAGCAGGCCCCTGAAAAGATGCTACAAATTGTATTGGAGAAAGTGCATACGCAAGCATCACATTTGAAAGATTTAAAATCATCACGAATGCAATAACAGTAGACAGTAGTTTTTTCATTTTTTTGAAAGTTAAATTATAAAAAAAGCTGACTAGGAAACCAATATTAGCACTTGTTATTTAAAAAGTCACTCCTATAATTATATCTATCCAACCTAATAACAATCGGCGGCATCATATTTTCTCCGGCCTGCATAAATCCCCAGGAAAACCTATAACAAGAATCCATTCCCATCTGAGAAAGTTCATAATTCCAACTATCCACAAGATTATGAAAAACATCCATAACAGATTCAATACGAGCATCATTTCTCTTCATAATTTCCAAAGCAACAGCAACAGAACAAGGAGAAATGAAAACGAAATCTCCGTCAAAACAACCATCTTCAAGTTTTTTCATCAAAAAATTTCTAACAAAACACATATTAGGCACCATTCTCCCGGCACTATTGGAAATCCCAAGCATAGGAAGCTCCACCAATTCGCTTCGAGAAACAACCGTCACCATAGGTAAATAATCCGAACCCAGCTCGCCATCAACAAACAACCTGCCAAAAGCAGCAGCTTCCTGGATCGTAACGGGCTCCCAAGCATCATCCAAACTCGGACTCATCAATTCAAGTTGTCCCATTTCAAGAAATAGTAGAGAATAAAAGCACAGAAAATGACTTTAGCATAAACCCATAAAATGTCAACCCGCGGCACAGAAAACATCATAAAAACACTAGCCTCTCTTTACCCCAATCCCAAACCAACATTAAACCGGAACTCCCCTTTCGAATGCTTGATCGCTGTAATGCTTTCCGCCCAATGCACGGATAAAACCGTCAATAAAGTCACAAGCCAACTTTTCCCCGCCACACCTGAAAAAATCCACGCCCTGGGACGCGCAAAACTCGCAGAAATCATAAAACCCTGCGGACTCTTTAACTCAAAATCAAAAAACATCTACGAAACCGCCAAATTAATAAAGCAGGTCCCCGATACACTCGAAGAACTCACAGCCCTCCCGGGAGTAGGAGAAAAAACCGCAGAAGTCGTCCTGGCACAAATATTCAAAAAACCAGCATTCCCGGTCGACACACACATCCACAGAATCGCAAACCGCCTCGGCATCTGCAAAACCAAAACCCCATCCCAAACCTCCAAATGCCTCAAGCAAAAAATCCCGCAAAAACATTGGCACGACCTACACATCCAAATAATCTTCCACGGCCGCGACACCTGCCAATCAAGAAAACCAAAGTGCCCGCAATGCAAATTAAGACCTTATTGCGGATACATCCATAAAATCAGTTAATCACCTTTCCATAGATCGCCTTTCCAAGCGACTAGCCAATCTAAGAATCTCTTTGCGAATCTTGTTGCCACGCAAACCATAATCAGAAACACGCCCAAAAGAAGCCCTCACCCGCCCCACCGCATCCAAAACTTCCATATCGGGATTACCATCGATATCAGCCAAAACACCCTCAACCCTTTTCAAAAGCAAAGGCATCGACTTTTCCCATCTATAAACCTCGTCAGGCAGCAGCCCGGAAACCACAGTAACAAAACCTTCAAGTTTTTCATTCATAATAAAATCAATTTAAACAGCCTCCCCTTCAAATTCAGAATTTATACTTCCAAAAAACTCATCGAGCCTTTGCCTAAGCGGCTCAGGACAAGACCCCTCAGAAACAATCCTTTGAAAATCATCAAAAATCATCGAAACGGCACCAAAATCACAAGCATCAATATCATGATAAATGCTTTGAAACAAAGGACAGGAAAACACATGACTGCGAACCTTCTCATCACTCTGATCGCCAAAAAGAGAAATCACCCGACTTTCAATATCAACAATTGACCCCCAAATATATGTCAAAAAACATCTCGTATCGAAATCAACCTCATCAAGCCCATTAGGCAAAACAACCTGCTCAAGCTCTTCAAAAAACTGTTCAAGATTCATCTCATTCAAATTTAAAATTTCAAGCTTCGTTTAGGATTTCGGATTTCTAATTTATGGTTTCACCCTACTTATCATCCTCGGGAACGGAATCGTCTCCCTGATATGCTGTATCCCGCACACATACCTCACCATCCTTTCCAGCCCGAGTCCGAATCCGCTGTGAGGAACCGATCCATATTTCCGCAAATCTAAATACCACATATACTCGTCACCTGTCAATCCCTCCTCTTCGACAAACGACTTCAGTTTATCGTAATCATCCTCCCTCTGCGAACCTCCGATAAGCTCCCCCGCCCCTTCCGTTCCGATCAGATCATTATTCAAAACCAACTCCGGATTCTGCGGATCTTCCTTCATATAAAAAGGCTTAATCGCTTTAGGCCATTTATGAATAAAGACCGGCACGTCCGACCCTTCAGTCAAAATCCCTTCATCATCATTTCCCAAATCCTCTCCATGCTTAATATCGGACCCTTTTTCAGAAAGAACCTTAATAGCCTCATTATAAGTTAACCTGGTAAAAGGAGCTTTAATCTTCTTAAGAGGCTCAATATCGCGCTCAAGAATTTTCAGCTCAGGAAGACATCTCTCAAGACATCTTTCAACAATAAAAACCACCATATTCTCCTGAATCTCCATATTCTCCTCATGCTCGACAAAAGCCGCCTCAGCATCCATCATCCAGAACTCGGTCAGATGCCGACGAGTCTTGCTCTTCTCCGCCCGAAAAGTCGGCCCGAAATCAAAAGCTCGCCCAACAGACATAATCGCCGCCTCCAGATAGAGCTGCCCCGACTGAGAAAGAAAAACCGTCCCCTCATCAAAATACTCAATCTCAAAAAGAGTTGTCGCCCCCTCACAAGCATTAGGCGTTAAAATCGGCGTATCGATCTTAATAAACCCGTTCTCGTGGAAATAGTCATAAACAGCCTGAATTATACAGTCCCTGACCCGTTGAATCGCCCATTGCTTACTAGACCTAAGCCAAAGATGCCTGTTATCAAGAAGAAATTCCGGCCCGTGCTCCTTTTTGGAAATCGGATACTCCTCAGGCGGGATATGAACAATCTCAATATCCGTAACCTGAAGCTCAAAAACATCATCAAGCTTCGGATGTTTCGTAACCTTCCCCGTAACCTTGCAAGAAGACTCTATCGAAAGCTTTTCGGCCGCATCCATAACCTCGGAAGAAACCTCTGAAGCGGAAACAACTCCCTGAGTCATCCCGGATCCATCCCTTAATTGCAAAAAATAAATCTTCCCACTTCCTCTCTTATTATACATCCAGCCTCGAATAGTAACTTCCTGATCAACATGGCTTGCGAGGTCTTTTATTAAAGCATTCATAATATTTTTATTTAAAAATTACCCGCACATATTAGCAGGAGAAGATCAACTTTACAAAATCATAAAATCTTATTTCACAAAGCAATTCTCATCAATCCACTTCTGAGTTAACACTCGAGACTTTTTCACATTATCCAAACATTCCCTATCTCCCGCCTCGCAAAGCCCCCAATTATCATCGAGAGACTTCTTGGCATCCCAACAATCCCTAACCGCTGAAACCTCTTCGGCTATCTTAGAAAAGGCTCCTGTTTGCAATCCCGTAACAGCAACAAGTCCCGCAATCACCAAAACCGCAACAAGAACCCCTCCCCTGCCATTTGAATCATTTTGATCGGTATATTCAGCCATATTTAAAGGAAACTAAAGACACCTTCATTTTAGCAAGAGAAAGCGATTTTTGAAAGGTTTACAAAAAAGCCCCCACCTAAGGCAGGGGCTCACTACTCACTAGATCCTATTTCCTTTTCCTGAAAATCCTCCACAAAACCCACACAACCGGCACAATCCACAAGAACACCACGCCCCAAATCGCCACATTCACACCTCCCTGCAACATACCTATCCAGCTCTGGAAAGCCTCTTTTATAACCTGAACGGGCCGCCACTTCGAAGCCTCTTCAAAAACCGACACAACCTCCTCAAGCGTCACACTTATAGTCGAATAAGACGACTGGTTTTCATAATACTTCATTTGGCCCTCAAGAGATTCAACCTCAGCCCGAACCCCCTGCAAATAATCGTGAACCATCAAGATCTCCTCAACAGTAGTAGCCGAATCCAGAACCGACAAATACTGCTCCTCCAGCTCGTATAAAGTCCCCAAACGAGCATCCAAATCCAAATACTCCTCAGTAACATCCTCCGCATTAACAGATTCGGAAGAGATCACCTCCGCAAGCTCCCTGACATCCGCCATCGCCTCATCAAAACGATCTGCAGGAACCCGAAAAGTCACCGTTCCATCCGTAGAACCATCGTAATCCTCATAAGTGTAAGAATAAGAAACGTAACCTTCATAAGATTTCGCGACATTCGTAATTTGATCCGCCGCCTGCAAAGTATCATCAACAGTAATGCTCAAATAAGCGTTCTTGATAACCATCGCATCCGTAAAATCTATCTCATCAATCGAAACCGCATCGAAAGCAGGCTCATCGTAATAGTACTCATAAGAAGACTCCGCGTAAGTCTTCATCGCCATCGAATCCGAAGCCCTCTCCTCATAATCATAATCCGCCCCATTAATCGAAAACTGCACCTCTCTTTCCCAATTCTTACCTGCGAAAAACACTACCGCCAAAACCAGAACCCCGGCAATAATTTTCCCCCAATTGTTTTTTAGAACATCCATGTTTTTGAAAGTTAAATTATATATATTAATACGATGATTTTTCAAAAAAGTAACAACTCAACCCTTTTTCTTCCAAATAATAAAACCAAGAAGCAACGCAAAAACAACAGTCAAAATCGGCCAATTAACACTGTGCGAAACAACCTTCTGCGAAGATCCCTCCTCCGCAAAAACCGACAAAGGCATAAGCAAAACGATCAAAATAGAAGTAATAACTTTTTTCATAGCAACAACAAAAACATCCCATTATAATAAATTCATACATAGCAAATTCTAAAGCCTCTCTTCAACAAGTGCAATGAATTCGCGTATATCCCCAGGAACAATCCCATTGAAAACACAATATTGAACCGTACCGGAAAGAGCGATTTCAAAGAAAATATCTTTATCACAAGTCATTTTCTCACACGCAAGATCAACAAAAACCCACAACCTTTCAAAAGCGTTAAAAACAATTTGCTCCTCGGGAGACTGCTGTTCAATTACTTTGGCCAAAACTTTACGAATCCTAACCCCAAGATTAGCACTCTTTACAACTCTCGCAGCATCAAAAGCCTTCATAAGCTCACTTTTCTTTCCAGGATCAACCCTTCTCATAACAGCATCAAAAGTAGGCACAACCGGCGACTCCGCGGTAACAATATCTTCAATGCCCATAACGAACGTGTTATAAAGTACACTCAACCGAAACCTCTTCCCCATCAAAAGAATCATCAAAAGCAGGACGAGGTTCTTCGATTTTTCGAGGGAAAGTTTCAATTTGCTGTCTTAATCTTTGGAGATACTGCGCAGAATCCATTCCGTCAATATCACCATCTATAACTAGGCTAGTATTAAGATTACTCTTCAAAAAATCCACAAGCTGCCTTCTACGTGAACACCTTAAATTTTCAATATCACTACGGGCTTCCTCCGCAATAGAAATTAAATTAATAAATCGTAATCTTAATTGAGTAGCTTCTTCCCCGGAGAGCTCACCGGTAACAACAAACTCTTCAAGCCTCTCGCCAACCCCATCCGAACCGGACAAGAAAGGATCTTTGTTATCGGCAATACTCACTAATTGCTCAACGCAATCAATATAACTTGCTTGATTCATAAGTACACTTTCAGAAGAGAAGGAAGTCATTATTACTATAGATTAAAAATACAACGGGGATGATTTTACCCTGATAGAAGCTATTATGTCAAAGTTTTTTCATAATTAGAGATTGGAGGCCGGAGATTGGAAGCTTGGAATTCCATCCGCCTATCATGTTACAATCACTTCTATAAAACTTTAACCCAACCAAAATGACCAAAAAAAACGAACTCAATCAACCTTGTGAATGCGGCAGCAACAAAAAAGCCGGCGACTGCTGCAAAAAAGGCCTCCCCTGCTCATGCGGATCAGGCAAACCCGCTGCATTTTGTTGTTATAGGGAAGAGGAGTAGTTAAAAACTACCGATATTTAACGAAAAAAAGGATTGGAAAAATTTTGCGAACGTATTCATTAGAGAATAAAAATACTTCCAAAGGCACGAAAATAAAAAAAGGTTGTGGTAATTATTGAGCAACAATCAGTCGCGCCACGGCGGGGCATATACAAATAAACAGTTTTGCGAAGCAAAAGAAAACTGTATCCGTGTCCACTTTTCAGGGTACAGATCATGGTAGTCCCAAGGGGAATTGAACCCCTGTTTTCAGGATGAAAACCTGATGTCCTAACCACTAGACGATGGGACCAAAATAATGAATTTTACATTCCAAAACGCAAAATTTTTCAAAAAGCACAACTAATATACGGATTAACCTTAAAAAGTCAAACAAATCTACACTCCAATCACATTCAGTAATTCCCGGATCCTCCTCACAACATGTCCCCCGGCCACAAAACTCAAAAATTCATAAGTCCTCCTAAGAGGATCTTTCATCTCCCCATGCGCCATCAGATCATGAACAAATGACCCCGCATCAACACACAAGAAATCAGAATGCAACTCCCTCGGCAAAAGACATATCTTCCCATCACAATCACTGCAAGCTGCAAGTCTATCCGCAAACTGCGCAACAAACTTATCAACATACTCATCAGCAACCTGATCATCAATCATCCTGAGCTGCTCCCCGGCCATCTCACGGAAACAATCTTGGTTTTTCATAATATTTTTTTAAATAAAATCCACCACTACATCCTAAACCCTATCCCCTCATACCTCCTAAGTACAAGCCCTGTCTGCTGCCCCAAAATCTCCTTAGAAAGCGGATCATCATAATCGCTATCATAAACCACCTCGGAAATTCCAGAATTAAGAATCATCTTAGTGCAAATCACACAAGGAAAAGTGTTGCAATAAAGAGTGCTACCGGAAATATCGATCCCGAACTTCGCAGCCTGCGTAATCACATTCTGCTCGGCATGAGTACCGCGACAGATCTCATGCCTTTGACCGGAAGGAATTCCCAGCTTTGCACGCAAACAACCTCCCATCTCGGCACAATGCGGAACACCTCTAGGCGCACCATTATATCCGGCGGTAAGCTGTTGACCATCTTTCGCAAGTACAGCACCAACCTGCCGACGCAGACAAGTCGCCCTTTTGGCCCATGTATACGCAATCTCCATAAAAATTTCATCAAAAGTCGGCCTATCCTCCCCCTTTTCAAGCCGCATAAAATGTTCAAACTTACGCTCAAGATCCTCAAGCGACCCTTCATTCAGGATCAAAAAATCAACATCATCAAGACACTTCTTAACTTGCTGCCCATCAGCCGGCTCCCCTTCACCCTTTTCTTTATTAAGACGAGCCTGAACATCATCACGAGTCATCTCTAGACCTTCCCTCCTTCTATCAAGAATTCTTGAGATCAAAAGATCATCATTCGCAGTCACCCCCACAATTTGAAATTTCGAAAACTTCCTAAGCTCGACAACCTCAGCCGGATTCCTAATCCCATCAATCACCCAATCAGTCCCCTGTTCTCGCTCAATAACCTCTCTAACCCTAGCCCCCAAAACCCCGGCACCGAACTGTTGCCGCAACATATTCCCAGTGTTTTGCAAGTTTTCTCTGGTATGATCGAGACCGCTTCGAGAAGCCTCTTCTCTGACCATATCCGAAAGGCTGATATACCTGTAACCTTTAGCCTGCAAGATCTTGGCAATTTCCCCCTTACCGCTACCCATGTAACCTGTTAATCCAACTATCATCTATATTTTTTTTGATTAAAAATTGCGACTAGACTTAATTGTAATTTAAAGATCGCCCCCATAACAACCCCAAAATTCGGATGAACCTGTTACAAAATATTCTCTCGATTCGTAAAGAGAAACTATCTTTACTAATTCAAACCTGTAACTATATACTTCTGACAGATTATTTACCACTAACCCCAAAAGCTATGGCTTACAGTGTAACCAACAGCAAGGGACAAACCTATTACCTTCATGGTAAAATGGTTACCCTAAGAGGAGGTCGCAAGCAACAGATTTACTACTTTGCTCGCGAAGAAAAAGGGAAAGATGAGCTCGAAGCAATGCCTGACGGCTACAAAGTTGTCGAGAACAAGAGAACAGGTCTTCCAATGCTAAAGAAAGACGCATAATCGACCTGTGAAAGAAAGACTTGGAAAGCCCCCGCAAGCGGGGGCTTTTTTTATACACGCAACGACCCAGCCAAAAAACCACAAAAGCCGTTTCTGCAAAGCAGAAACACCACTCACTACAACTACTCCCTACATAACATACGGCTCACCCCATCCTATCCATGAAACAAGAACAACAAGGAGAAGAAGTACCATCATCGAAATAAGCGATGAAAATAAAATCCTCATCCCGTAATCGATTTTCTTCATCTTAACCGTGTAGTAAATCGGAGGCCCGATAAGCACAAGAACCTGAGCGGCAATCGACAGAACGAAGATTGTCATCACAAGCCATGAATCCAGAAAGAAAAGACTGTTGCCCATAGTGAAATTCCATAGAAAAGTAGGCAGAACCACCATCGCGGCAATAACAAGAAGAGAAAGAGCCCCGCAAGTCAGACCGATAAGCGCAATGTGCTGCAGATCCAACTTCTTTGCTTTGTGAAATAACATTTTTGTTTTGGTTATATTTTTATTTTTAAAACTATCGGAAAGCCTACTCCTTTCAACAAAAAAACTCAAATAAAATTGCGATTAAAGAACCATGCAAGTATTCTATCCGTATGGAAATAAAAATTCTACTTATCGAAATCGCAATAGTCATACTGATCGGAATCCCCACGATTTACGCACTTCTTTGGGGAGCACCTTTTGTACCGACTCCAATGCCAAGAGTCCGCAAGATGCTTGAGTTGGCAGATATAAAGAAAGGACAAAAAATCTACGACCTCGGATGCGGAGACGGCAGACTCGTCCATCTCGCATCAAAAAAATACGGGGCAAACGCGGTAGGATTCGAACTCTCCCCTCTCGTTTACGCCTGGGCCAAATTCTGCCAACCATTTTGGAGATCAAAAGCAAAAATAAAACTCAGAAACTTTTACACCCAAAACATCTCAGACGCAGATATAATAGTATGCTACCTGATGCCGGAAACGCTCAAGCGCTTCCAAAAAGAGCTCAAAAAACTCAAAAAAGGCACAAAAATCGTCTCATACGCCTTCAAAATTCCCGACCTGAAGCTGATTCATGAGGAACCGAAAATTAGAGAAAAGAATTATTGTCCGATTCGAATTTATGAAATATAGATAAAAGTTAATCGATCTCCTTGATTTTAGATTTTAGATTTTTGATTTTAGATTTTTGATTTTTGATTTTAGATTTTAGATTTTTGATCTAAAAACCTCCAAAGCAGCAAAAAATAGAGCCCGGCCATCCAAACCTCAATCCACCCAATCCCAACAGAAGCAAAAGGGATAGCGGAGCATTTTTCCGCAATATAAACAATCGCCTCAAGAAAAAACCACCCAACATAACCAATAAGCAGCCCAAGCCCCAGAAACCCAATCCAATATAAACCTACCGCCACAAAAGAAATCAGCATCGCCCACGGAATCAAAACAGCAACCATCATATTCGCAAAAGGAGAAATCAAAGAAAGCTGCTCAAAATTCAGAAGAATAATCGGCAAAGCCGTCACCTGCGCCGAACAAGTCAAAAAAATCGACTCTCGAATACAAAAACTCTCGGGAATAGCTTTCCAAACAAACGGCAACCTTCGCTCAACAAATTTTTCCAAAAGAGGAGAAACATAAATCAGCCCAAGCGTCGCCATAAAAGACAGCTGAAACCCAACATCCCAAACAAGGATTTTCGGATTCCACAAATTCATCAAAAAAGCCGCCAAAAGCATCGACCGATCAACGAAACTCCTGCGCCCGAACCAAACCGCAAAAAGCGCAATCAAACCCATAATCGAAGCCCGAATAACCGCCGCCGAAGCCCCAACAAACAAAGTAAAAAGCACCACGAAAATACTCGCAAAAACAATCTGCTTACGCTTCGGCAACCACGCAAGCAAAGCCCCAACAAAAGCGATCACAATCGTAATATTGTACCCGGAAATCGCCACAATATGCGAAAGCCCCGTAATCCGAAAATACTCCTGAACCTCCGCCGGAATCCCCCTTCGCGACCCGAGCAAAATCCCCGCCGCCAGACTCGAAGAAGGCTCGGGGAAAATTTCATTCAAAATCTGCTCAAACTTTCCCTTAAAATCAAACATTAAACTCCAAAACCCCCACTTGGTACTTGACACTTGAGACTCCTCGCTAACCCACGGATAATACATCACGCTATAAATCCCATACCTCGACAGATAGTTTTTATAAGAAAAATCCTCAAACTCATGCGGCGCCTGAAGCTCCCCGTAAACCCGAATTCTATCGCCATATTGATACTCGGGATACCGCCCCAATTTAACAAGAACCTTGCTTTCAAAACCATCAATCTCTAAAGCAACATTCTGGCAATCACTCCTCCTATCAACCTCCTGAACAATCACACCTTCAAGTGAAAATTCCGAGCCGTTATAAAAAGCTATTTGAGAAGGATCTTCAAGGTCCGGAATCGAAACAAGAAACCGAAAACACCCGAAAACAACCCCGGCAAAAAGCCAAATAACCTTGAGCTTATAATTGATAGCCGCCCAAAAAAGAATCCCGGCAGCCAAAACAAGCCACTGCGCCCCTTGCGCCCCCAAAAAGAAGTCCTCCGCAACAAAAATCCCGAGCAAAAACCCAAAAATCGCGAGCTGAAAAGAAGTAAATTTATTAAACATACTCCTGATGCTAACACAACGACATTAAATCCAGATTAAATATGCGCAACAGAATAAAATTCTGCTTGCGCACAAAAGAGCCGAGTATAACGAGGCTCAAACTACAAAAGTGTTTTTGCGCAAGCAAAAACACAATATCTGCGCAAAACCTTATTCACTAAGAACAGGCACTATTTCTCCATCAACTATCGTCCACTGCGAAACAACACCATTAGGATCAGGACAAGATGCTTGAGTAGCAATCCATTCTTTAGGTATTGGGGTAGCAAACTTTACTCCCGCTGGACTAAAAACAACTGGATATTCAGAAAAATCTCCCGTTGCAGGATCCAAAAAAGCGTCCCATTTAACAAGCGTAGAAGCCGCGAAACTTTTACCTACAACACTAGCGCACTGAGGATCCCATTCATCCCAAACACATTCAGATCCTTTAACACTAAGAAGCTCAGGAACAACCATCATACTTCGCCTATACCTAAATTCAGGACACTCATCTATTTGACCTTCAATCAAAACACTTATGTAATCACCATCTGAATCTCCATTACGAATATCTTCCATGCCTTGTTCAATAAAAATCTCTGTTAGCCTCTGAAGACCTTTGAAAGATGTTGCAGCATAAACCATGCCCCACTGCTCATCAGATAAATTTTCGAATTTCGCCCTTCTATTATCCAAAAAGGCACGAATAATAGAAACCTCTCCTTTTTTCACCAACTCCAATCGTGTTCCATCATCAAGGACCCCAACAACATCACCTCTTTCATGAATGGGAAATTCTTTCCCATCAAGAGGCTGAGGGTCAGGAAGAGCAACCGGAAGAT
The DNA here is from genome assembly GCA_018816885.1 of Patescibacteria group bacterium. Classification (GTDB taxonomy): domain Bacteria; phylum Patescibacteriota; class Gracilibacteria; order UBA1369; family UBA12470; genus JAHIUS01. The sequence continues at coordinate 69,088 of JAHIUS010000001.1, read as the reverse complement.
CTGTTAAAGCAGACTGAACCTTCGAATGACTATCTGCGGTTATATCATCAGCACTCTGTTCCACCTCAGGAACCTCATCACCATTACAATCAAGCCCGGAAACCGCCAACGCAGCAACAGCAAATGCGATAGCAGGTGATAATTTTGGTTTGTTTACGTTCATAATTTTCATTTATTAAATCATACAAACTTCCCCAAAAACATCAACAACCAAAGCTTGCCAATCCGAAAAAACATTACAAAATCGCACAAGCCTCAACCGCATCCGCAAACTCCTCACTGACACAACCAAGCTCCGCCGCCTCCCTACACCCTATCCCCTACATCCTACAAAGACCCCCACAAATGCTCCTCCTCGTAAGTATAAGGAGACCCGTAAGAGATATCTTCCAATCTATCCATATAATAACTGACAAAATCATTGCCCAACCCTAAGTCATCCTGATCCAAAACAGCTTCAACCCTATCAAACTCATCATCTGCAACCTCCTCTTCAATCCAAGCTTTCCCTCCCAACTCATCCATTTCCATAAGAGCAGTTTTATGAGTGCTATCGCTATCAATATTAGGGTCAAGCCAAAAAGCACATCCCGAAGTTGGGGAAACGGGATCATTCTCGTCAAACTCAACCTCATCGCCATTAACGGAAATTACAGGAAAACGCACCTCATCATCAAGACTCTTCCAACACTCACAATCAACCTGATCATCACCTTTCATCCCTAAAACATGGGTAGACTCTCTCCATACCTCCCCCGTATCAATATCAACATCTTCTATCACCCAAAAATTAGAAGGGTTTTCAAGAACAGCATCACATCCATCCGCAATCTCCTGAACAATATGAGCAACATCTTCAGAAAAATCATCAATATCAACTTCAGGCTGCCCTGAACCCGGGAGAACAAAATTAGGATCACACCCTTCGAAAAGAGCCAAAACAGCACCGACCACAACAACCTTGCCTATATTTCTCGATGAATCAACTCCCATGATAAATATTTTTAGAGAGCATAAAATACCATCTGTAAGCCAAAAAGTCAAACTAATCAGATCGAACGCACCTTTCAACCGCATCCGCAAATTCCTGACTAACACATCCAAGCTCCGCAACCTCACTACAATCCCCTGCCTCCATACAATCCAGAATCACAAGATCGCAAGCACCAGTTGTTTCTTCCTGATAAAAACATTCAACCTCATCACAAGGATCGCTACATCCAGCCGCCAAACCCATAACCCCCGCCATCAAAACCCCTAAAACCTGTCTCAATCTATCCATAATAGTTTTTTAACAAATAAGACGAGGTTTATATCAGGGAAATCGACAAGAAGTCAAATTGTGTATAGAAAATATCAACGCAAACCCAAAAAAACTGCAAGTTGTAATCTACAACTTAAAGTACTAATATACGCGGCGACAGAGCGGGAACCGCTCAAATAAAAAAAGACGTTTTGCGCAGCAAAACACCACAGCGCAAGAAAGCGAAGCGATTCTCGCGCCCTCACTACAAAAAGTTGTTTCGCGCCAGCGAAACACCAATCACTGGGCACTTGGTACTCATTACTCCTCACTAACACATGGATTTCCAAACAAAAAAAATCCGCTCCGACAGAGTAATAAAAACACACGACAACCTGGAAAAAGCCAAAAAAGGAGCTTTTGCATTCATAAAAGCCAACCTGATAGCATTCATAATAATAGCCGTATTCATCTGGGGGATGTGCATCGCAGCAGCCAAAATCCTCGACATGACAGAAAACTCCATTTCAGTAAAAAACATCATCCTCTCCGTCATCAGCAGCTCACTCGCAACAGATGAAGAAGGCCACACAAACTTTCTCTTACTCGGGATGGGAGGTGGCAGCCACGACGGAGCGGAACTTACAGATACAATAATGGTCGCATCACTCGACAAAGAGAACAATCTCGTTCCGATGCTTTCCATACCGAGAGATTTTTATATCGAAGATGAGCTGATAGGTAATTGGAGAATCAATCGCTTCTATGAATTGACCAAAATGTACCACGAAAATCAGGGTAGGAGCGAAGAAGAAGCCCGGGACATCGCCCTTAGCGCGTTGAAAGAAAAAATAGCGGAACTCCTCGACATAGAAATCCATTATTACGCGCTCGTAGACTTCAACGGATTCATTGATATCGTAGATGCTCTCGGAGGAATCGATGTATATTTGGATGAAAATTTTTACGATCCGTACTATCCGATCGAAGAAACAGGCCAATACCAAACATTCTATCTTGATGCGGGAGAAAACCATTTTGACGGCGAAGATGCCCTCAAATTCGCACGCAGCCGCAAAACAACTTCCGACTTCGACAGAGCTTTAAGGCAACAACAAATCATCGCGGCCCTCAAGGACAAAGCTTTCTCACTCGGAGTCCTCGCCAGCCCGGGAAAACTCAAAAACCTTTACGAAGCGTTCTCCTCTAACTTCGTAACAAACCTAACATTTACAGAAATAGCCAGGCTCGGGAAAATGGCGGACGACTTCTCGCAAGACTCAATTCTGTCGCAAGTATTCAGCGACGACCCTTATGCAACCGGAGGATTCTTATACACCCCGGACCGTGAACTTTACGGAGGAGCTTTCGTACTCGTTCCAAGCTCATACGACTACTCCGAGATCCAACATTTCGCAGAGCTTTTCTTGCACACGCCGGGACTTTTTAAAGAAAACATCCCTCTCCAAGTCGTAAACAGCTCGGGATATGAAGGCCTCGCAACAGACACAAAAAACTACTTAAACAGATACGGCCTATACACCGCCAGATATGGGAACGCCGCAAGACTCGGACTTGAAGAAACAACTATTTTTAACCTCTCAGGAGAAGAATCGAAGACCTTAGATCTACTTCTGGAACTTATCCCCGAAGCCGAAGTCTCAGAAATAATTCCGGAAGACTACCTCCCGGAAAACTGGCCTACCGAAGCTCAGCTTCTCATTGAATTAGGAAAAGATTTCATCCCATATTATGAAGAAAACAATGAAACCAGATTCTACTACTGGCAATACATCCCACCTGCCGAAACAGAAGAAGCAGCAGAAGAAGGAGAGACTGCAGAAGCTGATAGCAGCGAGGAGTAATTATTCCAGAAGAAAAGCAGAAGACCTTATCCGAGAAGGACAAGTATTTGTTAATGGCGAAAAAGCCGAAATCGGACAATCAGCCTCGCAGCAAGACGAGATTTCAATAAACGGCAATATTTTAAAACCAAAAACACACATCTACCTCGCCCTGTACAAACCGGATGGCTACCTTTCAACAACACAAGATACCCACGGAAGAAGAACCGTCATAGATCTCCTCCCCGAAGAGTTAAAATCGGTAAAACCCGCCGGCAGACTGGACGCAGATTCAAGAGGACTGCTCATACTGTCAACAGATGGAGATTTTATCCAAAAAATCACACATCCAAGCAACGAATCAACAAAAGACTACATCGTAAAAGTCAAAGGCGAACCAACCCAAGAAACCCTCGAAAAACTCACCTCCGGAACATTACAACTCGATAGCTACACCCTGAATCCAATGTCCTACTCTATCCTAAACCCTCATTCCTTCATCCTAACTCTCTCCGAAGGCCGCAAACGCCAAATCCGCGAGGTCTTCAGGCTCCTCGGGCATCACGTGGTATACTTAAAACGCCTCCGAGTCGGTCCGATAGAACTCGGTGATCTGAAAAAAGGGCAGTACAGACATTTGACTGACAAAGAGATACTAAGCTTCGGTTGATTTTCGAGCTCGATATATCCCCCCTATTCTATCTGTCTCTATTTCACGCACAATAGCTATAGCCTGCTCTCTAAGTTTTTTTGCTTGATCTTCAAGATCAGTTGCCTGACGATGCATTCTCTCGCTTCTTCTATGTGCATCATAGAACTCTCTCAATAAAGTTAATTCCTCATCCGTAACCCCCATAACTTCCAGCATTTTTTTGACAATCAGCACATACTCCTTATCACTATCATCGGCATCATTTGCATCCAAAATCCCATAAACCTCATCAGCAGATAAACCTAATTCGTATTCACCTCTCAAAACACGAATCACCTTAATTTTCTGCATTAAATTTTGACCAGAATAACCAGAAATCCCCAAATATTCTGAGCCAGGAACTCTGCACGTACCCCCTGCTAAATACTTATCCCCAACCTTAAGTTGCACTACATACTGCAAACCCTTTTTTCCCGTCACGCTTGTAGCATACTCCTGAGTCTTAATAAACAATTGTGCAGTTTCAGGAAAATAACTCAAAACCTTCGCCAAAGTCTCATCAGCAGCAGTCCCCATACAATCCATACATTGATTCTCAAGAACTTCTCTTTTGGAATCCTCGACAGGAGAATTGTTCTCATCAGGCGTATTAGACATGTTTTTTTGATTAAAAATTTAAGATCATCTTATACACCCAATCCGCCAACCCGTCAAGCCCAACAAAAAAACAAACCCCTGCTTTTCCGCTAAACTACCACTACAAATCAAGCCGTTTCCGCGAAGCGGAAACACCACCAGCGAGAGGAAGCGAAGCGATCCCCTCGCCCTAAACTACAAATCAAGCCGTTTCCGCGAAGCGGAAACACCACCAGCGAGAGGAAGCGAAGCGATCCCCTCGCCCTAAACTACAAATAAGCCGTTTCCGCGAAGCGGAAACACCACCCACTGGGTACTTGGTACTCATTACTCGTCACTAACATGCTCCGAGCCCTCCTCTCACTACTGATAACCTCCCTCCTCCAAACCAACTCTCTCGCCGAGATAGAACAGCCGCCCATACTCGCGCAGCAAGAGCCTTTTGAAGTAAGCGAACTCATTGATATAAACTCAATTCCAACCTTAAAAATCGGCAAAATCGAACCGATAATCTACGCCGAATCCGGATACGCCCTCGACCTAACATCCAACACACCGCTTTACACTTTAAACCAGCACGAAAAACTCCCAATCGCCAGCCTCACCAAACTGATGACAGCCTACATAATTCTGGAAGAAGAAGAGTTAGACTCAGTTGTCACCGTTAGCTCTAAAGCCGCAAACACCCCCGGCTCACAAATCTGGCTCGGCACAGGCGAACAGATCACAGTCGAATCCCTGCTTTACGGACTGCTGATCCAATCCGGGAACGACTGCGCAGTCGCCCTCGCGGAATTCAACTCCGGAAGCGAAGAAAATTTTATCAAAAAAATGAACCAAAAAGCCCGCCAACTGGGACTAACGAACACCAACTTCACAAGCGCATCTGGACTGGATGATGAAGGCTACTCAACAACCAAAGACCTCGCAAACCTCTCAATGTACCTCCTCAAAGACGAATTCATACGCGAAATCACCAGCCTCCCGGAAGCCACGATAACAGGAGCTTTCGGCTACCCGACCCACGACCTCACCTCAACAAACCAACTCCTCGGCTCCTACCTCAACGTAAAAGGCCTCAAAACCGGCAAAACCCCCTTAGCAGGAGAATGCTTAATAACAGTTGCGGAAAATCATGCCGGACACGAAATCCTCACAGTCATCCTCGGCTCCCATGACAGATTCGGCGAAACCAAACTCATGCTGGACTGGATTTACAACTCGTATGAGTGGTAATTAAGAGAGCCTCTTGATATCGGGATTACTTTCAACCAATTGAGAAAAAACTTCGGAGATATTTTTTCTCATATCTTCAAACAAATGATCCGCACGACTCATCTCAAGCATCGCACCAAAAAGCCCATAACCTTCAACCTGATACTTAGCCCCATCAGGTGCAGTAATACGAATTTTCCAATCACCAAAATCCTCAAGCTCAAACCTCTCACCCGATCTTTCGCAAACAATTTCTCCTCGATCCACATACTGCCGAAAGCGGAAACCGTCCCAATCTCTCTCTAATTTATTCACAAGAGGATCCATGTTTCTTTGTCTATAATTAACCACTTCAAGAGACGGGAATCTTGCCTCTTCCAATCGCACAAACTCTCCATAATGTTCTTTTAAAACAGCAAACACATCTCGCGCATCCCCAGATTCATCAAGAAAATCCAAAAACATATCAATTTCCCTCAAATCAAACCTGAAACTTCCACTAACATAAGCATAAATATTCGGCCCATCCATAAACTCATAACTGCAATCAAGCCGAGTTAATTCAGAAACAATCTCTTCAATCAACCTCGCATAAACCTCATTTACATAACGATCCCTCTTAACTACTCCGAACCTCTTGAAAAGATCCGCCTTAACTTCAACCTCAATCACAGTAATCAAATCAGCCAACTCAGGAAGGGTGTCGCCCCTCAAAGGCAAATGTATCTGCTCAGAAACACCAACCGAAGTACTCACATTCTTCCAACGCTGAAACTTCTCAACACCATGCGGCAACAAACGGACCTGTCCCGACTCATCTTTAGTAAGCCTAAAACAAATATTTTCAAGGCTTTTATAAACAACATCTGTAATTTCTTCCGCACTCGGCATCTCATTAACAACATCAGGTTCTACTGCTGTTTCTTTAAGTTTATTCAGATTTTTAATATTAAAGGAGATGGAATATATGCCAAACAAACCAAAAAATCAACCAAAAACTACCGAAAACCATACTTTTAAGCTAAAATCCATACGCAACAAGCCATTAGCCATTAGCCATTAGCCATTAGCCATCCGCCATATGCCATTCGCACTCACCGACACCGTCCGCCACCTCATCCTGATCTTCGGCTCATTCGGCCTGGCTTTCATAATCGCGCTTCTCGCAGCCAAACCTTTCATTGCCCTACTTCACAAATACAAAATCGGCAAACAAATCCGCGAAACAGCCCCGGACGGACGAGCAACGAAACTTTTTTCCGCACTACACATCAAAAAATCCGGGACCCCCACAATGGGCGGGATCTTAATCTGGGGAACAGTCCTCATCGTAATCGGAATCACGCATCTGCTCTCACTTTGCGGAGTATTCGAACACTCCCTCTGGAACAGAAACGAAACCTATCTTCCCATATTCACACTGATTTCAGTAGCCTTGCTCGGAGCGGTCGATGATGTTTTCAACCTCAAAGGCTGGGGCAAAAGCAAAGGTATCAACATCAAACCCAAACTCTTCTGGCTAACCCTGTTCGCAGTGCTTGGAGGACTCTTTTTCTACTTCAAACTCGGCTACGATCAAATCCATATTCCCGGAATCGGCGACTTCCAAATGGGACTTTGGTATATCCCTCTATTCATCTTCATCATCATCGCCTCCGCCAACTCGGTAAACATCACAGACGGCCTGGACGGCCTCGCAGGCGGCTTAATCATCATAACTTTCGGCGCTCTCGGCGCCCTCGCCTACGTCAAAGGACTTTTTATACTATCCGCTTTCTGCGCAGTAATCTGCGGCTCCACAACGGCATTTCTTTGGTTCAACATTCCACCCGCCAGATTCTTCATGGGCGACACAGGCGCGCTCTCTCTCGGCGCCACAATGGGAGTAATCGCCATGATGACCAACACAGTGCTAATTCTCCCCTTCATAGCATTCATATTCGTAATCGAGACCCTTTCCGTAATAATCCAGCTCACCTCAAAAAAACTCCGCAACGGCAAAAAAGTCTTCAAAATAGCTCCAATCCATCACCACTTCGAAGCCGTCGGCTGGCCCGAATACAAAGTCGTCATGCACTTCTGGACCATCGGAGCAATGGTCGCGATATTTGGGTTGATATTGGGGTTAATTGGGATGGGATTGTAGTGTTTAACGCTGGATTTCGCATAAAAATGAATTGTACGCCATGGCGAAACCAAAAAGAACAGAAATTTTGGCAGCAAAACTCTTGACAAAAATCAGCTTACAGCTACAATAAACACCTATCTTTTAATATAAATCTTATGGCAGAAACACCTACTAGCGAAGAAAGTGTTAGTTCGCCCGCAAATGCAATTCTCTTTACAGGGACAATGGTAGACGGAACTCATTTCTCCGGATGCAACACAGAAAGAGGCAATACAATGAGCATGCCTATTGGAAACACGGGAAGAATCCTTACCGTCACAACACCACATGATCAAAAAGAGGTACCCATCACAGAATCACCAGTAGAACGTCTTGAAGATGTCCCAGAGAAAACCAGAGCAAGCTTTGGCGAAAGAATTATGAAAAAACTATATAAAATCTTGGCAAAAGAATTGTAAAAAAAAACTATTTATTGATACCGCCAAGAATTTCTGTTCCGCCTTCGGCGGGTTTGGTTCTTGTTTGGTTCTTGTATCTTGGCTTCTTGGTTCTTAACCACCTACTTCACTAGAAAAACCACCTCCCCTTCATCGAAATAAACCTCCTCAACATCATTAATTTTCTGCATCAAATCAAAATCAAGAGGAACACTTTTCTTCAAATTAGACAACACCTGAACCTGGATATTTTCATCAGACTGAACTTCCGATAAGAAGTCGGTAAGCTTCGTAATCGCTCTTTCTTTAAGAGAAACCACAAGCGCATTCATTTCAAAAAGAACCTGACCCTTCATCTCATCCACTTCCGAAGAATCGAGCCCTTCATTTTCAAGTTTTTCGATAATAATTTTTAAAATCTGTAAATTCTCAATCTTCCTATCCAAAATCGAACTCACAACGAAGGCCCTATCATTGGCGGGAACATCGGAAATATCTTTAACAACCTGCGTAAGCTCATCGCTATATCCTCTCAGGTATTCGAGAGCGACATCATAAGACCCGGCATTCACAAAAGAAAGTGCCATAGAAAGCTTATTCGAAGCGTTATTAACCCTGGTAATGCTTTTATCGCCCTGACCCCCTGAGGCACTCTCATCCACCTGATTAACAGCATCCTGCAAAACGGCAAGACCCTCATTATCGGCAGCTTTCATGGTAAGAGCCTTCGTCACCTCCCCAATATGCGCCGTAAGGGCATCCATATCATCTAAAGAAGTACCACTGGCGGTAACAACCTCCTCAACTATTTCGATATAAGCATTCAGCTTCTCGTGAGCCGCAACATCATCCCCTTCCTGCACAAGCTGCTCCGCCTCGGCAAGACGACTACCTGCTGCCTTGAGACTCTTCTCAACCTTGGTGTCAAAACTCACAACCTCCGTAACAGTCTCTTTAAACTGCTTTAACCTCCAAAGAGGATCCCCCGGCATGAACCGGACCTTCTTGGCCGACTCGGTAATATAATAATCCGTAACTTTACTTATATGGTTATGATTTTGAGCCAAATTGTAACTCCACCAAACATCTTCAGTCATCTCGGGAAGTCCTTCAATCACAAGCTCGCCGTTCACAGTCATCTGAGTCCCTTCCCCCAAAATCCCGGTCTTCTCGGACCCGGCATAAGGAATTTTAAAAGAAATCAAATTGCTAATAACCTGAATGGCAGTATGATCCTCGGAAACTTCAACATTCAAATCACCGGCCCTATCAATCTTGAACTCTCCTCCATTGGCCCAAACAGAAAAATAGTCCTCATCGGAAAACAAGTTAAGCACCTGAACCCAAGCTTTACCCGAATCAATCTCAATCTCAACCTGAGTATCGGAATCATTATTCCCAACATATAATCTCTTTAAATAAACTTCCGCCCCGGGCGCCAAAGCCATTCGACTGTCATCCATGAAGAAAACCTGCGCCAAAGACCCGTCCGCAACTTTCAAAACATCACCTTCCAGAAGCACCATGTCATCCTCCGCGGCAAAAACCGACCCACCTCGCATAACCTCAACCTCACCCTGCTCAACACTCATGTGAGTCACCTTGTCAGCGGAAACTGCAGGGAAAAGTCCGGAATTAGGCACAAGCGCGAAGAAAAGAACAGTAAGCGAAGCCGCGGCGGCAACAAACCTCCTGCCAAAGAAAAATCTCGCAGGAGCCATAACGCTCTCTATATATTCCATAACGACCTCTCGAATCTGCGCCTTCTTGATTGCAGAAGGCTCCAAAACGGATACAGCCGCAACCTCATTCGCCAAAATATTAAGCTGCGCCTGACTGGTGACGCGTACATGCGGCTCTATCTTAGCCCAAATCTTAGACTTGGCACTCCCCTCGTCCATGATCTCGAGCTTCTGCTTATTCAGGTTTTCGAGCAGAGAAATCAGGTCTGCAACCGTATTTGAATTTTGAGAATTTAAATTTTTCATATTATCAATGTTTACAACGGCATAAATCGGTTTTTGTTACCGCTTATATCCCGCTTCCTTAAGCACTTTTTTGAGTTCCTTCAAAGCCCTGAACTGCAAAATTCGAACATTCCCCTCTTTCCTCTTGAGAACTTCGGCAATTTCCTGATTGGAAAAGCCGTTTATATATTTAAGGACAATAACCTGGCGATGCGATTCCTTGAGTTTTTGCAAAGCCGACTTGAGCTGAACTTGGTCAAGCTTAAGTTGAGCCTGATGACGCGGATCAACCTCATCCCTATCATCAATTAGATCTGTCGGAATCTCAGAAATACCCCTGTGCTTTCTGTACTGATCCACGACAAGATTATGAGCAATTCGGAAAACCCAAGACCCGAAGCTGGCTCCCTGAGCCGATTGGTATTTGTGCAAATTATCCCAAGCATTCATAAAAACCTGCGCCACAATATCATCAACATCCGCTTTATTCGCCCTGTAATAGATGTAGCGATAAATCGGAGTGAAATATTTGTCATAAATCTGTGAAAAAGCCCGGGTATCCCCATCCTGCGCCTTTCTGACAAGGGCATCTATTTCTTTTGGGTTTAAATCTTCTTCAGGCATAATGGTGCCTTTCAGGCAGGTTAGTTTTTTTGTGCCGGCCTGGCGCCGCACTGAAACGCTTGCTGTAGGTAAAAATAGTGTACATAAGTGTAGCGTAGATTAGGAAGCGGTCAACAGTCAACCTGTAAAAATCCCGCAAACCCCAACCTCAAAATCCATAATCTAGCATCTATAATCTTTGATCTATAATCTTTGATCTTTGATCTTTGATCTTTGATCTTTGATCTTTGATCTTTGATCTTTGATCTTTGATCTTTGATCTAGAGTCTTTGATCTACAGTCTAAAAAAGCACCCCAACCTCCGTCATCTCGCCAACAATCGGCTTAACATACTTCAAAAACTCCTCAGAAACGAAATTCCCGGCCTCATTCATGAACTCTCTCGGCATTTCTTTGGTCACCTTCGCCACATTCTTGAGCTGCGTAAGCTTCGCCTCGGAAGCGTAAGGATCATCAGCCAAACGCTTAATATAAACCGAACCCGACCGATGATCTCCCAAAGCGAACTTAACAGCCGCACGTCCCACTCCCGCAGCCTCCTGAGTATCAATTTCGGAGACAGTATCAGGATAAGACCTCTGTGCATAACCGAGAGTATCAGTCCTGACCCGCAGATCTTCGTGTTTAGAATTTAATTTAACATGATTCGCAAGCATATCTCCAAGCGCCCCACTACCTGACAACTGCACATTTCCGTGAGAGTCAACTTCCTGTGAGAATTTTTTCGCAAAAAGCTCACCGTCCTCACCCCGAATCCCCTCGGAAACCGCAACAACACATCTTCCCAACCTGGAAACCACCTCGTCAATCTCAGCAACAACCTGATCCAGGGACTTTGGAACTTCAGGAACATAAATAAGATGCGGACCACTATCCTTCTCAAACCGAGCCAAAGCACTGGCCGCAGTCAGCCACCCGGCATTTCGACCCATAACAATATCAATTTTGACACCTTTGAGAGCCCGATTATCAAGTTCATTCCCCAAAAAACACTCCGCAACATACTTAGCAGCACTCCCGTAACCCGGACAATGATCAGTAACACACAGATCGTTATCAATCGTCTTGGGAATATGGAAAGCTTTCAAATCATATCCGTTCAAAACAGCAATTTCGTTAATAATATGAACCGTCTCAGCCGTATCGTTCCCTCCAATATAAAAGAAATACTTGATCTCATTCTTCTTAAAAACCTCGAAAATCTTCGCGCAGTCATCAGAAGAAGGCTTATGACGACAACTTCCAAGAGCGGAACCCGGAGTTCCGGCAATAACCGAGAGCTTCTCATCCGAGACCTCCGAGAAATCAATAAAGTCCTCATTCATCGCTCCCAAAATCCCATGCTTCATACCAAAAATCTTGCCGATTCCAGGATGCTTCTTCGCCTCCTTAACAGCCGCGATGAGACTTTGATTAATTACGCGAGTCGGGCCACCACTTTGACCTATAATCATATTGTTTGCCATAGATTTTGAGTATTAAAATTTATTTTCCCGCTTCTTCAGAAACAACTTGCTTAACCTGTTCACCAGTACTTTCCGTCTTGGCATCAACCTCTTCACCCAATTTCGGAGTAGGTTCCAATTTAATCCATTCGCCTTTTGACCCTTCCAGAATTTCATACATGATCGGCATTGTTAAATTATAAGTTTGGAAACAAATGTACCCTTTTAAGCTTCAGATTTCAAGATTTCATTTGAAAATTGGTAATTGAAAATTAAACATTACAAATTTGCCTTCCCCGCACTCTTAAACCCCTCCGTCATCATCATCTTAATATGCCCACTCATATCATCAATCGCTTCCTGCATTTTATCAGCAGGAATAGCATCAATTTTATCCTGGAAAAGATCAAGAACCTTCCTTCTCGGCTTACCCATCTCCTTAGCTTTCGCATCAATCTCGGCAAGCAATTCCTCAGGGAAATACTCGAACCAAATATCGGAAACAGTAGTCGCATAATTGACCTTTGCAGCTCCGGCTTCAATAGCCCGATTAAAAGTCTCAGGAGAAAGCCCGCTACCACCGTGAAGAACAACATAAACACCAAGATCAGCGACACTGTCAGCAATCTCACGAATCCGATCAAAACCGATTCGAGGCTCTTTCAGATATTTCCCATGACCGTTTCCAACAAAAATCGCCAAAGCATCAGGCCGAGTCAATTCGCACAATTTCCGAGCATCCTCAGTCTTAGTGTAGTAACTTTCAATATTCGCATCAATATTAGGATCGGCAAGAGCTCCCGCAGCGCCGATTTCACCCTCCTCAACCTCAACAGAGACCCCAAGAGCATGACATTTGGCAACAATTGGCGCACATTTCTCGGCATTTTCCTCAACAGGAAGCTTGGAAAGATCCAACTCAACAGAAGAAAAACCGGCTTCAATAGCACGATCAACAGTACCAAGATCTTTTTGAATATGATCCATATGCAAACAAACCGGAACATAATAACCGTACTTCTCATGCATCCTAGCAATCCCCTCATGAAGAAGGTCAGAAAGCCTCTCAGGAGCCATATTGCAATAAACCGCCTCACTCTCCGCAATCTCGCAAATAAGCGGTGACTTGCTCTGCCAAGCAGCTTCAAGAGTCGCAGTAATAATGTAAGGAGACCTCTGATTCACCGCCACAACCCCGTAACCGCCCTTCCTCGCCTTCGAGAGAAGCTCCTTTAAATTCGACAACGTATATCCGCCTTCAAGCTCGCGAACATTCGGATTATTAGCTTTAGAAAACTTAGCAATTGCAGGAATAGTGGTGTCGTTCATTTTGTTTTTAGGTTAAAAATTTATTTGCGACCATAAAAATACCGCATCAGCCGCCCCTCGGCTAGAAGAAAAATTTGACTTGGACAGGAAAATCTGGTTCAATACCGCCTTCTGTATTTATAAAAAAACAATAACCATGCCACAACCAGAAACAGCTCAAGAAACAATTCAACGCGCCGAAAGATCCATCGAGGAACTCTGTACTAATGCCTTTATAAGCACGCATCGAGCAGACATTGCCGAACTCATAAGAGACTTGGTACCGGGAATAACAGAAGCTGAAATCACATCAAAGATCGAAAAATTCAAACAATCCTGCGCTGAAACAGATGCAAAATAATTTTAACCAAACCTAAACATGACAACAGAAGAACTGCAACAAATGCCATCAGAATTGGATGAGAGTCTTTTAATGCCGGGAGGCAAAAGCTTGGGAAACCTGGCTCAAATTGAATCTAAATCTATATATCAAGCTTTACAAAGACTTTTCAAAAACGACAATCTCAGGACAATACGAGAAAAGTTCGGAAAAGCAATAGAACTCACTGCCGATATTAAAATTGAAGAAGAAGGTGCTGTCGAAAGCGACATGGATTTTTTAATAAAAAAAACAGGAGAAGCAGCATACCCAACAAAAGAACCTAGAAACTGGAACGAAAAGGTTAAAAAAGCCGAGTTCGGAGCTGCAATGCAAGACACAAGATCAGCTTTAGCGATAGCAATACAAAAAATATACGCCCCCGATTCAGAGAAACAAACTTCATATGAAACAATTGCCAAAGCCGTAATCAACATGGCTTCAGAAATATGCGCCCAAAACGAGCTCGCAAAATGGCAGGAAAGAAGAAAACTGGGGGAACTCAATGATGTAAAATGTATAGATAAAAAGAATCCGGGAGCAACAATGTACATAACGAAAGCAGGATATGAAAAATGTAAAAATCGATTAAATGGACTAACAACCACAGTAACCCCATACGCAAACAATATTTTCGGAGTAACATTTGCAAAAGGCGGATGGTCGCAAGAAGGAGAGCAAATCTTATTCATCCAAGACGCCAAAGAATACGACAAACCCTCTAAATCAAGAACAAATGATATTGTCTTAAACGAAAGTGACATAATCCGTATAGAATCCCTCGGCGAGAAAAAACACAAGATGTGGCAAAGCCCATGGCATAACACAGACGGAACCGAACAGTAAGAAATCGATCCCAAATAAAGCATTTCAACCTAAGGTTTGAATAATTATTGAGCAACCATCAGCGCGGGCAACCGCGCCTACTACAAATAAGCCGTTTTGCAGAGCAAAACACCACAGGGGCTTCTAATTTTCTGCAAAGCAGGAAAGAGAAACATCATCCGCTTGCGAAACAATTCATCCAAACCGTCTTCCAAAAGACCCCCTCTCCGGCCAAGAATGGAAAGGGAATCCTTTGGGATCTATTTACCTCCTAACCCATTGAGACGCAAATCTAGGATTTCATCCTGATTTGCGCGCTGATGAGATAGTGACCAAGTCCAACGGACCCACTCACAATCCAACCAGCTCCCGAATTTTCAATCTTCACTACTACAATCCTACACCCCTCTAATACGCGCTACTCGCAATCGTCACAATCGGCTCAACATAAGCAATATGTCTCGAATCGGCCCTTACCATCCCGACAACAACATCACTTTCCATAATCGTATCGAGTGACCTCGCCTGAAGAATCAGCATATCATTAAGCTCGCCATCCTCGACAAACTCCTGCCTTTCAGCCTCAAGCCGCTCAATCTCGTAACCCATAGTTGCTTGAGCATTCAGCGAAGTCAGAGATACAAGCCCCATAATCGTAATCAATCCAAGCATCACCATCACCAAAGAAACAAGTCCGATATTAACCTGCATCCTGAGAGTAGAAGTCCGAACTCCTCTCCTTGCCCGCCTATTTGGGATGAAAACTTTACTCATTTGTTGTTTCTGCTTCCTCCTCCAGACCTGCGTAGAATAGATCTTTAACGAGGAATATTAGTGATAATGTTATTGAAAAAATTTTTATGTCCATAATTTTTTTTAAATCTTGCCTATTATGCGAAGTTTTGCGCTTCTGGCTCTTGGATTCTCGGAAATCTCTTCTTCTGTCGGAACAATTGGTTTTTTTGTGATAATTTCAACCTGTTTCTCTCTAATAACTTTATTAATCAGAGGCTCATTCGGGTCATCCAGATCTTTCGAATAATCTCTGAAGATGTTTTTCACAATCCTATCCTCAATCGAGTGGTAAGAAATCACCGCCAGCCTCCCGCCCGGCTTCAGGACCTCGATAGCTTGGGGCAAAACCTCCTCCAGAACAGAAACCTCATCATTGACAGCCATCCTCAGTGCTTGAAATACCTGTGTTGCGTGATCCTTTTTGGAAGGAAACTTCTGCTTCAACTCTCTGATAAAACCCGCCAAATCCAGAGTCGTCTCAAAATGTTTTTCCTTACGCCTTGCAACTATCCCGGCAGCAACCTTTTTGGAAGCCCTTTCCTCTCCATATTTGGAAAAAATTTCGACCAAATCAGGTTCCGGCCACCTGTTAACAATATCGGCAGCAGTCAAATCTTCTCTAGAATCAAACCTCATATCCAGAGGCCCATCCTCTCGAAAAGAAAATCCGCGAGAAGAGTCATCCACATGAGGAGAAGAAAGCCCAAGATCGAATAAAATCGCATCAACGCGTATACTTGGCGGCTGGACCGCTCTTTCGGAGCTTCCCGCCGCTGCTAGGCAAGTTTTCAAAGAAACGAAATTTGTATGGAAATAAGTAACTTGTGACTCAAACTCTCTTAACCTTTCCTTAGCTCTTTCCAGATTACGCCCATCCTGTTCAAACGCGTACAAATGTCCACTCTTCCCTATCACCTTCAATATCTCCTCGCTGTGTCCTCCCAATCCAAGCGTTGCATCAATTACCTTGTCTCCCTTTTTTAACTGTAAAAGTTCGATTATCTCCTTCCTAAGTACCGGTATGTGCATCTGTTTTTGTTCTCTTTTGTGCAAAACTTGTGTACAAGCCGTGTATAACTTTTTTGCACAGTTCGCGAATCAAAATTAACCGAGAAAGAAAATCAGGTCAACAATGAAAGATCAAAAATCTAAAATCAAAGACCACTGCACTCCCGTTAAACAACCTTGAATATTATCTTGCACATGAAAATTTTTATTGTATAACAATTTTATACACAAAGGCCTCGATTCAACGGCACACAACATATAGTATTTCACGCCCAAATCACACACTAGCCACAAAAAAACCTTGACCAAACACCAGGTACTGGGTACTCATTACTTGGTACTCATTACTTGGTACTCATTACTTGGTACTCATTACTTGGTACTCATTACTTGGTACTCATTACTTGGTACTCATTACTTGGTACTCATTACTTGGTACTCATTACTTGGTACTAACAAAAAAAATGCCTAACGAACTACTAACATTCCTGCTCTCAATGCTCCCTCTAACAGAACTTAGAGGAGGAATCCCGTATGCGGTAGGCGTACTCGGGATGGACCCATACCACGCCTGGATCTGGGCAATCCTCGGCAATATTTTGGTTGCAATCATCATTCTGAAACTCCTCGGCCCAATCTCGAACCTGTTCCGCAAACACTCCAAATGGTTCGACAACTTCTTCGAAAAACTTTTCAAAAAAACACACTCCAAGCACGCCCACAAATTCATAGTCTGGGGCGAAATCTTCCTCATAATCTTCGTAATGGTCCCACTACCAGGAAGCGGAGCCTGGACCGGCGCATTAATCGCATTTCTACTCGGAATAGAATTCTGGAAATCCCTCTGCCTGATAACCATCGGCCTAATCCTGAGCGGGACATTAATCACATTAGCCGTAACAGGAGTGATTTCAGGGTTGCAGGTGTTGCTTTAAAAACTCACGCCATTATCTTGCAATAAAGACGGTAGAGGTAGTTTTAAAACCGTTTAATCTTCAATGTTTAATTTCCAAAAAAATCGTTTTGCAAAAGCAAAACACCGCAATTGAAAATTGAACATTCAACACACTAATCCCTCAGCACCTCCACCCTATCCCCTTCAACCCTCACAACCCTCGAAGGTTTATTTCTCGGTATCTTCCCAAAATCCACCAAAAAATCTCCAGAAAGAGCCTGATCCGCAGAATAAGGAGCCTCTTCCCCACTCAAGTTAGCACTCGTAGTAATAAGCGGCCCTCCCCATCTTTTCAAAAGCTCAAGAGTAAAGTCGTCCCCCGGAACACGGAGCCCCTGCCCATCAATCACCAAAGTAAGATCCCCCGGCCAACATTCGCTCGCCAACATAACAGCTTTCTGCGAAAAATCCTTGATAGCCATTGCCTCCCCCATCGAACCCACCATCCAAGTCAAAGGTTTTTCCCGCGGCATACCCTTTAATTCATACAATTCCCGGGCAGCCTTTTCATTAAAAGGATCACACGCAAGACCGTAACACGTATCTGTTGGATGCGTAATAATCCCCCCTTCTTGCAAAATTGTTAAAATCTTGTTCCAATTCATAGCAGTATATTTAAAAAACAGTTTTGAAAAATAGTCAAGACTTACTGCCTTCAAAATCCCAATTTTCCGCTATAATAACCATCGCTAGCCACTCTACCCTAAACCCTAGACCCTAACCCCTCACCAAATGAAACCCAGAGTTGCAATCAACGGATTCGGACGAATCGGACGCGCTTTTTTCCGCGCAAACCTCATGGCAGACCTGGTTGAAGTTGTAGCCATCAACGACCCATCACCAATCGACCAACTCGCACACCTGCTCAAATACGATTCTGTTTACGGCCCACTCAAAGCCGATATCCAAATCTCAGGAAATTCAATAATCATCGATGGAAAAGAATTAAAAGTCTTCGGAGACAGAGAACCCGAAAACCTCCCGTGGGGACAGCTCGGAATAGATATCGCAGTCGAATCAACAGGAGTATTCCGCACCCGTGAAGGCGCAGAAAAACACCTCAAGGCCGGAGCAAAAAGAGTCCTAATCAGCGCACCCGGTAAAGATCTGGACCGAACAATTGTCCTTGGCGTAAACGAAAAAACTTTTAACCCGGAAACCGACAAACTGATCTCAAACGCATCCTGCACAACAAACTGCCTCGCCCCCGTCGCCAAAGTCCTAAACGACAAATTCGGCATTGTAAAAGGTTTAATGACAACAATCCACTCCTACACAAACGACCAAAATATAATCGACAGCTCCCACAAAGACCCTCGCCGCGCTAGAGCGGGAGCTTTGAACCTAATCCCAACAACAACAGGAGCCGCAAAAGCAATCGGAATGGTAATCCCGGAACTCGAAGGCAAATTTAACGGAATGTCCATAAGAGTCCCAACCCCAACAGTCTCCATCGTCGACCTGGTCTGCGAACTAAGCACTGAAACAACAGAAGAAGAAGTAAACAAAGCCTTCAAAGAAGCCGCACAAGGCGAACTAAAAGGAATCTTGGAATACTGCGAAGAACCTTGCGTCTCAAGCGACTACATCAAAAGCAATTTTTCCTCAATTATCGACGCTCCTTCAACCATGATGATAGATGGCAATATGCTAAAAGTCCTCGCCTGGTACGACAACGAATGGGGATATTCGGTGAGACTCGTTGAATTGGCTGCGTATATTGGACAAGCGGAAGCCTAATCAACAACTAAAAACTCTCCAGCCTCAATATTATTTTTTGGGGATTTTCCCATTTCCCAATTTTACTTAAAATACAATCCCACGCACTACTTCACTACATACTACTTCGCTACTTCACTGCCTTTCCCCGGAATCCCAAGTACCTCCGCCGCAACAATCTGATCGTAACAAAGACAACTGGAAACCGCCTCTCGAGCCCGATCAATAATACCACTAACAGAAGGAACTCCAAGACGATTCCTGATCTGTTTTCGCAACACTTGGAATGGCGAACCCTCCATCTCCTCATTCAAAACTTCGGCAGCAAACAAAAGGAACTCCTCAAACTTCCGCATCGCATCCGGATAATTCAAGACAAATTTAGAATCCCCAGTAAAATCACTGTCCTCATCAAGACAATAACGATCATATTCACCATCAGGTGTTCTAACAATAAAAACAGCATCATAAACCACCCCATCTTCACGATTTTTCTTGGCAAAAGACACTTTAAACGCCTCGGAAAAAGCACCCCTGCGCTCATAAGCCTCCGAAGGATCATTCGACATGTCTCTCATTCTTGCCACCTCGCTTTCATATTTAAACCCCGCAAAATCATAATCCTGCCTGAAGCCCATGCTATCTCTTGTCGAACGAGGAACCTCTTGAGGAAAAAGCAAATTAAACCTCTCCTTACCCCGAAAACCCTTCCCTTCCCCCAAAACCCCTTCCTTAAGAGCAATATCAAAAAGATCCATAAGCTCCGCCGCATCATCTTGTATTTTCTCAAGCATTTCTTGAGATGATTTTTGAGTTTCTTGTGACATAAATATTTTTAAAAAATAAGATCGCAACATATCAAACAGGTTGAGCTCTTGTCAAACACAACACCACCAATTAAACTTCACCTGTTACTTCACTAAATACTACTTCGTTACTTCACTAAATGCCAAACCTCGACCCCAGAAAACAAAAAATCCTCCAAGCGATAATCAAGCAGTTCGTCGGATCCGCCGAACCTGTCGGGTCGAAAACCATAGTAGTCAGTTACAAACTCAACTTCAGCCCCGCAACCATCCGTAACGACATGGCTTTTTTGGAGAAAGAAGGTCTGATTACCCAACCCCACACTTCGGCAGGACGAATTCCGACAGCCGCAGGATACAGAATGTATGTTGAAGAGCTTGCCGACTTCGAAAAAGCCCGCAAACTCGCCCTTCTAAACCTCAAAAAACTCCAGACTCAATACAAACTAGACAAAACCAGAGAAAAAGTTTACGACGCAGTATCGTTGCTTTCACAAGCAACCGCAAACGTCAGCTTCGCCACCATCCCGGATAAAAAAAGAACTTTCTACCTCGGAATTTCCAGCATCCTGCGTCAACCGGAATTTCAGGAAAACCCAATGAAAGCCAGCCAAGTCATCGAAGTTCTCGAAGAAGGAGAGTACTTTGCCGACAACCTGGAAGCTTTAAACCTAAACAATGAAGTAAAAATCTTCATCGGAGAAGAAAATCTGATCCACAGAATCGACAGCTGCGGACTGGTCGTCACCAAATACAACGTAGACGGATTCGAAGGATTCATGGGAATCCTCGGCCCAATCCGAATGCCTTACGCCTACAACAAAGCCTTGCTTGAAGAAGTCAGCAAAATGCTACAATAGCTACAGCAGGACAAAATCCTGGTTGCAGCCCTCACTACAAAAAACCGTTCCGCGCAGCGGAACATCCACCGAGGGCCGAGAAGGCCCGCATGCCCTGAACCCCGCCAAGGCGGGGATGCCCTCTGCCCTAACAACCTAAAACCATGACCCAAAAAGACCCCAAACAAGACCTCCAAGAAATCAAACTCGAACTCGCCCGCATCCGAGAAGAACACGAAACCCTCAAAGACACCGCAATGCGAGCAGCCGCCGACCTTCAGAATTTCAAAAGAAGAATACAAGAAGAACAAGCAGACCTAAGGATCTTCGCAAACGTACAACTTCTCGAAGCACTTTTCCCGATAATCGATAATTTGAAAAGAGCCTTCCAAAGCCTCCCGGAAAATCTCGCGGAAAACGAATGGGTCAAAGGCATCGAATCGATAGAAAAACAACTCATAGACACCTTAACCCAGCTCGGACTCGAAGAAATCAAAACCATCGGCGAACAACTCAACCCGGAACTGCACGAAGCCGTCCTGCAAGGCCCCGGCCCCAAAGACGAAATAACAGAAGAACTCGAAAAAGGCTTCGCATTCAAAGGAAAAGCAATAAAACCGGCAAAAGTAAAAGTTGGAGATGGAAGCTAATATATTCATAATTCACGGTGCATACGGCCACCCGGAAGAAAACTGGTTCCCTTGGCTAAAAAACGAACTTGAAAAAAGAGGTCGCAAAGTTTTTGTACCAAAATTCCCAACCCCGGAAGGAAATACACTCGAAAATTGGCTCAAAGTATTCAAAAAACATGAAGAATTCTTGAACGAAGACTCCATTGTAATCGGACACAGCCTCGGGGTACCGTTTCTGCTTACAATCCTCGAAAATAAATCTGTTGCATCAGCCTATTTCGTAGCCGGATACAATCCGGAAACACTGCCCAAAACCAACGAATGGTATGAATTAGTAAAAACATTTGTAGCCAAACCTTTCAACTGGAAGAAAATCAAAGAAAACTGCAAAAATTTCCAGATATATCATTCAGACAATGACCCCTATTTCCCATTAGAACTGGCGGAAGATCTCGCTAAACCCCTAAATACAAAAGTTAATATCATAAGAGGAGCCGGACACTTCAATGAAAAAGCAGGATATACAAAATTCGAAAAGCTTTTAGAAGAGATTGCTATCCCCTCAATCCTACTCCGCCCAATCCGCCACTCCGACATCGATATATGCTGGAAATGGATAAACGATCCCGAAGTCACCCGTCACATGGCAGGCCCCTTCCCGGAAACTTTTGAAGAAGAACAGAAGTGGTTTGAAGAAAATTTAAACAAAAAAACAGAAAAACTCCTAGCAATAATCGACAAAAAAACAAACGCCCACATAGGCAACATCGGAATCCACAATTTAGACAAAGACCCTTCTCTCGGCATAATAATCGGCGAAAAATCCTACTGGGACAAAGGATACGGCACAACCGCAATCCGTGAAGCTTTAAAATATTGCTTTCAAGAATTAAAACTCTCGAAAATCTCCCTAACAGTCTCCCCCGAGAACAAAAGAGCCATCCGCTGCTACGAAAAAGTCGGGTTCAAAAAGGCTGGAGGAGAAACCATGGAGATACTGGAGAAAAACTTCATGCCCCATACCCTCTGCCCCAAAACCCAAAAAAACTCTTGACCCTTACAAATTAGCACTCTATAATGTCGCGTGCTAAGTTTAACCTACAACAGCGCGAGAAAGCGAAGCGATTCCCGCGCCAAAAAACTACAAAAAGCCGTTTTGCCGCCAGGCAAAACACCACATACTACTTCACTACTTTACTACTTAACTACACACTAACATGTCTAGAATCATCGGAATCGACCTCGGAACCACAAACTGCTGCGTTGCAGTAATGGAAGGAGGCGAACCAACAGTTATCACAAACTCTGAAGGTCAAAGAACCACGCCTTCAATAGTCGCGATGAAAGATAAAGAACGCCTTGTCGGAATAATCGCCAAGCGTCAATCCGTCACCAATCCCGAGAACACAATTTTCTCGGCCAAAAGATTCATCGGCCACACCTATAAAGAAGCAAAAAAAGACTGTGACCGAATGCCTTTCAAAACAGCTGAAGGCAAAAACAAAGAGGTGGAAATCGTCCTAAACGGCAAACAGCACAGACCGGCGGAAATCGCCGCAATGATTCTCCAGAAACTCAAAGCAGACGCGGAAAAATACCTCGATGAACCCGTTACGGAAGCTGTCATCACCGTCCCCGCCTACTTCAACGACGCACAACGCCAAGCCACCAAAGACGCCGGGAAAATCGCCGGACTTGAGGTTAAAAGAATCATCAACGAACCAACAGCCGCTGCACTCGCATACGGACTGGACAAAAAAGGAGAAGACAAAAAAGTTGCCGTATTCGATCTCGGAGGAGGGACTTTTGATGTCTCCATCCTCGAACTTGCCGATGTCGACGGCGAGAAGCAATTCGAAGTCCTTTCGACCAATGGCGATACTCAACTCGGAGGTGATGATTTTGATGAAAAAATTATCGACTGGCTGGTTAAAGAGTTCAAAAAAGATCAAGGGATCGACCTGACAAAAGACAAAATGGCTCTTCAAAGGCTAAAAGAAGCCGCGGAAAAAGCCAAGATCGAGCTTTCATCAACCCACGAAACAGACATCAACCTGCCATTTATAACAGCGGACGCATCCGGGCCTAAGCACTTAAACCTAAAACTAAGCCGCTCAAAACTTGAAGATTTAATCGCAGACCTTCTGGAAAAAACAATGGACCCTTGCAGAAAAGCCATGGACGACGCCAAAACCTACTCATCAGACCTGGACGAAATCATTTTGGTAGGAGGAATGACCAGAATGCCTTGTGTACAAAAGAAAGTTGAAGAAATTTTCGGAAAAGAACCGCACAGCGGACTCAACCCCGACGAAGTTGTAGCTCTCGGAGCCGCAATTCAAGGTGGAGTTTTACAAGGAGATGTTAAAGGAGTCCTCCTTCTCGATGTCACACCTTTAACCCTGGGGATAGAAACAATGGGAGCTGTCAGGACACCTCTTATCGAAAGAAATTCGACAATCCCAACAAGCAAATCCCAAGTTTTTTCAACAGCAGCAGCCAACCAACCATCGGTAGAAATTCATGTACTTCAAGGAGAAAGACCAATGGCCGCCGACAATAAATCGCTCGGCAGATTCATCCTGGATGGAATCCCACCCGCACCGCGCGGAGTCCCGCAAATCGAAGTAACATTCGACATCGACGCTAACGGAATCCTGAATGTAAAAGCTCTCGACAAAGGAACCAACAAAGTACAACACATCACAATAACCGGATCTAGCGGAATGTCCGATGAAGAGGTGGAAAAACTCAGAAAAGAGGCCGAAATCCACGCCGACGAAGACAAGAAAAAGAAAGAGAAAGTCGAAACCCGCATCAACGCCGAAGGGCTAATCTCAACCTGTGAGCGCACTCTCAAAGACGCCGGAGACAAAGTCGACGAAGACACCAAAAAGCCAATCCAAGAAAAAATCGACGAACTCAAAAAACTTCTCGAAGACGAAAATGCCGAGAATGGAAAAATCAAAGAAGCTTCCGACGCCCTATCAGAACTAATCCAAAAAGTCGGAGCCGCAATGTACGAAGCCGCAGGCGCTCCAGGTGCGAAGCCTGAAGACGACGAAGATGTCCGCGTCTACGAAAAAGACGAGGAAGAAAAAGAGGACGTTGTTGAAGGAGAAGTAGTTGAAGAAGACGAGGAGAAAAAAGAATAGCTATCGCGCAATAATTGCAAACAATTGTCACGAAAATCCCCGGGGATTTTCGTGACTTTTTCTCGTTTGATGGCATAATAAAGCCAATTATTAACTATCAACACCTATGCCAACATACGAAACAGAAGTTGACCCAGACGGCGACTTAACCCCATATGAATACGCCAGAACAGTTCATGAAGAAGCAAACAACCGCCAAAGCAGTACAATTATGGACACAATTAACACAGCTGGCAGAGCACTCAAAAAAGCTTTCGCAAGAAAACAACCCGTTCATAAACTCGCCAGAATAGAAGATATGCCGCCTAACCCATCAAGCTGGCAAATGCAAAGAAATACTGGAACCGGAGCCTTTACACCTCGGGAAACCTCACCGGAAAGACAATCAAGACACGAAAAAGCCAAAAAAATCCTCGAAGAACTTTGGGGACTACATCCAGATGTACTCGAAAGAAACATCGGCAACTGGATCGCCATCTGCACAGAAACAAAACAGTCCGCAATAGCAGATAAAATGGGAGACAGCCCTCGCGCCTTAGACAAAGCCATGGAAAAACAGGGAAAAACCCGCGACCCACTAAAAACTTGGGTTACTCAGATTACTAAGCGATAACCCCTTTATACCTGCCTTTATACAAATCTTCATGGAGAACACACCCCGCCAAGAATCCGATAAAGACCTCATACGAGGATTATATCGATGGGGATTTGCAGCAGTAAGTGATCAAATTTTCAATAATATAGTTTTTGTACAAAGCCTCTATACAGACGGCCGAATCGAAAAAGTAAAGGAAGATGACATATCTGAACTATACAGAGCTATTCGTAACAGTCTCGAACAATTAGACTCCTACTACATAGAAACAGCCTCTTTAATCGCTCAAAACCGCGACCACCCACTAGTCGAATTAGTTGTGAAAATAAGAGACAAGATGCCGGAACTTCATTTATTAAGTGAATCTTTTTTTGAAAACCCAAGCAGCCAAAAAACTGCAGACTCAATAATAAATATCGGCAAAGAACTCAACCTAACAGGTGAACAAATAAGAATTTTTATGAGAACCCTAGGTTTCGAAATTAACCCCAAGGGAAAAGGGAAAAAACCAAACACGCTAGAGACTATAGATCTCCAAAAATTCCAACAGATTACTCAAAGATAATCCCCTCATCCGCAAGCCGCGCAGTCTCCTCTTCCCCAAGCCATCGAACCTTTTCTTGATTCGCAATTTCCCATCCGGGACCAACTGATACGCCTCCTGGTAACTGCAAGTTTTTACGAAGCATTAAATTCTCAATAGGGATTCTGGCCAAACCATTGGGTAAGCTGAAAAAAGCATAACCACCTCGAACTAACTCTATATCAACAGTTCTTAAAAACTGGCCGGACTTAATCATAATACGATGACCAACCTCAGGATTCCAACCAATGATTTCCACATCATCACCATCTTCCAAAATTCCCAGCCGAACAAGACCATGACGACATAAAATAACGCCTCTCAGTAAATCAGCAACCGACTCAGTACAAGGCATCTGAGACAAAACAACGTAAGCCTCTTCAAGCATTCGTATGTCAAACCTATTGGGATCAGCAAAATGCTCCAAATGATCAACAATCCATGATAATAAGCTCGCATCGTTATCAATATTTGAACCTGCAACATCTAGCAAGTAAAAAAGTCTTTTCCCTTCAGCCGAAAGAGATTTCCGGGATAACTCAACTATCGCTTTATTCCTCTTATAAGAAGCGACCAATTTCTCTGCAAGTCCCAATTCATTTTCTTCTAAACTCATAATTATTTTTTTTAAAAAAGATCCCAATTAAAACACGCCTCCATCTTTTACTCAAGCAAACTTTCAGCTACAATGCCCAATGCCCCATGCCCTACTAAACCCTATCATTATGTTAGATCCCAAACTAATCCGCGAAAACCCCGATTTAATCAAAAAAACCTGCAAGCAGAAAGGAATAAAACTCGACGTCGATAAACTTTTGCAAATAGATGAAGAAAAACGAGAAATCCTCAAACAAGTGGAAGCTTTAAAAGCGGAAAAGAACAAAGCATCGGAAAAAATCGCGCAATTAGACGGCGAAGAGAAAAAATCCGCAATCGCAGAGATGCAAAAAGTCTCCGAAGAAGAGAAAAAGCTCATCCCAAAACTGCAAGAACTCGAAGCGGAATTCTTAAGCCTGGCTTTACTGGTTCCAACCCCGCAATCGAAAGAGACACCCGAAGGAAAAGACGATACCGAAAATGTCGAGCTAAGAACCTGGGGAGAACTACCGAAATTCGACTTTCAGCCTCTCGACCACGTCACCCTGGCGGAAAAATGCGACCTTGTCGACATGCCAAGAGGCGCAAAAGTCGCCGGAACCCGCTCATATTACCTGAAAAACGAAGGAGCCCAGCTCGAAGTTGCCCTCCTCATGTACACCTGGGACAAACTCATAGAAAAAGGCTTCACCCCAATGATCGTCCCAAACATCGTCAATTATCAGCCGATGATGGGAACCTCTTACTTCCCGGGTGGCGAAGAACAAGCCTATGCAGTCGGAGTAGAAAGAGTACGAGGAGAAGGAGTGGAATCTGACAACAAATACCTGGCCGGAACAGCCGAAGTAGCCCTGACCTCATACCGCTCGGACGAAATTCTTTCGCAGGAAGATTTACCTTTAAAATCTTGCGGATGGTCAACCTGTTACCGCCGTGAAGCCGGAACTTACGGGAAAGACACACACGGCCTTTACCGCGTCCATCAATTCCAAAAAATCGAACAAGTAATCGTGTGTGAAGCAAACATGGAAAAAAGCCAAGAAATGCATGATTTACTCCTGAAAAACGCCGAAGAAGTTCTGCAAGACTTGAATCTCCCCTACCGCGTTGTCGCAGTCTGCACCGGAGACATGGGACAAGGCCAATATTACAAAAACGACATAGAAACTTGGATGCCAAGCAGAGAATCTTACGGCGAAACCCATTCATGTTCGAACTTCTTGGACTTTCAAGCCAGAAGATTAAACCTAAGATATAAAGACAATGAAGGCAAAATCAAATTCTGCTACACATTGAACAACACCTGCATAGCATCACCGAGAGTCCTAATCCCAATCCTGGAAATCTACCAGCAAAAAGACGGCTCAATAGCGGTCCCGGAAGTCCTGCAGAAATACATGGGCAACAAAAAAACAATAGATCCAAGATAAAAAATCAACTACAATGAAACCGTTCCGCACAGCGGAACCCCGCAGAGGCTCGCAGTGCCACATGCCCAATGCCCCATGCCCTAACAAACACCAAAAATGAAAATCACCCTGACTACAGACTCATTAAAAGGCTACGGCCTCAACCGTATTTTCGAGTTTGCCAAAGAGCTCGGGTTTGACGGAATCGACCTCGTACTCGACAAAAATGACCTGGACACACTGGACCCGGAATATATCGCCAAACTTTCATCAACCACTGAAATACCCGTCCTGGCTGTTCAGGCTCTGGACAATGCAAAAGAAAAAGACCTCGAAGAAGCGGTAACAATGGCCAAAAAAGTAAATGCAAAAGTTATAGTGATCCAACCACCGAAAATTTTAGACAGAAAATATGCGGCCTGGCTCAAAAAAGAGGTTCCAAACATCAGAAAAAAAGAAAACATCTCAATAGCACTCGAAAACGCCCCAAACAAAATGTGGCTCGGATTCATTCCGGAGAGAGCAATGAACAATCTGTCGGAACTCAAAAGATTCAAACACGCTTGCCTCGATACAGCCAGGGTCGCCGAGAAGAAAGAGGACCTCATGTACGCATATGGAAGCCTTCAAAAATTCCTCGTCCATGTACACATTTCCAACTTTTACAGAAACAAAGGCTACCAAGTTCTAACAAAAGGAAACCTCCCTCTGGAAAGCTTCATCAGCAAACTGGCATCAGACGGATTCAAAGGAGCATTATCCATTAAAATCAAACCGAACTATCTAAAGGTAAGAGACCGGGCAGAAATGTTTAAACTCCTGAAAGAATCCAAAGAATTTATAGAAAAATTTGCGAAAGCGTAAAAACCGCTTGACTTTCAGGTAACGCACCTTATAATCCTCGCGGTACTATCAGAACGCCCCTGAAGAGGGCACCGGATGAGTTATTGAAGATAGTAAAAGCAAACAAACCATGCTTTTACTGTTTTTTATTGCCTGGCCGCGAAAGCGACTCCACTACCAATCAAGCCGTTTCGCCACCAGGCGAAACCCCACTCACTTGGCACTGGGTGCTTGAAACTCCACACTCACTTACAACTAACAACTATTCACATGCCTAACACAAAAACACCCGCAAGAGGCTCAAATGGAAGAGTCTTTTTAAAGGAGGATCCTTTTGTTTATCCTCTACCAAACCTTATCGAGATTCAACTCAACAGCTATGAAGAGTTCCTCAAGAACGGAATTCGCGAACTTCTCGATGAGGTTTCTCCAATCACAGACTTTTCAGGTAAAAAATTGGAACTTCATCTCTTAAATCATGAAACCGGTGAAGCCAAATACTCACCGGCACAATGCAGGGAGAAAAACTTAACCTACGAAGCCCCTTTAAAAGTCCATGTACAACTTATCAACAAAGAAAGCGGCGAAATCAAAGAACAGGATGTCTTTTTAGGCAGCATCCCTCTAATGACAGACGCGGGAACTTTCATTATTAACGGTATCGAAAGAGTTGTAGTTAGTCAGCTCGTAAGATCACCGGGAGTATTTTTCTCAAAAAATTCCGCAGCACCCGGACTGCACAACGCAAAAATCATTCCAAAAAGAGGCGCATGGCTCGAAGTGGAAACCGACAAAAAAGGTATCATCACGGTAAAAATCGACCGCAAACGCAAAATCCATATTACTTCCCTGCTCAGAGTTTTCGGATACGACACGGATAAAAAAATTATGGATCTTTTCAAAGACATCACGAAAGACCCGATAAACGACTACATCTTCCTAACGCTTCAAAAAGACACGGCAAAAACCGTCGACGAAGCTTACAAAAGCATCTACAAGAAAATCCGCCCGGGAGACCTCGCGACACCGGAAAACGCAAAAGCACTTATCGAATCGATGTTTTTTGACTACAAAAAATACGACATGGGAGAAGTCGCCCGCTACAAACTAAACCGCAGATTCGAACTCGATACCCCAAACAATAAAAAATACCACACATTCCAGGTAGAGGACATGATCCTCATCCTCCGCCACCTAATCAATCTAAACAACGGCAATGGAAAACCGGACGACATCGATCATCTTGCAAACAGAAGAATCAGAACAGTCGGCGAACTCGTACAAAACAAATTCCGAGTCGGACTACTAAGAACAGATCGTATCGCAAAAGATCGAATGACGGTAATGGAACTGGATGCGATCACTCCGACACAACTTATCAACTCAAGACCGATCACAGCCGCGCTTAGAGAGTTTTACGCAAGCTCGCAACTATCGCAATTCATGGATCAAACCAACCCGCTTGCAGAACTCGCTCACAAAAGACGTCTGTCTGCAATGGGGCCGGGTGGACTATCAAGAGAAAGAGCATCATTCGATGTTCGCGATGTACACACCTCTCACTATGGAAGAATTTGTCCTATCGCCACACCGGAAGGGCCGAATATCGGACTTGTTGTCCATCTCGCAACTTATGCCAAAATCAACAAATACGGATTCATCGAAACTCCTTTTCAAAAAGTTTCAAGAGAATGTCCAAATACAATAAAAGACCTGGTCAACCGAACAGCCGCAGGAGAAATTAAGGACGGGAATAAATCTATCGTCAAATCCGGAATCAAAATCACAAAAGAGATCGCGGAAAAATTAACGAAAATTAAAGATCTCAAGGTAGTGCCTGTAAGAACTTATGTCACAAACGAAGTTACATATTACGATGCCGAAGACGAAATGGAACTGGCGATCGCGCAAGCAAACTCCGAACTTACCGAAAAAGGGGAATTTACCCAAAACCGTGTCGCCTCTCGACTGGGAAGTGAAGCTGTCCTTACACATCACAAAGATCTCACACACATCGACGTATCCCCGAAACAGATCATTTCCGTAACAACATCTTTGATCCCGTTTCTTGAGCACGACGATAATACTCGAGCATCGATGGGATCGAACATGCAGCGTCAAGCTGTCCCACTTTTAAAACCTCACTCACCTGTAGTAGGAACGGGTATGGAAAAAATCACGGCTGAAAGTTCCGGACAAGTCATCTTGGCCGAAGGGGGCGGAACAGTCCGTTATGTAGACGCCGACGAAATCACAGTGATGTATTCAAACGGCAAAAAGAAGACTTACAACCTGAGAGTTTACGAAAGATCAAACCAAGCAACCTGCTTCCATCAAAGAGCAACTTGCGTAAAAGGTCAGGAAGTTAAAAAAGGCGATGTCCTCGCGGACGGAGCGGCAACGGAAGACGGCGAACTCGCTTTGGGCCAAAACTTGCTTGTAGCCTATATGAGCTGGCAGGGATACAACTTCGAAGATGCCGTAATTTTATCGGAAAAACTCGTTCACAAAGACACATACAGCTCGGTACACATCGAGACATTTACAGTCGACATCCGCGATACCAAGCTCGGACCGGAGGTTATCACTCGCGATATCCCGAATGTGGGTGAAGCAAAACTGAAAGACCTCGACGAAAAAGGCATTGTGCGAATCGGAGCTGCAGTTCGTGAAGGAGACATTTTGGTAGGTAAAATCACACCGAAAGGAGAAACTGAACTAACTGCGGAAGAGCGTCTGCTCAGATCGATTTTCGGAGAAAAAGCCCGCGATGTAAAAGACGCCTCATTAAGACTGCCTGGAGGAGAAGGAGGAAAAGTTGTAAACATCCAGGTTTTTGACAGAAAAGAAGGCGATGAACTCCCAACCGGCGTAAACCAACAAATCAAAGTAAATGTCGCACAAACAAGAAGAGTATCGGTCGGAGACAAAGTAGCGGGACGACACGGCAACAAAGGTGTCATCTCCATCATCGTACCTGTCGAAGATATGCCTCATTTGCCGGACGGACGCCCTGTTGACATCATACTTAACCCTCTCGGCGTAACCAGTCGTATGAATATCGGGCAGATCCTGGAAACCCATCTGGGATGGGCGGCCAAAGAACTGGGCTTCAAAATCGCAACACCTGCCCTGGATGGCGTAACCAACAAGCAAACCTTAGAGCTGTTAGATGAAGCCAATCTCCCTGCATCAGGGAAAATTCAGCTTTATGACGGCCGCACCGGTGAACCTTTCGACCACGAAACAACAGTCGGAATTACATACATAATGAAACTGAACCACTTGATTGAAGACAAAATTCACGCAAGATCGGTAGGACCTTACTCTCTCGTCACGCAGCAGCCTCTGGGAGGTAAAGCACAACATGGAGGACAAAGATTCGGAGAGATGGAAGTATGGGCGCTCGAAGCTTACGGAGCAGCTCACACACTTCAGGAAATGCTAACAATCAAATCCGATGATGTATACGGCCGCGCAAAAGCCTACGAATCTATAGTAAAAGATGAACCGATCAGAAAACCAAGAACACCGGAAAGTTTCAATGTACTCGTAAAAGAGCTGCAAAGTCTCGGCCTAAGCGTCGAACTCATGCAAACCAAACAAGGAAAAGCTCTTGAAGAAGAGGAAGAAGAAACTTACGGAAGAGAAGAAATCATTGAAGAAGAAGAAATCATAATTGATAAATAAGAAAACTCTACATCTTAACCATAAAAACATGAGAAGTGTAAACAAAGTAGTACTGATAGGGAATGTAACAAGGGACCCCGAAGTACGACAAACCGGAAGCGGCCAAGCGGTCTGCACATTCGGACTTGCAACAAACCGGCAATGGATAACCTCAAACGGAGAAAAACACAACATGGCCGAATTCCACGAACTTGTAGCCTGGTCACGCCTATCGGACATCTGTGAAAAATATGTCCGAAAAGGGAAACTTCTATACATAGAAGGATACTTGAAAACTCGCAGCTGGGATACTCCCGAAGGAGTCAAAAAATTCAAAACGGAAGTAATCGTTCAAGACCTGATAATGCTTGAAAAACGCGGCCAAGACGAAGACGATTATATCCCAGCAACCGAACAACCAATGATCGAAAACGCCTCTATTGAAGCACCTGAAGAAGAAACAGAGGAAAAAACAGAAAAAGAAGAAGTCGCCGAAGAAACTCCAGTCGAAGAACCAATAGAAGAGGATGCTTCTGAAGAGAAAAAAACAGAGAAAGAAGAGAAAGAAGAGAAAGAAGAAGACGACAAAGCCGACATCGACATGGATCTCGGACTATAACAATCAACCGGCCCCGCCAAGGCGGGGCCACCCATAGATGGCCGTCAGGCCCACATGCCCAATACCCAATGCCCCACACCCTATGTCTCACGAATTAATAATTTGGACCCTGATAATGCTTATCAGCCTGGCCGTACTGGTCAAGTCTGCCGACTATTTTACGGCATATTCAGAAAAAGCCGGAGTAGCTCTTGGTGTCTCTCAATTTATTATCGGCGCAACGATAGTAAGTTTAGGAACATCAATGCCTGAACTTATAACTTCAATAATAGCAGTAATTCAAGGACACAGCGAAATAGTAAGTGGAGATGTAATAGGATCAAATATCACAAACATACTTCTTGTAGTAGGACTTGCCGCACTTGCATCGGGAAACTCTCTTTATAACAGAAAGTTAAGCGAAAACCTCGACATACCAATACTTGTATGCATAACGGCAATTTTATTCATATCGGTTAGAGACGGAGTTTTCACGCTGGTAGAAGCCATCATAATGATATTGGCTTATATCATATATATTGCTTATCTAATCCACAGCCACAAATCTGAAAAAAACCTCGAAGCCCGGGTAAAACAAACGACAAAAGATATACCAAAGAAAAAACTACACTGGCACATCCCTGTTATTATTCTAATATCAACCATATTCATAGCAATAAGCGCGAACTGGACAGTAGAATCTGTCGTAAAAATCTCTCAAATACTGAATATCGGAACCGCCGTAGTCGCCGGAAGCGTTATAGCGATAGGAACTTCCCTGCCGGAATTGGTAGTATCAATCCAGGCAGCAAGAAAAAAACAAGCAGGGATGGTTCTCGGTAATATATTCGGATCAAATATTTTCAACAGCACAATGGTAATGGGGGTTTCGGGACTTTTCGGAACATTAATCATACCGGATATAATGCTTTCGGTCGGAGTAGTTTTCTTGATAACCGCAACTGCATTCCTTGTCTTCTCAAGCCTAAGCAAGCATATCTCTCTTTTCGAAGGAGGTCTCTATCTCCTAGTATATTTTTATTTCCTAAAAGAATTAATCTTCTCTTAAACCCACTCCACCGAGGGCCATCAGGCCCGCATGCCCTATGCCGCATGCCCTATGCCGCATGCCCTATGCCGCATGCCCTATGCCCTATACCCCACAATTTACAACTTTAATTAAACACTCCAAATGCAAAACAACAAAAAAGCTCCGGTAACATTCGATTCAGTAGCCATCTCCGTAGCTTCACCTGAAGACATTTTGGCCTGGTCTCACGGCGAAGTAAAAAAACCGGAAACCATAAACTACAGAACCCAAAAACCGGAAAAAGACGGTCTTTTCTGTGAAAGAATTTTCGGCCCTACAAAAAACTGGGAATGTTGTTGCGGGAAATACAAAAGAGTCAGATACAAAGGGGTGGTCTGTGAAAAATGCGGAGTCGAAGTAACCCGGTCAATCGTCAGAAGAGAAAGGATGGCGCACATAAAACTCGCTGTACCGGTAACACACATCTGGTTTTTGAGATCAACACCAAGTCGTATCGGACTGCTGCTTGATTTGCCTGTAAAAACTCTCGAGCAAGTGGTTTACTTCGCGGCGTACATAGTTACAAATGTTGATGCAAAAGCACGGGAAGAAGCGCAAGAACAATTGAAAGATGAGTTTCAAAATTACAAAAAAAACCTCACAAAAGAACACAAAGAAAAAACTAAAGAAATCGAGAAAAACAAAGGAATTCCTGAAAAAGAGAAGGAAAAACTCCTTTCCGAAATCGAAAAGGAAAGCGCCCTGAAAATAGAAGAGCTCGTCGAACAACACCAAAAAGCAAAAGACGACCTTTCCGCACTGAAAACCGGAACAGTTCTTTCAGAGATCCAATACCGGGACATCTCTATGAAATTCGGACACATCTTCAAGGCCGGAACAGGAGCGGAAGCACTCCGGGAAATCATAAAAAACATGAACCTCGAAGAGCTGCGAGACCAACTCGAAATAGATTGCGTTAAAGCAACCGGACAAAAGAAGAAAAAACTAATAAAAAGAATTAAACTTATCGGATCTTCGCTAAAAGCGGGCATCAAGCCGGAATGGATGATCATGAAAATATTACCGGTAATTCCGCCGGACTTAAGACCGATGGTTCAGCTTGACGGAGGGCGTTTCGCAGCTTCCGACCTGAACGATCTTTACAGAAGAGTAATCAACAGAAACAACCGACTGAAAAAGCTCATAGCAATCGGTGCTCCGGAAGTAATCACAAGGAACGAAAAAAGAATGATGCAGGAAGCTGTAGACACTTTATTAAACAACTCTGCTCGTCAAAACAGAACGGTTTTCAACACGGGAGACAAAAGAAAACTTC
Source organism: Patescibacteria group bacterium (assembly GCA_018816885.1). GTDB lineage: Bacteria > Patescibacteriota > Gracilibacteria > UBA1369 > UBA12470 > JAHIUS01. The sequence goes on along the minus strand of JAHIUS010000001.1, from coordinate 33,816 downwards.
GCTCACTATCGGATATGTTGAAAGGTAAACAAGGACGATTCCGACAAAACCTACTCGGTAAGCGTGTGGACTATTCCGGTCGAAGTGTAATCGTAGTCGGCCCAAAACTTAAACTGAACCAATGCGGACTGCCAAAAGCGATGGCGCTTGAACTTTTCAAGCCTTTCGTAATAGGAAAATTGATCAAAAACGGATACGCCCACAACATCAAAAACGCGGAAAAACTAATAACACTGGGCAAAAAAGAAGTATGGGACATCCTGGAAGAAGTCACTCAGGGCCATTATGTGCTTCTAAACAGAGCGCCTACCCTCCACAGACTTGGGATCCAAGCTTTCCAACCTGTTCTGGTAGAAGGTAAAGCCATTCAAATCCACCCGTTGGTATGTGCGGCCTTCAACGCCGACTTCGATGGAGATCAAATGGCCGTTCATATACCTTTATCAAAAAGAGCTCAGGAAGAAGCCAAAAAACTAATGGCATCAACAAGCAACCTTCTGAAACCATCGGCAGGTATGCCTATTATCACAGCCAGTCAAGATATGGTGCTGGGTTGCTACTACCTAACCCAAGTCCACGACAAGAAAAAAGGTGAAGGCATGATATTCAGCGACGAAAAAGAAGCCATCCTCGCCCATGAACTCGGAAATATACACCTTCAAGCAAAAATAAAGGTAAGAATCAACGGAGAATTAACAGAAACTTCAGTAGGTAGAGTTTTATTCAATCAGATACTTCCTGAAGAGTTGAGATACAAAAACAACGTCATGAAAAAAAATGACCTGAAAAATCTCATAACCGAATCAATAGAAAAAACCGATTCCGAAACAAGCGTAAAACTTTCAGACGCAATCAAGAAAATCGGATTCACATACGCAACACTATCCGGACTTTCGATAGCGGGATCAGACATGGAAGTTCCGGCGGAAAAAGCGGAAATAGTAGAAAAAGCAACGGAAATCGTAAAAAACATCAACAATCAATACTGGAAAGGCCTCGTAACAGATGATGAAAGATACACGCAAACTATCAAAATCTGGTCACGCGCCAAATCAGATCTCGCAACCTTCATGATCAAGAACTTCAGCCCTGAAAACGACATTCTGTACATGATCGATTCGGGAGCTCGTGGTAACTGGGGACAGGTCACTCAGCTCTGCGGAATGAAAGGACTGGTTGCAAATCCGGCCGGACGAACAATCGAGCTTCCAATTAAATCCAACCTGAAAGAAGGGTTCACTATTCTTGAGTACTTCATTGCAACACATGGAGGCCGTAAAGGTAAATCCGATACAGCTTTGAAAACTGCTGAAGCCGGTTACCTGACAAGGCGTCTGGTTGATGCGGTACAGGATGTTGTAATTAAAGAAGATGACTGCGGCAACAATCACAGTCACTACATCACAGCCGAAGAAAGCGAAAAAATCGGAGAAGCTTTCGAACACAGAATATTCGGACGAACCTTGGCTGAAAATCTGGTAGACCCGCAAACCGGAGAAATCCTAATAAAAAAAGGAACACAACTCGAAAACTCACAAGTAAGAGATATCATGAACAAAGACATAGATACCGTAGCAGTAAGATCCATAATGACATGTCAGACAGAAGGAGGTATTTGTCAAAAATGTTATGGAAAAGACCTCGGAACAAACAAAACGGTACAACGCGGAACAGCGGTCGGAATTATAGCTGCGCAATCGATCGGAGAACCGGGAACACAGCTCACCATGCGTACATTCCACATGGGTGGTGTCGCCGATGAATCGGACATCACGCAAGGTCTTACTCGAGTAGAAGAACTTTTTGAAGCAAGACCTCCGAAAGCACCTGCAATCCTCTCGGAGCTAAACGGAAAAGCAAAACTTCGACAAGGAACCTCTTCAAACAAGATCACCATACTAAGCGACAATCCTATTGAAGAAACCTACCACCTCGCAAAAGGACATGAAATAAAAGTCAAGGTGGGCGACAAAGTAAAAGTAGACGACATCCTGGCTAAAGGGAAAACCAAGAAACAGATTATAAACGTCGAAACAAAAGGAACCGTCAAAAAGATTACAAAAAACACAATAGTCGTGCTAACAGACGAAAGTGTCGAAAAAGTTTACGAAATCCCTCTAAACAGAACACTAAAAGTAAAAACCGGGGACCTTGTGGCAGTCGGATCACCATTGACGGCGGGACACAGCAACTTACGCGAACTTCTGAAAATGGCGGACAGATACGCGGTTCAGAAATACATCATGACCGAAGTCCAAAGCATCTACGCCTCACAAGGACAAACAATCAACGACAAACATATCGAGATTATTGTCAGACAGATGTTCTCAAAAGCTCGCATTGTCAACTCGGGCGACACCAAATATCTGCCGGGAGAAGTCGCCGATGCGATTGGAATAGAAAAAGCTAATACCGAGGCAAAAAAAGAAGGTAAGGAAGCTGCCGAAACCGAAAGACTGCTCCTCGGACTAACTAGGATTTCGCTTCACACTCCAAGCTGGCTTTCAGCAGCATCATTCCAGGAAACAATAAGAGTACTGGTCGAAGCAGCAACAACTAAGAGAGTAGACGAACTCAAAGGCCTGAAAGAAAATGTCATTATCGGTAAACTAATCCCCGCCGGTGAAGTTTACAGACGACGAGCCGGAATAGCCGAACAAGAATAAAAATTCTCTTGCACAGGCAGTAAAACTGTTATAAACTGCGCCAGCATCCATGCCCTAAGCCCTATGCCTCATGCCAACAATAAACCAAATCATCAGAAAAGGACGAAAGAAGAAAGTCCGCAAGAGTAAATCTCCGGCTATGCAGCTGATCGCCAACACGATCAAAAACAGCTCAAGCAGACTTGCATGCCCGCAAAAAAGAGGAGTTTGTACCAAAGTAACAACCAAAACACCGAAGAAACCTAACTCAGCCCTTCGTAAAGTAGCAAGAGTTCGACTCACCAACGGTGAAGAAGTTAATGCTTACATCCCGGGAGAAGGCCACAACCTTCAAGAACACTCGGTAGTAACAATCCGAGGAGGAAGAGTAAAAGATCTACCTGGTGTTAAATATCACATAATCAGAGGTACAATGGATACCCAAGGAGTAGAAGGCCGCAAACAAAGCCGCTCTCTCTACGGTGCCAAAAGACCAAAAGAATAAAAAAATCCACAGAGGCCCCATGCCCTCTGCCCCATGCCCACACCATACGCTATAAGCCATAAGCCACATGCCAACAACATACATTCCCCAAAACTCAACACCTTTGCAAGAGAAATTCATCAACTACATAATGCTGGATGGCAAGAAAACCATCGCACGCAAGATTTTCGCAGACACTTTGAAAGAACTCGCAAACACAGGGAGTAAAGATCCGATACAGGTATTTGAGAGGGCAATCGAAAACATTAAGCCAAACATGGAAGTCAGACCAAAAAGAATCGGAGGAGGAGTTTACCAAATCCCAATCGAAGTAACTCCAAAAAGGCAGCTCATGCTCGCATTCCGTTGGATTTTATTGGCGGCAAGAGACAAAAAAGGCTCTCCGATCTACAAAAGACTGGCCCAGGAACTACTTGATGCAGCTAACCAAACAGGTACCGCAATGAAAAAGAAAGAGGATACCCACAAGATGGCCGCAGCCAATAAAGCATTCGCTCACTATGCAAGGTTTTAGGCTTTCCAAAGCTTGATTTCTAAAAGCCCATGCGTTACGATTCAAGTGGTTTTTTTAAACAAAAATAAATGAAAAAAATAATAGTTTCACTAATCGGAGTGATCATAACAATTTCCTTTATATTGCTAGCCGGATGCAATATGGAGTTTTTTGAAAAACTATCTCCTATCCAATACAACAACAAAGTTGTAGAATCCCTGAATCAAACCTCGGAAACAATAGAAAACACCATTCTCGTATACGATATAAGCATCCCCGACCTGGTTACCGAAGAGTCTGAAATAGACACAACAGACATGGAAACATCTTACGACTTGGCAAAAGAAATAATCAGTAACTCAGCAAGCATCTTGGAACTAAGCAGTAAAGACGAGGCCCAGCAAACAGAAGTAAGAGTGGAATTTCAAAACTATATCTCTCTTGGAGAAGAATACCTGGCAAAATATCTGGCAATGATCGAGTATTACAAAACAGGCTTATACCTGGAAGATCTCAGCCTCGTAACCGAACACGACACGACAATCTACGACGCATACAACACCTTCATCGAATCAAACAACACACTTGTTGATATACTGGAAAGTTATATCTAGCAAAAGTTAATTCAGGATATTTGACAAAAGAGAAATAGAAGATAAAATAAGCTCTTGTTTTTAATAAAACACAATAATGATTCATCGAGCAGAATTACCCGGGGGAAAAGAAGCCACAATTGATACAGAAACTCATTGTGGCACAAAAGAAGAAGTCATACATAACCAAGGCACATATTTAGAAGATAGAACACCTCGTACATGTGCTTTATTCCAATTAGGAGGAGAAGTTGACCTGGAACAATACCAATCACCCCAAGAAGTCTCAATATCATTTGAGACATTAATTTTGGAATTAAGAAAAATTGTACGCGGCAATCCCAGCATAGATAGCGAAGCACTAAAAACAGAATTAAATAAAATTTCATTCCCTCTTCGCGAAGGCGAAATAATAGGAGAAATTTCGCTCTTCAGATGCCAACTGCTGACAGCTTTACAAAACTCCAATATATTAGGAAAGTTATTAGGCGAAGCTAGCAAGCTCAAGAAATTAGCAAACAACAACTGCCCACTGAAAGCAGTGTAATTCTCTTGATTTTCCCTCGAACATCCCTATAATACTCCCGCATTCAGGGATTTTCCGCATGCCCCATGCCCTCTGCCCTATGCCTCAAACAACAACTAACTATCAACTAAAATGACCGACCTAACAAAACTTCGAAATATCGGAATTATCGCCCACATCGACGCTGGTAAAACAACAGTTACAGAAAGAATTCTTTTCTACACGGGAAAGACTCATAAAATCGGTGAAACTCATGACGGAGAATCTCAAATGGACTGGATGGAGCAGGAAAGAGAAAGAGGAATCACGATAACATCCGCCGCCACAACCTGTTTTTGGACAATAGCGGGCACAAACGACCAACACAGAATCAATATTATCGATACTCCGGGACATGTTGACTTTACAGCCGAAGTAGAACGTTCGCTTCGAGTGCTAGATGGAGGTGTTGCGGTTTTCGATGGAGCACAAGGCGTAGAACCTCAGTCTGAAACCGTCTGGCGTCAAGCTGACAAATACAAAGTTCCTCGAATAGCCTTCATCAATAAAATGGATAAGATAGGTGCGGATTTTTACATGAGTTTAGAATCAATTTTAAAAAGACTTTCTCCGGACGCAATCGCCATTCAGCTCCCAATCGGAGCAGAATCGACTTTCGAAGGAGTAATCGATCTGATACACCAAAAAGCTTACAAATTCGAAGGAGACAAAGGAGAAACCGTAGTTGAAATCGAGATCCCTGCAGACATGAACGATAAAGTAAAAGAATACCGCGGAAAACTTATGGAAAAAGTGTCGGAAAACGACGAAGAACTCATGGACGCATACCTGGAAAACGGCGAGCTGACACCTGAGCAAATCGAAAAAGGAGTCCGCATCGGAACAATCGGAACACACCTTTACCCTGTAATGTGCGGAACAGCCTTACAAAACAAAGGTACTCAACCGGTAATCGATGCCGTTGTGAAATACTTGCCTTCCCCCCTAGATGTTCCTCCGATGGAAGGAACCAAACCAAGATCTGAAGTAAAAGAAATAAGAGAGCCTAATTTTAAAGCACCTTTCTCAGCACTCGCATTCAAAATCGCAACAGACCCGTTTATCGGACGACTAACATTCATCCGCGTATACTCGGGAACTCTTGATGCCGGAAGTTACGTTTACAATTCAGTAACAGAGAAAAAAGAAAGAGTTGGACGATTAGTCCAAATGCACGCAAATCACCGAGAAGAGATTAAGCAAGTTCAAGCGGGAGATATCGCCGCGGTTGTAGGTTTAAAAAACACCCTGACGGGCAACACTCTCTGTGACGAAAAAAATCAAATCATCCTGGAATCAATCGACTTCCCTGAACCTGTTATTTCTATCGCGATCGAACCGAAAACAAAAGCCGATCAAGAAAAGATGGGTATTGCTCTTCAAAAACTTGCGGAAGAAGATCCGACATTCCAAGTCCATACTGACGACGAAACAGGACAAACAATTATCGCAGGCATGGGAGAACTTCATCTCGATATTATCGTTGATCGCATGAAACGCGAATTTAAAGTGGAAGCCAATGTCGGTAAACCGCAAGTCGCGTATCGCGAAACAATCCAAAAAGAAGTAGATGTAGAAGAAAAATACGCGAAACAAACCGGTGGACGCGGTCAATACGGTCACGTTCTAATGAAAGTCAGTCCTCAAGAACCGGGGAAAGGATACGAATTTGTAGATGCCGTAACCGGGGGCAAGATCCCGAAAGAGTACATTCCTGCAGTAAACAAAGGTATTCAGGAAGCTATGACCCGCGGTGTTATGGCGGGATATCCGGTGGTAGACATCAAAGTGGAACTTTATGACGGTTCCTACCATGATGTTGATTCGTCTGAAATGGCATTCAAAATCGCCGGATCAATGGCTTTTCAGAAAGCGGCAAAACAAGCCAGTCCCGTACTGCTTGAACCTGTCATGCAGGTAGAAGCCATCACTCCTGAAGAATATATGGGAGATGTAATGGGAGATCTGAATTCACGCCGAGGTCAAATCCAAGAAATGGGAGATCGAGGATTGGTAAAATTCATCCGAGCTCTCGTCCCTCTGTCGGAGATGTTCGGGTACGCAACAGATCTTCGCTCGATGTCTCAAGGACGCGCCGGCTACACAATGGAGTTCGAACATTATGCCAAAGTCCCTGTCAACATCGCTGATAAAATCAAGGAAGATAGAGGATCTGCGTAAAAAACAAAGAATAATCTTCATGCCATATACACTCACTAATCACTGTGTCCTGAATTTATCCTCCGAATTTCCCCTTGCATTAAAAAGCCCTTTACCCTAAAATTTTCCGCGCTTAATGCAAAAATTTCAAATATCCTTTTTTACTAACTGTAACCCATAAAAATTATGGCAGATGGAAAATTTGATCGCAGCAAACCTCACGTTAACGTAGGTACAATCGGACACGTTGACCATGGTAAAACAACTCTTACCGCTGCAATCACAACAGTAGCCGCTACAAAATTCGGCGGAAATAATAAAGTCGTTGCTTTCGACCAAATCGACAACGCACCTGAAGAAAGGGATCGCGGTATCACAATCGCAACTTCTCATCAGGAATACGAAACCGAGAACAGGCACTACGCTCATGTAGACTGTCCGGGACACGCCGATTATGTCAAAAACATGATTACTGGTGCGGCCCAAATGGACGGAGCTATCTTGGTAGTATCTGCGGCAGACGGACCAATGCCTCAAACAAGAGAGCACATCCTTCTTGCAAGGCAAGTTAATGTGCCTTATGTCATCGTCTTTCTTAACAAGATGGATATCGCCGACCCGGAAATCGCAGAACTTTCCGAGATGGAAGTACGCGAACTTTTATCTAAATATGAGTTCCCCGGAGATGACACTCCTGTCATCAAGGGTTCAGCACTAAAAGCTCTTGAAAATCCGGACGGACCTGATGCAGAACCAATACTTGAACTTTTAAAAGCTCTCGACGAATATATCCCGACACCGGAAAGAGTTTTGGACAAACCGTTCCTGATGCCTATCGAGGATGTATTCTCAATTAAAGGACGTGGTACCGTTGCTACAGGGCGTATCGACCAAGGTATTGTGAAAATAAATGAAGAAGTGGAAATCGTAGGCGTTAAAGATACAAGGAAAGTTGTTGTTACGGGTGTTGAAATGTTCAAGAAACTTCTTGACCAAGGTCAAGCCGGAGACAATGTAGGTGTACTGTTAAGAGGAATCGAGCGTGAAGAAATCGAAAGGGGCCAAGTACTTGCCGCCCCCGGTTCAATCACTCCACACACAAAATTCGAGTGTGAAGTGTATGTACTAACCAAGGAAGAAGGTGGACGACACACTCCTTTCTTCAAGGGTTACAAACCTCAGTTCTACATCAGAACAACTGATGTAACAGGAGCTATCGAGCTTCCTGCAGGAGTTGAGATGGTTATGCCCGGAGACAATGTCAAAATGGATGTAGTCCTCGGAGCTCCTATCGCTCTGGACGAAGGAACCCGCTTTGCAATCCGCGAAGGTGGACGAACAGTGGGAGCCGGAGTAGTTACTAAGATTGTAGAATAATAAACTTTTTGGTTTCAATTGCCCGGGTAAAATCCCCACACTTACCCGGGCTTTAAAGCCCGAAAGAATAAAGTCCAAAGCATTGCTTTTAATGTTTTGGCCCCCCACAGGGAAATCCCACTAAATTAAAATGGTAGCCAAAAAGCTCCGGGATTCCCTCCCGGCATATTCACTATCCACTATATCCTAACCCGTATCAAAATGGCCTCCGCACAGAAAATTCGAATCAAGATTAAATCTTTCGACCACAAAGTCATCGACGAAGCAACCAAGCTGATAATCGATACGGCTGAAAGGACCGGCGCAAGAATCGCAGGACCGATCCCACTTCCAATGAAAATCGAAAAATTTACAGTAAACAAATCAACGTTTGTAAACAAAGATTCCAGGGATCAATACGAAATCCGAACACACAAACGACTAATTGACCTTCGGGAAACAACTCCAAAAACAATCGAACAACTTTCAAGTCTATCCCTGCCTGCGGGAGTAGATATATCGATAAAAATGATCACAGAAGATCCTAAACCGGAATAAAACCAAATAACCTTTATCAAATGAACAACGAAAATTGCCAATGCAAATGTAGCTGCAAAATCTTTTCACACTTGATTATCGGAGCCCTGATTGTAGCCTTGGCCGCTTACGGCGGATACTATTACGCCAACAAAACAGTCAGCCCTGATGAAACCTCGACCGACAATGAAAAAACAGAAGTAGTACCGGAAGAAATGACGGAAACAATACCCGCGGGGTCAAATTTAACTTCACTAAACAACACCTGGAACCTCTATACAAACTATGACCTGGGATTCTCAATAGAGCTGCCGAAAGAAAGCACAAAACAAGGACCTCAGGCACAAAACTTCCTATACCCTATCGAAGTAATAGAAAACACTGGGAAAAATTATGTATATATAACAAATGATCCGAACGCGACCCTATCATCACTCGAGGCAACAACTTATGCTATACCTTGGAAAATAGAAGTAGCAGAAGTTAACAACGAAGCTGAACTGCTTGCATTCGGAGCAAACAAATACGGAGAAACTTGTACGAAAATCGAACTTGAAGAAGGAAACCAAGCAGAAGTCTATAACGTACAACTATCAGGAGAAGGAGAAAACGAATACGGATTCCCCAACTGCTTCATCAACGGGATTACATTCTTAAAGTACTACCCGGAAGCAAACAAAGCCGTAACCTGGGGAGTTGGACAAGATTATGTGCTTTACTACAAGAGTGGCGATGATTTCACCCCATATGACCAAGATGTCGCTGATAGCTTCAAATTTCTGTAATGCCCTGTGCGAAATTTTTCCCTTGACTAATACCGGCCAAATCTATAAAGTACCCCCGCAAGTTTAAAATTTGCAAGTTAGAACAGGAGTAAGGCTCCCACGCGGACTCAAAAGACCAATCTCCTATCCACAGAGGCCAACGGCCACATGCCCTATGTCCTCTGCCCAATGCCCTAACCTATACAATCATGCCTGGAATCTTAGGCACAAAAATCGGTATGACTCGCATCATTCAAGATGACGGTCGTGTGATCCCCCTAACAGTTGTAAAATGTGAACCGAATGAAGTGGTTCAAGTAAAAACAGCTGGCAAGGACGGATATCCGGCGGTAGTCCTGGGATTTAACCAGTATAAAAACCCGACGAAAAACAAGAAATTTCACAACCTGAGAGAGTTCCGTTGGGAAGAAGATGAAGCTCCAAAAAAAGGAGAACAAATAAAAGTAGATATTTTCGAAGAAGAAGAAGTGGTGAAAGTAACAGGAGTTTCAAAAGGTAAAGGAACTCAAGGAACAATCAAGAGGCACAATTTCAGCTGCGGACCAATGTCTCACGGCTCACACCACAAGAGAGAGCCCGGGTCAATCGGAGCCTGTGCCAAGCCCGGAAGAGTCCACAAAGGGAAGAAAATGGCCGGTCGAATGGGAAATGATACAGTTACAATCAAGAGAGCTATAATCGCATACCTAAACCAAGAGGAAAATCTAATCGGAATCAAAGGCCCAATCCCGGGCGCGAAAAATTCATTGGTAATAATCCGCAAGCTAATATAATTAATTCCACAGAGGGCAAAGCCCGCATGCCCAATGCCCACGCATCACATGAAAGCAAAACTATATAATCAGAACGGCGAATCTAAAGGAGAAATAACACTGAATAAAGACATATTCGGAATCAAGCCAAACGAAGGATTAATACATCAAGCACTCGTAATGATCCAAGCCAATAAGCGTACTCCAATCGCTCATGCCAAAAAAAGAGGCGAGATCAGCGTAACCGGAGCGAAACCCCATAGGCAGAAAGGAACGGGTCGCGCACGGCAAGGATCTAGTAAAAGCGGACATCACAGAGGTGGATACGCAATTTTCGGCCCAAGAAACGATAGAAATTTTTCGAAATCAATGCCGAAGAAACAGCAAAGAAAAGCTTTATTCTCTCTATTGTCAGCAAAAGCAAAAGACGGAAACATATTGGCACTGGAAGATTACAATAAAGAGCCCAAAACCAAATTAATAGCGGAAACCATTTCCAAGCTACCTGTAAAAAAGACCTTGCTAATAGTAACTGACGGGAAAAACGAAATAATTTTCCGCGCTGCAAAAAACCTCAAGTTCGTCGACACAATCGAAGCAAGAAACTTAAATGTAGAGAAGGTACTGAAAAACAATGACCTTCTCTTTTTACAAGAAGCTTTCAAAATCTTAGAAGAAACTTTCCTAAAGAAAACACCTGTCGAACAAGAAGAAAGCATTACCACAAATTAACAAATCCCATGCCCTCTACACTACTCAAAAAACAAGTGATCACAGAAAAAAGCGCTACAGCGCAAGAATCGAACAAGCACAGTTTCATCGTTGACCCAAGAGCAACAAAGATAGATATCAAGCGTGAATTTCAAATCATATATGGACTAAAAGTAGCGAAAGTTAACATAGTCGCCATTAAACCAAAAACGAAATGGGGACACAAAAAATCGGTTGTCCAGAAAAGAAATCAGGCAAAGAAAGCAATAATAACGCTTGCCCCGAACCAAAAACTGGATCTGAAAAAAGACATTAAATCTACAAAGAAATAATTCTATGGCAGTCAAAAAAGTAAAACCTATATCAAACGCAAGAAGAAACTACTCGAAGTACACTTTCGAAGAGCTGACCAAAGGCAAAAGTCCTGAAAAAAGACTCCTTACCAAAAAGAAAGAGAAAGCAGGAAGAAATTCCCAGGGAAAACTTACGGTTCGTCACAGGGGCGGAGGTCACAAAAAACGTCTAAGGAAGGTTGATTTCAGCAGAATAGCCAAGCTCAACATTGAAGGAACTGTAACCTCAATCGAATACGATCCGAACAGAACGGCTTACATAATGCTCGTAACTTACAAAGACGGTGACAAAAGATACCATCTTGCTCCGGAAGGGATTCTCGAAGGAGATAAACTGCTTTGTGCAGAAAAAGCCAAGATCAAAAAAGGCAATAGATTAAAAATCAAAAACATCCCTCCGGGATTTTCAATTTGCAACATTGAAATGTTTGAAGGTCGCGGAGGACAGCTTTGCAGAAGCGCGGGCGGAGGAGCAAAGCTGGCATCACTGGAAGGGAAAATGGCTCACATTGAGCTTCCTTCAAAAGAAGTTCGCCTGGTATCCAAAGAGTGTTTCGCTACTATCGGCGTTGTAAGCAACATCGAACACAGCAACCTGAAAATAGGTAAAGCCGGAAGGAAAAGATGGATGGGGAAAAGACCTCAAGTAAGAGGTAAAGCTATGAACCCCTGCGATCACCCGCACGGAGGTGGTGAAGGTGCAACTTCAATTGGTATGAAGCATCCGAAAACTCCTTGGGGGCTACCGGCACTCGGCTTCAAAACCAGAAAAAACAAGTTAACCAACAAATACCGCGTAAGAGATCGCAAAGGCCGCCAAGTCAACAAATAATCCACCGAGGGCGAAGCCCGCATACCCCGTGCCCTATGCCCCACTAACACACTAAATCATGTCACGATCATCAAAAAAAGGACCATACGTAGAACCCAAACTTCTTAAAAAAGTACAGGCGATGGGTGGAAACAAGCAAGTGATCAAAACCTGGGCAAGAGCCTCGGTAATAGCCCCTGAGTTCGTGGGCCACACATTTGCAGTCCACAACGGAAAAGAACACATACCTGTATTCGTATCGGAAAACATGGTAGGACATAGACTGGGCGAATTCGCCTTCACGAGGAAATTCAAAGGTCACGGAGGAAAATTGGCAAAATAAACTAAAACTACTTCTGCAACTAAATAAAATATGCAAGCAATACTAAGACAAGTCAGCATCTCACCGAAAAAAGCGAATTTGGTCGCCGGATTAGTCCGAGGTAAAAAAGTGGAAGATGCCCTTACGGATCTACGCTTTACTCCGAAAAAAGGTGCAAAAATACTGTACAAAATAATAGCATCAGCAGCGGCAAATGCCGAAAACAACTTCAAGCAAGAACGAAATCAGCTTTATATAAAAGAAGTAATCGTAAATGAAGGAACAACATACAAAAGATCAATGCCTTGTTCCAGAGGGAGATCTCACCCGATTTTAAAAAGAAACTCACACATCACAGTAAAACTCGATGTAAAAACTCCGGAAGAAACTACAACTGAAACTACTAACTAAAAACAATGGGACAAAAAGTTAATCCGAAAATCCAGAGAATAGGAATCATCAAGGGATGGGACTCAAGTTGGTACGCCTCGAAAAAAAAGTACGCCGGCTTATTTCATCAAGACATAGCAATCAGAAAATTCATCTTAAAATCTCTGCCTGACTGCGGCATCGGACTAATCCAAATATTAAGGAGCACCAGCGAAACAACCATCAATATATACAGCTCCAAACCTGGAGTTATAATAGGAAGACAAGGTGAGGATATTGACAGATTCCGAGAAAAACTGGAAAAAAAGTTCGGCAGCAGATTCCATATCAATATTTCGGAAATTCAGAAACCGGATATAGACGCGACTCTGCTTGCAGACTCAATAGCAAAACAAGTAGAAAGAAGAATCTCATACAGAAGAGCGTCAAAAATGGCTATTCAGAAAGCCATTGAAGCAGGGGCAATCGGAGCAAAAGTACTGGTTTCGGGAAGATTAAACGGTGTCGAAATCTCAAGAAGCGAATTTTATTCAGAAGGGAAAATTCCTCTTCACACATTCAGGGCGGATATTGATTATGCACTTGCTGAAGCAAATACAACATATGGGATAATAGGAATAAAAGTTTGGATTTACAAAGGAGAAATCTTCAAAAAAGATTTAAGCACAACCGTCAATCCGCATTCAAGATCAATAGCGGAAAAAAACACTGCCCAAAAAGCTGCTTAACTACCACTACCGTTACCACTACTAACTACAACTAAATAATGTTACTACCTAAGAAGCAAAAATACAGGAAATCACATAGATTAAGAGGTTCATTCCAAGGTAAATCCAAAGGCAATACCAAAATCGCATTCGGATCATATGCCCTCAAAGCCCAATCTCTGCATGAAGTAACATCGCGTCAAATCGAAGCGGCAAGACGAGCAATGACAAGATATGTCAAAAGAGGCGGGAAAATTTGGATCAGAGTATTCCCTCACAAACCTGTAACACAAAAAGCTGCGGAAGTACCTATGGGCAGCGGTAAGGGTAATGTTGAGAAATATGTAACAATGGTCAAACCGGGAGCAATTATATTCGAAATGGAGGGCGTGGAAGAAAGCGTCGCACGAGAAGCAATGAGACTCGCAAGCCACAAATTACCTGTCAAAACTAAATTCATATCATCTCACGAAATAAATTAAAATGCTGACAATAAAAGAACTGCGAAAACTTAGTACCGAAGAACTCCGGAAAGAGCTTGAAAAAGCCCGAATAAAGCTTATGCAGTCTCGATTGGATTTAAAAGCTAATCAAGACAAGAAATCTCATCTGGCATCAACATACAAGCGATACTGCGCACAAATTCTGACAGTAAAAAACGAGACAACAAACCAAACCACTACATCTTAAATCCTAGATTAAAATGCGAACAAAAACCGGAATAGTCACAAGCACCAAAATGAAAGACACTGTCGTCGTCACAGTTCATGCATATAAAAGACACCCGAAATACAAGAAGAGATACCGAGTATCAAAGAAGCATCACGCACACGACGCAGGAAACAAACTGAAAGAAGGAGACAAGGTAACAATCTACGAATCCAGACCACTTTCGAAACTCAAGAGATGGACAACCGTAAACCCGGAAGAAGCTACAAAATAACAATGAATTAAACCATGATACAAGTACAAACACTACTACAAGTCGCAGACAACACCGGAGCCAAAGAGGTAATGTGTATTAAAGTCCTCGGAGGTTCAAAAAGACGATATGCCTCATTGGGAGATATAATAACTGTTGCAGTCAAAAAAGCTGCTCCAAAAGGAGTAGTTAAGAAAAAAGCGATAGAAAGAGCTGTTGTTGTAAGAACCAGGAAAGAACTCAGCCGCAAAGACGGCTCAGCTATCAGGTTCGATGATAACGCAGTAGTAATCATAAATAAAGAAGGTCAACCCAAAGGAACGCGTGTATTCGGCCCGGTAGGAAGAGAACTTCGAGACAAAGGGTTTCAAAAAATTATCTCATTAGCTCCAGATGTATTATGAAAATTAAATCAGGTGACAATGTGGCGGTAATCACAGGAAAAGATAAGGGTAAAACCGGAAAGGTCATGCGTATTATGAAAAAAAGAAACGCGATCGTGGTCGAAAAAGTTAATATTAAGAAAAAACACATCAAAAAAACCACAACAAGAGCAGGAGAAATCATTCAATTTGAAGCCCCGATCGATGTATCAAATGTGAAAGTCCTCTGCCCTCACTGCAAAAAACCGGCAAGAGTAGGATATGTAATCCCGAAAGACGGCAAAAAAAGAAGAGTCTGTAAGAAATGTAACGAATCAATCGACAAACCGACAGAAGCCAAATCTAAAAAGAAAAAATAATCCAGAGAGGCCGAAGGCCGCATGCTCTATGCCCCACTAACTCACAACAATGACTAGCAAAAAATCCACATTACAAGATCAATACGAAAAAGAAGTTGTTAAAAAACTTCAAACTGAATTAAATCGAAAAAATGTTCACGCAATACCAAAACTGGAAAAAGTTAAAATCAACATAGGTATAGGTAGCTGGATCAGAAGTGGAAATAAAGATTTTCAGCCTATCATAGACAATCTGCAGGACATCACCGGGCAAAAACCTATTACAAACAAATCGAAAAAAGCGATATCAAACTTCAAGCTCAGAGAGGGAATGCCAGTGGGACTAACCGTCACCCTGAGAAAAAAAAGAATGTATGACTTTATCAACAAACTGGTAAACGTCGTAATGCCAAGAATGAGAGATTTCCGAGGAATAAGCACAAAAGGATTCGACAAGAATGGAAACTACAATATTGGAATGAATGATGTAAGTATATTCCCTGAAGTAAACCTGGAAAACACGGAAAAGATACACGGAATTCAAATCACGGTAAACACCTCGGCAAAAACTCCATACGAAGGATATCTGCTACTAAAAGAGCTTGGCTTCCCTTTCAAGGATGAAATTAAACCACCAACAAAATAATGCATACCTTACGCCCTAACTAAATAATTCAAATGGCAAAAACATCTCTAGTAGTAAAATGTAATAAAAAGCAAAAGGCGGCCGACAGAGCATTTAATGCAGGTAAAAAACCGACAATGCCAACAAGGGTCTACAACAGATGCAAACTCTGCGGAAGACCAAAAGGATATATGAGAAGATTCGAAGTATGCAGAATTTGTTTCCGGGAACTGGCTCAAAAAGGAGAAATAATGGGCGTCAGAAAATCATCTTGGTAAACACAACTACAACTAACTACCACTAAATAATGAACACAGATCCAATATCAGACCTTCTAACAAGGATAAGAAACGCCTCCATCGCATCAAAGGAAAGCGTATCGATCCCATATTCAAACATGAAAAATGAGATTGTAAAAATCATGAAGAAAACAGGGTACATACAAGATATCAAGATAGAAAAAATCGGTAAATTCCGACAAATATCACTTACCCTTCCAAAAACTGCAGAAAAATTACATTTAAAAAGAATTTCAAAACCCGGACAAAGAATATATGTAAAAAGAAGTGAAATACCAAGGATCCTTAACGGTCTCGGGATAGCGATAATATCAACCCCAAAAGGATTAATGACCGATAATGAGGCCCGAAAAGAAAATGTCGGAGGAGAACTACTCTGCGAAATATACTAAAGCCGCCGCAGGCCATACTAACCAACCAACAATGTCACGAATAGGAAAACAACCCATAACAATACCAAACGGAGTAACTGTTACTCAGGGCTCAGACAAAGAGATCACTGTCAAAGGCTCAAAAGGAGAACTGAAGATAATCCCTCACGAAAAAGTAAATGTTGAAATCAAAGATAAAGAAATAATTGTAACTCGGAATGATGATGAAAGATTTTCACGCAGCCTTCACGGTCTGACAAGAGCCTTAATCCAAAACATGGTCACCGGAACATCGGAAGGATTCGAGAAAAAACTTGAGATCAAAGGCGTAGGTTACAGAGCACAACTGCAAGGCAAAAAACTGGTTTTAAATCTGGGATATTCACACCCCATCGAATACACAGCTCCCGAAGGAGTAACTATCGAAATAGATCAGGAAAATAAGAACCTGCTAACAATCTCGGGGATAGATAAAGAAAAGGTAGGACAAACAGCAGCAGTAATAAGGGGATATAAAAAACCTGAACCCTACAAAGGCAAAGGAATCAGGTACCAAGGAGAAAAAGTCCAAAGAAAATCCGGTAAAGCAGCCGGAGGAGAAGGCTAAAACCCATAAACTATTAAAATCCACATGACAACCAAGAAACAACAACGGAAAAGAAGGCACGTACGAGTGCGCGCCAAACTACAAGGAACAGCAAAAAGACCAAGATTAATCGTATTTCGAAGCATAAATTCTACATACGCACAACTAATAGACGATGAAAAAGGTACGACAATCTGCGCCGCATCAGACTTGAAAATCAAGAAAGGTACAAAGCTGGAAAAAGCCACGGAAACAGGAAAAGCTATCGGGAAAATAGCTTTGGAGAAGAAAATTGAAGAATGTGTCTTCGACAGAAACGGCTACAAATACCACGGTCGCATTAAAGCAATAGCCGACGGTGCTCGAGAAGCAGGTTTAAAATTCTAACAATACTCAATACATATGAAAAAATCATTCGACAAAAAAAGAGGACCGAAAATAGAAAACAAGGAATTCGATGAAGAAGTAATTCAAATAGATCGCGTAACTCGTGTTGTAAAAGGAGGACGAAGGCTTCGCTTCCGAGCAACAGTAGTAATAGGAGACCGCAAAAAGAGAGTTGGAATAGGCATCGGCAAATCAACGGAAGTTCAAGGAGCAATCAAGAAAGCTGTAGCAAAAGCAAAAAAGAATCTAATAACAATAAACTCTTTCCAGTCAACCGTACCTCATAGAATTCAAACAAAATTCAAAAGCGCAAAAGTACTTCTAATTCCTGCGGGAGAAGGTACCGGAATTATTGCAGGAGGAGCAGTCCGAAAAGTAGTGGAACTTGCAGGAATAAAGAATATTCTTTCGAAATCATTGGGCTCAAACAACAAATTAAACTGCACAAAAGCTACATATGAAGCACTAAAAGCGCTAAGATACAGGGAGGACAAAAAGAAAGCAGTTGAACCAAAACAAGAAACTACTGAAAAAGAGGAACCCAAGCCTAAAATAGAGGAACCTAAAACTCCAAAAAAAAAGGTAGCAACAAAATAATCCACCGAGGGCGAAGCCCGCATGCCCAGCCCTAACAAACTAAGTCTATGAAACAAAACACAATAAAACCGACCATCAAGAAAACCAAGAAAAGAATTGGTCGTGGAAACGGATCAGGCCAAGGAACATATTCAGGCCGTGGGATGAAAGGCCAAAGCGCAAGAAGCGGCGGAAAAAGAAGGCCTGGATTCGAAGGAGGACAAACGCCTCTGATAAGGAAGATGCCTAAACTCAAAGGCTTTAAAAGCCCAAACAAGGTTAGATATCAAATTATAAATGTAAAAGATTTAGAAGTTTTTAAGTCGGGAGCAGAAGTAAACAAAGAGACTCTTAAAAAGAAAAATCTAATTCAAAACACGACAAAACCGGTAAAAATCTTAAGCCAAGGGGAGCTTTCCAAAAAACTTACAATAACAGTGGAAAGTGTTTCCGCAACAGCACAGAAAAAAATCGAAGTTGCCGGCGGAAAAGTAGAGGCTCTCGGGAACCCAAAGAAAACTCGAAAAGCAATAATCACCGAAAAGAAAAAAGCCAAAAAGAAATAGTCCCGCCCCGACAATACCCTATGCCCCACTAAACCCTAGTACATGCTCAAATACCTAAAACAAATATTCCAAGCCAAAGACCTAAGAAATAAAATACTTTTTACTTTATTGGCAATAGTTATATATAGAGCCCTTGCACATATAACAATACCGGGAGTCAATTTAGAAGCACTTCAATCGGTTTTTGACAGAAATAAAATCCTTGGAGCATTCAGTATGCTGACGGGGGGAAGCGCAAGAAACTTCTCGATTGTATTGCTGGGACTTTCCCCTTATATCAATGCTGTAATCATAATGCAGCTGCTAACAGTGATTGTGCCTAAATTAGAACAATTATCAAAACAAGGTGAACAAGGCAGAAAAAAAATCACAAGCTATACAAGATGGGCAACATTCCCACTCGCGTTTGTACAGTCTTACGGAATGATTCTTCTTATCAATGCGCAAGCACAAGTTGAAATAATACAGAACCTCTCGGATCCGGCAGTTATTCTGCCAATCATGCTTACCGTTTCAACAGGAACGGTAGTTCTTATGTGGCTGGGTGAGCTTATCACGGAAAAAGGAATCAGCAACGGAGTATCAATTCTGATCTTTGCAGGTATCGTTTCGGGGCTACCGGGGATAACAGGACAAGCACTGGCACTCGCGTCTGAGGACAACTCTAAATTAGTGCCATTCACAGCGGGAATTATCATCACATTAATTTTGACAATTATAATAGTATTAATAACAGAGGGACGTAGAATGATACCGGTGTCTTACGCAGGACATCAAAAATCAGCACACGGAGAACAAGCCGCTCTTCCAATCAGAATCAATCAAGCCGGGATGATTCCAATCATCTTCGCAGTTTCAATGATCACATTCCCCGGAATTATGGGGCAATTCATGATGAATGGAGAATCTCCGTGGTTAATAACTGTCGGTGAGTGGATTCAAGTCAACCTTGCCGTAGGAACACCATTATATATTCTCAGTTACTTCTTGTTGGTAATTGGATTCACTTATTTTTATGTTTCAATCACCTTTAATCCGGATCAGGTAGCGGAAAATATTCAAAAAAGAGGCGGCTTCATCCCCGGAATAAGACCGGGTAAACAAACAGCAGAATACTTGAGAAAAACAACAAGCCACATGAACCTTTTCGGAGGTATTTTTATAGCAACAATAGCAATATCTCCAATAATCATTCAAAGAATTTTATCCGGAACATCCGGAGGATCCGTGCCTATGCTTATAAGCGGCGCCGGAATGATTATCGTAGTTGGAGTTGTACTTGAGCTAATCAGGCAAATCAACGCGCAACTAATCATGCATAATTACGAGAAGTTTTACTAAAATAGTATGCCGCTACAACCTAACCCCCTACCATCATGGATCTAGTTTTCTTCGGCATGCAGGGTTCCGGAAAAGGAACTCAAGGCAAACTCATAGCCGAAAGACACAATCTGAAAGTTTTTGAAACAGGAGCGGAATTACGCAAACTCGCTTCGGAAGACTCTGGATTAGGGGAAAAAGTAAAAGAAATCATCGAAGCCGGACATTTGGTTTCGAACGAAATAGTAATGGAAATTATTGAAAACTTTGCAGAAAATATCCCGGAAGGGGAAAGTGTAATATTCGACGGCATTCCCAGAAAAATGGAGCAAGCGGAATCTTTCAACGCACTAATGGAGAAATTAGGAAGAGAATTTATGGGAGTTTTGATCAAAATTTCGGAAAAAACAGCCCTGAAAAGGCTAACCACAAGAAGAATCTGCAGTAAATGCAAAGAAGTATACCCGGCAGATTACAAAGAAAAGTCCTGTGAAAAATGCGGCGGAGAACTTATCACAAGATCGGACGACAATGCGGATTCTATAAAAAATCGCCTGACGGCCTACCAAAACGAAACCCTCCCCGTAATCGAGAAATACAAATCCGAAGGGAAAATGATCGAAATCAACGGAGAAGGCTCAGTCGAAGAAGTCGACACGCTACTCGAAAACAGCCTCAACCTACAATAATGCCCCGCCAAGGCGGG
This sequence comes from Patescibacteria group bacterium, assembly GCA_018816885.1. Classification (GTDB taxonomy): domain Bacteria; phylum Patescibacteriota; class Gracilibacteria; order UBA1369; family UBA12470; genus JAHIUS01. Next base: position 13,052 of record JAHIUS010000001.1, on the reverse strand, counting down.
GCACCCGCAGAGGGCGAAGCCCGCATGCCCTCTGCCCTATGCCCCATGCCCTATGCCCCATGCCCTAAAAAATTCACAGGAGATAGAAATAATGCGCCGATGCGGCAAAATTCTCGCGGAAACTTTGCAAAAACTGAAACAAGCGGCAAAGCCGGGAATAAAAACAGAAGAACTAAATGAACTCTGCATCCGGCTATGCGAAGAAAACGGAACAACTCCAACATTTCTTGGCTATAGAAACTTTCCCGGAGCAATCTGCTCTTCCGTAAACGAACAAGTTGTACATGCAATCCCCGGAAAATATGAGCTAAAACCCGGAGACCTCGTCAGTATAGACTGCGGCATGACCCTTCAGGGACTAATAACAGATGCAACCATATCCTTTATTGTGAAAGGGAAAGATAATCCGAAAGCGGAAAGACTTCTAAAGGTAGGCGAAAAAGCACTTCGGGCCGGGATAAAAGAAATCAAGCCCGGAAAAAGAGTTGGAGATATAAGCTTTGCGATACAATCCGTAGTTCAACAAGCCGGATACCACATTATCAAACATCTGACAGGTCACGGCGTCGGAAGAGAACTGCACGAACCACCGATAATCAACAATTTTGGGAAAAAAGGACAAGGCCCCGCCCTAAAACCCGGCATGACCCTTGCAATCGAGCCGATCATAGGAGAAAAAACCAGGCATACCAAGACTCTCGAAGATAATTGGACAATTGCAACCAAGGACGGCTCACTTTCAATACAAATTGAACACACAATACTTGTAACGCCACAAGGCCATGAAATATTGACCCTGTCAAGCTAATTTCCGAAATCGAGAAAAAGACCTTGAAATCAGGAGGAGTTTACTCTAAAATCCAATAGCTTTTTGTGACAAATTTCCCCTTTACAGGTTAGAAACAAGTTTTAAAATTTATGGCTAAAGATGTAATTCAAGTTGAAGGAGTAGTAATAAGTTGTCTGCCAAATACGGTATTTGAAGTGAGGATAGATGATCCCGATTACCCAAGTGACCACACATTAAGAGCACACATTTCAGGTAAGATGAGGATGAACTACATACGCATTCTCCCGGGAGACCGCGTAACGCTTGAACTAACTCCATACGACCTAAACAAGGGAAGAATCACTTATAGACACAAAGACGGCAAGCCAAGGCCTCAAGAAGAAAAACCGGAAGACGACAATCAAGAATAAAAAAATCACCGAGAACCGAAGGCCCCCATACCCTACTACAACTACTTCTACTAACTAAATAAAATGAAAGTCCGAGCATCAGTAAAAAAAATCTGTGACAAATGCAGAGTAATCAAGCGCAAAGGTGTAATTCGCATCATTTGCGAGAAAGCCAAACATAAACAACGCCAAGGATAACCAATAACCACCATTGATATGGCCCGTATTTGCGGAATCAACTTACCAAAAGATAAAAGAATAGAAGCAGCCCTAACCTACATAGAAGGAATAGGCAGAAGTGCCAGTGCGAAAATTTTGGATTACCTGAATATCAACAAGGACATTAAAGTTCAAGAATTATCGGAAAACGATGTTGCCAAATTAAGAGAATACATCGAAAAAAACGTAATAACCGAAGGTGATTTAAGAAGAAAGGTTTCGCTGGACATCAAAAGATTGCAGGACACCGGATCATATCGTGGATACAGACACAGAAGGAAGCTTCCGTTAAGGGGACAGAAGACCAAAACAAACGCCAGAACCAAGCGCGGAAAGAAAATCACAATGGGAAGCGGCCGTCGCAAAGAAACAAAGAAATAAAATAATCGTTACTTCACTACATACTACTTCGTTACTTCACTACATACTATGGCTCCATCAACCAAAAAAAGACGATCAATCCAAAAAGGCAGAGCTTATATACAAGCCAGCTTTAACAACACGATTATCACAATAACAGATGAAAGCGGAGGCGTACTCGCTTGGAGTAGCGCAGGAGCAAACGGCTTCAAAGGAGCTAAAAAAGCAACACCGTATGCGGCACAAGTAGCAGCGGAAAATGTAGCAACCAAGGCTAAATTATACGGGATGGAAGCGCTGGATGTATTCATGAAGGGAGTTGGAACAGGAAGAGAACAAGCATTAAGAGGACTCATCGCCAACGGATTCGACATAGATTCGATTCACGATACGACGCCAATACCTCATAACGGATGTCGTCAAAAAAAACCACGCCGAGTTTAACCAAAGCATACTATCTACAATCTACTATCTAGTATCTAAATATATGAAAACCCCCAAATGCAAACAATGTAGGCGCGAAGGAGAAAAACTTTTTCTTAAAGGCTCGCGATGTGAAGGCCAAAAATGCGCAATAACAAGAAGAAATTACGCACCCGGCCAAGTTGGAAAAAGTAGATTCAGCAAACAAACAGAGTACGGTCGACACTTAAGGGCAAAACAGAAAGCACGAAGAATTTACGGGATAAGCGAAACCCAGTTCCGCCTATATTACACAAAAGCTGACAAGAGTAAGGAGACAACCGGCCCTGCCCTGCTAACAATTCTGGAAACAAGACTGGATAATGTAATATACCGAGCGGGAATGGCCGAATCGCGAACACAAGCAAGGCAAATAGTAACTCACGGTCATATCAAACTAAACGGCCGACGAGTTGATATACCTTCAATCCAAGTGAAAGTTGGTGATAAATTTGAAGCTAGAGCGGCAAGCAAAAAGCACCCCGCACTCAAAAAAGCTGCCGAAAACAAGAAATTCAAAAGCCCGAAATGGCTAAAAGTCGATTTAGGAAATCTAAGCGGCGAGATTCTCGCAATGCCCGGAAAAGATGATGCGGAATCAAGCATCGACACACAATTAATCGTCGAGTTCTACTCGAAGTAAAAATAAAAACTTAAGCTAAACCCTACATCCTAAATCCTAAAAAATGCACATTATCCAAGAAGAAATCGGACTTCCAAAAATAACCGTCGAACATAAAGACGATCATTACGCGATAGTCACGATAAGTCCCCTTCCGTCAGGATACGGAATGACCTTGGGAAACGCTCTTAGAAGAGTTATGCTTTCATCTCTTCCGGGTGCGGCGGTATCGGGAATAAAAATAAAAGGAGTATCTCACGAATACACTACGATAAAAGGAGTGAAAGAAAGCGTACTGGACATCATATTGAATCTGAAACAACTCAATGTACAGAAAGAAACAACAGAAATTTCCATACTGACGCTTTCAGCCAACGCAGCCGGAGAAGTTACTGCAAAATCAATCAAGGCTCCCGGTGATGTTAAAGTTCTTAATAAAGAACTTTATATTACGACAATCGAGAAAGGCACTAAGCTCGATATAGAAATCTTCGTCGAAAAAGGAGTGGGGTACAAACCTGCAACCTTGGAGAAAAAAGACGGACAAGATGCGGAGATGATTGAAGTTGATGCCGTTTTCGGCCCGGTCAAAAAAATCAAATACGATGTCGAAGCAACGCGTGTAGGAAAAATGACAAATCTCGACAAACTCGTAATGGAGATTGAAACAAACGGCTCCCTCGAACCTGAAGATGCGGTAAAATTCGCTGCAAATGTTCTAACCTCATATTTCGAAATATTCGACAAAGCGGATGTTCCCGTTGAAGCGGAATTCATGAGTGATTTTGAAAAAATCGCACAAAAAACAGCCGAAGAAGATTCACTCAAACCATCTCAAGAAATGTACACACCGATAGAAATATTGGGGCTTTCACCAAGAACGCTCAATTCTCTAATCAATGGAGGTATCGGATCTATCGAGCAACTAACCAAATGTACGGAATCCAAACTCAATAATCTCAGGGGATTCGGGAAAAAAGCTTTAACTGAAGTAAGCGACGCACTAAAAACCCGCGATCTAGCCCTTTCGGGAGAAGAATAAAAGAGGTCGCCGCATGCCCTCCACATCTAACTACTATCTAAACAATGCAGCACAATAAGAAACGAACAATCCGGATAGGAAAAAGCCGAAGAGAAGCACTTCTAAGATCTCTCGCGCAATCACTCATTCTGCATGAGCAGATCAAAACAACGGAAACCCGAGCAAAAATACTGAGAGGATTCGTCGACAAATTGATCAATTACGCAAAAAAAGAGGACAAGGTAAGTGCAATAAGACTTCTAAACAAACACTTGCAGGATAAAAACACTTCAAAAAAACTTATGGAAGTAATAGCGGAAAAATATACCGATAAGAATTCCGGCTATACTCGTCTTATCAAAACAAGTCCGCGAGACGGCGACAACGCTCCAATGGTATATGTTCAACTGACCTAGCAGGGCCTCAATTCTACTATCTATTATCTAAGTACATGTTCAAAACATTCTCACCAAAACTGGAAGAAATCGACAAAGACCGTAAATGGTATCTGGTAGATGCCGAAAACAAAACAGTTGGAAGACTGGCAACAAAAATTGCAGACATTCTGCGAGGTAAAAACAAGCCTACTTTTTCCCCTCATATAGACTGCGGAGACTACATCGTAATCATAAACGCAGATAAAATTAAGCTCTCAGGAAACAAATGGGCTCAAAAAGAGTACATCAGGCACAGCGGATACCCGGGAGGAATAAAAAGAGAAACAGCGGAAAAAGTTTTACAAAAGAAACCTGAGAAAATCTTAACAGAAGCCATAAAAGGCATGATCCCGAGAAACAGACTCAGGACTCACATTTTATCAAAATTAAAGGTATATGCAGGCCCAAATCACAGACAGGAGGCCCAAAACCCTGAAAAAATCGAACTCTAACAAATCAACATGACAGATTCACCAGTAAAATTCAGCGGAAAATACTACTACGCATGCGGTAAAAGAAAAACATCAATCGCTAGAGTCAGGCTATATAAAGGCACCGGCAAAGTCATCATAAACGGAAAAGACTCAAAAGACTACTTGCCAACCAGTGACCTTTTGGAAATCCTGAAATCACCTGCAAAACTTGTAAAAAAAGATAAAGACTTCGACATATCGGCAAAAGTTCTGGGAGGAGGATCAGTAGGCCAAGCAGAAGCAATCCGTCACGGAGTTGCAAAAGCACTCTTGGTATTCGACCCCGAACTAAGACCTGCACTCAAAAAAGCCGGTTTCATCACAAGAGACTCAAGAATAAAGGAAAGAAAGAAATACGGGCTCAAAAGAGCAAGAAAATCTCCACAATGGTCTAAAAGATAGCTTATGGCGTATAGCTGATAGCTTTTGGAAAATGCAAAACACCACCAATTATCCACCATTAGCCATCTGCCACACACCATCCGCCAAAAAGAAACCTTCCCTAAAGCCTCGACATTATATCGGGGCTTTTTTATACTACAATAGAGGTTTTGGCTACGCCAAAACTCCACATACCCAATGCACAATACACAACCTTCACTAACCATGCACTTCGACATCCTCACCCTCTTTCCTTCTTTCATAGAAGATAACCCCTATTTCAAACATTCGATCATAGGCCGCGCCATCGAACAGAAAATCATAAAAGTCCGCGCCCACGATATTCGAAAACACTCCAGAAACAAGCACAATAAGGTCGATGACACCCCTTATGGGGGCGGAGCGGGAATGCTTATGACCTGTCAGCCACTTTTTGACTCAATAAAAGCTATAAAAAAGAAAAATAAGGGACCAGTCATCTTTTTAACACCACAAGGTAAGCAGCTCACCAATACAAGAGTCCGAGAACTCGCAAAAAACCCCGAATTAATACTCCTCTGCGGAAGATATGAAGGAATCGATCAAAGAGTCCGCGACGAACTCATAGACGAAGAGTACTCGATCGGCCCTTATGTTCTAACAGGAGGCGAACTGCCCGCAATGGTTCTTGTAGACGCAGTAACAAGACAACTTCCGGGCGCCCTGCACGACGATGAATCTGCACTCGAAGACTCTTTTTCCAGAAAATTAAAAGGCAAAAAAGAGTATCCTCACTACACCAAACCGGCAAACTTCAAAGGGTTGAAGGTGCCGGACGTCCTTCTTTCGGGGAATCACGCCGAAATCGAAAAATGGCGCATGAAAAATCTGCGATAACCATTAATTGAGCATTTCCATGCTGACAACACTCATCCTAAAAGCTTTTTGGATACTCGCAATCCAAACCCTAGTAGATTCTGACTCATCCAAATAATCTCGAACAAACTGCGCGAAATCCAAACCATACTCCGCAAAAATTATGGACAAATTCGAAATCAAATACTCCTCTTCATCCGGCACCTGCCCCATTGTCATAAAATCAACAGTCATTTCAGCAACAAAACGTTCAACCTCTCGATACATTTCTCTGGCAATCTTCTCAACAACAGCATCACTGCAGCAAGCCCTACAATTAATGAACAGAGACTGCTTCAACCTCGAGATAACAAGCTCCTTACGACTTTTGCCGGGATACCCCAGAGGAGCTTCATACAAAGGATCATCCCAACTAGAAAAATCCTGTGATTCAAAACTACCGCTATTTAAACTTCCTCTCATTTTTGTTTCATATTTAAAGCGGCACTTAGTGTATAATCACAATCGATAAAATGCAACAACCGGCAACGCCCCCATGCCCTATGCCCCATGCCCTCTCCAAAACTCAACTTCTAAAGAAACTTCAAACCTCCGAGAACGGCCTTTCTTCCAGGGAAGCCCAATCCAGACTCAGGCAATATGGCCCAAATAAATTAAAGGCGAAGAAAATAACTCCCCTACCAATTCGGTTTCTGGCTGAATTCAAGGATTTAATGGTTATAATACTGATTTTGGCGGCAATCCTGGCTGGAATCGCAGGTGAACGAATCGATGCCGGAGTTATCCTTTTTATCGTGCTTTTGAATGCCGTTATCGGTTTTATTCAAAAATTTAAAGCCGAAAAAGCGCTTCAGGCGCTCAAAAACATGATCGAACCTCACGCAAAAGTAATAAGGGACGGCCACGAAAAAATAATAAACGCATACGAACTGGTCCCGGGAGACATACTGATACTTGAAGAAGGTGATCAAATAGGCGCTGATGCCCGTTTAATCGAAGTAAATGAGCTAAAGCTCGACGAATCAACCCTGACCGGTGAATCTCGGCCTGTCACCAAAACGACAGAATCAATAGATGAAAAAAATCTTCACCTGGACGAACATGAAAACATAATTTTCATGGGAACACTTGTCACTCACGGAACAGCCAAAGCCATAGTGATAAAAACCGGGATGGAAACCGAGTTTGGCAAGATCGCACATCTCACAACCTCAACAAAAAAAGATTTAAGCCCCCTCGAGAAGGAACTGCGCAAAATAGGAATTTTTGTAGGAAAAATCACACTCGTAATTTCTGCGATCCTGCTGATAACGGGTACATTGCTCCAAGGAAAAGACTTCATCGAAACACTATTATTCGCAACATCTGTAGCCGTAGCGGCTGTACCGGAAGGGCTTCCGGCCACAATCACAATAGCACTTGCACTTGGAGTCAAGCGCCTCGCGTCCAAAAACTCGATAGTAAAACAACTTTCCTCAGTGGAAACCCTCGGCTCAACGACGGTAATCTGCTCGGACAAGACCGGAACAATCACCAAGAACGAGATGACGGTAAAAGAGATATTTATCCCCGACTACGACATTGAAGTCCACGGGGTCGGATACGAACCAAAGGGGCACCTCCATATAATCGGAACAAATACAAAAATCGCCTTGGATTCGGAAGGAAAACATTTTGCGGAAGAGTTTGAAAATCATGATCTCAAGTCCCTCACAAAAAATAATCGAGAACTTTTTGAAACCTTAACACTCTTGAGTACAGCTGCATCCCTATGCAACAATTCCAGGCTTATCCAAAAAGGAGCCCAATGGAAAGCAATCGGCGACCCAACGGAAGCGGCGCTTTTAACCGCAAGCGAAAAAATAGGCTTTAACCTGGCAGCCCTGGAGAAAAACTGGAAAAGACAACTCGAGCTCCCTTTCGACTCAAACAGAAAAATGATGAGCATCGTAACAAAAAACAAGCAAGACACCCTGCTCCTCACAAAAGGCGCCGTAGAAGAAATTCTCAAAAAATGCGCCCAGATAAAAATCGACGGCAAAATCGTAAAACTCGAACCCAAACACATAAAAGCCATCAAGCAAAGCAACAACAAAATGGCAAAATCCGCATTAAGAGTCCTGGCCTTCGCCTACAAACCTATCAAGCCCGAATACGACAAAAAAAACCTGGAAGAAAAACTCGTATTCTTGGGAATGATGGGCATGATAGATCCACCAAGACCGGAAGTAGCGGAAGCGGTAGCCAAAACTCACCAAGCCGGAATCAAAACCTACATAATCACGGGCGACTACGGCCCTACGGCGGAAGCCATAGCCCGCCAAGTAGGCATAATCACCTCCAAAAACCCACGAATAATAACAGGTACAGAGCTGCAAAAACTTTCCGCACCGCGCCTGGGCAAAGTCCTGAAAAAGAACAAAGAAATAATCTTCTCCCGCGTCAGCCCCGAACATAAGCTCAAAATCGTAGAAGCGCTCAAAAAACAGGGGGAGATCGTAGCAATGACGGGAGACGGCGTAAACGACGCCCCTGCGCTGAAAAGAGCCGATATAGGGATAGCCATGGGCATAGCCGGCACAGATGTAAGCCGCGAAGCCGCGAACATGGTTCTCGCGGACGACAGCTACGGCAGTATTGTCACCGCCATAGAAGAAGGCCGCAAGATCTATCAAAACCTTCGTAAATTCATCTTCTACATTTTCTCATGCAACATCGGCGAGCTGACAACCGTATTCGCAGCGATCATATTAGCTCTCCCAGCCCCCCTGACAGCGATTCTGATACTTTGCGTGGACCTCGGGACAGATGTTCTCCCTGCACTCGCTCTCGGGGTAGACAAGGCTGAACCGGACACCATGCAACAACCTCCCCGCAATCCGAAAGAACATATTATCAAGAGGGATTTCGCCCTGCATTTCACATACCTGGGGGTTTTGATTGGAGCCGTTGTAACTCTGTATTTCTACCTTATTTTAAGCAACGGAACAGGCCATTTAAAAGCCTCCACATCCGCATTCGCACTCCTCGTCTTCATCCAAATGTGGAACGCCCTGAACTCCCGCAGTTTGAAAAAATCCGTATTCTCTCTCGGCCTCTTCAGTAACCCTTATCTTCTGGGGGCAATCTTCATTTCGATAGTTACCGTTTTCGCTTTTATTGAAATTCCTTTTATTCAAAATTTAATCGGAACCACACACTTGAACACTAACGAATGGCTGATGATTATCGCAGTATCTTCTATTGTATTTGTTGCAGAAGAGGGAAGAAAATTAATCTTCCACAGAAACTAAAAAACCTCCGACATGCCCCATGCCCCACCACATGCCCTATGAAATACCTACGAATAAAAGTCACTCCCAAATCCCCAAAGACCGAATTAGTCGATACATTGGATGACGGCACTATCAAAATCCGCATCGCCGCACCCCCGGAAAAAGGCAAAGCCAATAAAGAGTTAATTAAATTTTTAAAGAAACATTACAAAACTGACAAAGTCACTATCATCTCCGGCAAATCGGACCCTTTAAAACTGGTTAAAATTGAAAGCTAAAAAAGTGAGGACAATTAGTTTGAGCACACGTAGAGATAAACACTTTGGGTCTCGTGGGTCCCAAAGTGGCTTATCTCGAAGTTCCGCGAAAACTAATTGTGCGAACAACAGCTGGGAGGGGGAGCACGTGAGGGGGAACCCAAGGTTCCCCCTCACGCATCCTAAAAAGCATCTCGGACAAAATTTCCTCAACAACAAACTAACCCTGCAAAAGATCATTACAGCAGCCGATTTAACAGATCGTGATCACATCATTGAAGTCGGCCCCGGGAAAGGGTTTTTGACAAAAAAACTACTCGAAAAAGCCAAAAAAGTCACCGCAATCGAAAAAGACTCAGATCTAATCCCGATCCTGGAAGAAAAATTCCCGAAACTGAACTTAATTCATGAAGACGCACTAACCTTCAAACCTCCAAAAAAATACAAACTGGTCGCAAACATCCCCTACTACATCACATCACCGCTAATCAATCACTTCCTAAAAAACCAAAAAAACAAACCGGAACTAATGGTCCTGATGGTCCAAAAAGAGGTCGCCACAAAAGCGCTGGCCAAACCCGGAGACTTAAGCGTCTTAGCCCTCAACATCCAAACCTTCGCAGAAGTCAAAAAAGTAACACGAGTCCCTGCTTCACACTTCAGCCCAAAACCGAAAGTCGATTCGGCGGTAATCAAAATCACCCCTTACAAAAAACCGCTCGTCCCCGATAAGTTACTCCCCGCATACTTCCAACTAATATCCGACGCCTTCTCCCAAAAACGCAAAATGATCAGAAGCACCCTGCCAAAAGAAATCATTGAAAAAACCGGGATAGACCCGACCTCGCGCCCGCAAGAACTAACAATCGAGAACTGGAAAGAGCTTGCACAGGCAGCCAAGAGCCACCTATAATCCTCTTTGATCTATAATCTTTGATTTTTGATTTAGAGTCTTTGATTTTTGATTTAGAGTCTTTGATTTTTGATCTATGATCTACTAAATAAAACAAAAATATGAAAAAATCGATCACCATCGCAGCATACGCCCTGATCGCATGGGCTTTTTTTGTAACAGGAGCATATTTCTTAAACCATTGGACATTCATAGACCCGATAGGAGACCGTGACATTGTGGATGGCGCGAAATACTTCGGCTTCATCTTAATCCTCGGAGCTTGGATCATCCTTACAATCAAAAAATCACCACCAAAACAGATCAAAAAAGGAATTTCGCTGAAAATCCTACTCCCCGCCCTGCTGATTCTAACAATCCTTCTCTCATGGAGCCGCTTCATTTGGGAAGACATGGCTATTTATCATGGCGACATATTTTTGAAGGGAGAAGAACAACTGGAAGCTTACGGAGCGGAAGCATTCAACTACTCTGACATCGAACTGATAGAAGGGAAACTCGTAGTAAACCCCGCAGTCAAATACGCATCGGACTGGGAATGGGTACAGTACTACTTCGAAAGAATCAGCCCGCTGGACGCGCTCATAAACACAACCTTCCACATCACATTTTACTTCATATTCACACTTCTGCTACTGGCAATATTCAACATTTACGGTCGCATTACCTTGCAACAAATTTTCCCGAAAAAAGATCCCGGCAACTCATTGCTATTCTCGATAGGAACAGGAATCGCAATAGTAACACTTCTCCTGCTCGGACTATCATTGATCGGACTACTCACCCCATATGGGATGCTCGGAATTTTGGTTATTCTGCCAATTATAATCGTATGCCTGAATTTCTCTTACTTCAAAAAAGACACAACCGAACTCCTTAACTGGAAAACCCCGGCCGCAAAAGACTTAAAAATAATCTCGCTGATCTCCGTACTAATCATAGTAATCTGCACAATCTGGAACTTCATACAAACATCCGCTCCCTGGCCGTCGGGATTCGATGACTTGCTCAAATACATGAACCTCCCCAATCTAATGGCTCAATATGGGGGATTCGTGGGGATCGACAGCGCAAACGCTTTCGCCTTTATCCAGAGTATCGGAACCGTTCTATTCGAGAACACAGCTTTCGCCCAAATCATAACAGGAATATTCGGCACCTTGAGTGCACTCGCCATGTTCTCTTTAACAAAAAGACATACAAGCGAACCTGTCGCATGGCTGGTAGCCGCCGTCACGATCTTAATGCCAACAGTTTTTTATCACAGTCATGTTGATCTCAAAGTTGAGATGCCAATGCTGTTTTTCTCAATCATAAGTGTACTTGCATTTGATATTTGGACAGAAAGAAAAGACAACAAACTATTGTTTTTATGCGGACTGTTTGCAGGATTCGCGCTCAGCATCAAGCTTTCCGCAATCATACTTCTCCCAACACTTTTTGTGCTGATTTTCATAAAATCCATAAAAAATTGGCGAGCATGGACAGCATTCATAATAGGCATCTTTCTTGTCATGCTTCCATGGTTCACAATCAATATAATCTCAAACGGCAACCTGGATTCGCCAATGAATCTCCTGATGGATTCGGAAAATCAATTGGGAACAACTCAAATACCCTATACGGACTTGGGACTCGACACCTCGCTCTGCACCCCTCCGGCAGGACCGAATGAGCATTACATCAGATATAAAATGGAGATAAACGGACTTCTCGATATCATCAAATCTCCATGGAACATGACCATAATCAACTCCACGCTGTCTCCGGCTGTAGATTTAGGACCACTATTTTTGGCCTTTTGCCCGATAATTTTATTGCTTTTATTTACAAAAAAGAAAAACACGGCACTACTGTTAATTATAGGAACCTTGTTATACTGGACAACCTGGCTCGCAATATCCAACCATGTACTCTGGTACGGAGTAACGGGGTTCGTCTTCCTGCTGCTGATACTTGGGATAAGCACAGACTATTTAACAAAAAAATCGAAACTCCTGCAAATACTGACATTGGTATTAATATTCACCGTGCTTTTTGCCGGCTTTTGGAGCAGATCCAACTGGTTTTTAGCCAGATCTTACCCTGTAACAGCATACATATCGGGATTAATTGACAGTGACGGATTCCTCGACAATGTATATCCGGAACACTCCAAGCTTGCAGAAATTTTAAACAGCGACCCAAACGACAAAATATACATAACCAACAGCGTCTCTGCTCTATTTTTCACGAACTACAACAATAACAGGGTATTCGCCGACACTTATTTGGAATTTTTTGACTGCATGTATCAAAATTACGAAGCCGACGAAACAAAAATTCAAGAAACAATTCAATCGCTTGGATTCAAATATATGGTACTCGCAGCACCGATTTACGACGAAACTTACGATATCAATCTGGCTTACGCCTCGGAAAACATTCTGAACTTCGCAATGAATAATCTGACTTACCTGGGAGGAAATGCGGATACATATGTGTTTGCCATGCCTACAGTTGTTCAACAATAGGATCTATAATCTCAACATGATAGGTGGCAAGATCGTATCCTTCTTCATAATCCATCTTCCAATGTAGCTCCCCATCCCAATCCCT
>JAHIUS010000015.1 GCA_018816885.1 Patescibacteria group bacterium | reverse complement strand
GTGCTCTTCACAACTGCGGGAATGCATCCTCTTGTCCCTTATCTTTCCGGGGAGTCGCATCCTTCCGGGAAGAGGCTTGTTGATTGCCAGAAATGTGTGCGGACCGACGATATTGATGAAGTTGGGGACGATACTCACTGTACTTTTTTTGAGATGCTGGGGAATTGGAGTCTTGGGGATTATTTTAAAAAGGAGGCTATTGAGATGAGTTTTGAGTTTTTGACCGATTCGGAGATTGGCTTGGGGATTCCGGTTGAAAAATTAGCTGTCAGCTGTTTCGAAGGTGATGATGATTGTCCGCGTGATGAGGAGGCGGCTTCCGTCTGGAAAGGATTGGGAGTTACGAATATTTGGTTTTATGGGAAAAAAGAAAACTGGTGGGGGCCGGCAGGTCAAACGGGACCTTGCGGACCGGATACCGAGATGTTTTATAAGGTTCGGGAAGAAACTTGTGATGAATGTGAGAAAATGGGGCCGGCTTGTGACTGCGGTAGATGGGTTGAGATTTGGAATGATGTCTTCATGCAGTACCAAAAAACTGCGGATGGGAAGTATGAACCTTTGGAACAAAAAAATGTTGATACCGGGCTTGGACTTGAGAGAGTTACGGCTGTTTTGCAAGGGGTTCCGACTCATTATGAGACCGAGCTTTTTCAACCTGTTATGGACTTTCTTTCCGAGCATGCTTCTGAGGATGACATCGTGGCTCAACGCACTATTGCCGATCACACTCGCGCGGCGATTTTTATCCTTGGAGATCCTAGAGGCATTATGCCTTCGAATACCGATCAAGGCTATGTTTTGAGGCGACTTATTAGAAGGGCGATTCGTTATATGCGTAAGCTTGGGATTGAGGATAGTCTTTCTCATATTGCAGAAATTTTTATAGAAAATTATAAAGATCCTTATGCCGAACTTGCTGAAAATCGAGATCATATTTTGGCGGCTTTGCAGCAGGAGGAGCTTAAGTTTTGCAAGACTCTTGCTCAGGGGGAGCGCGAATTCAACAAAATGCTTCCGAATCTACGGGGAGAGATCAGCGGGCGAGTTGCTTTTAAACTTTATGATACTTATGGATTCCCTCTGGAAATGACTAAGGATCTGGCTCGTGAGAATGGTTTGACTGTTGATGAGGAAGGTTTTTGTAAGGCTTTTGAAAAGCACCAACAGATGTCGCGTTGCGGGGCTGAGGCCAAATTCAAGGGAGGTTTGCAGGATGACAGTGAGGCTACCACTCGTCTGCATACCGCCACTCACCTGCTTCTGGCGGCTTTGCGGGAGGTTCTCGGCGATCATGTTTACCAGAAAGGTTCCAATATTACGGCTGAACGGCTGAGGTTCGATTTTTCTCATGATGGGAAGCTCGAGCCTGAGGAAAAAGAGGCGGTCGAGGCGAAGATTAATGAGTGGATTGAGGCTGATCTTGAGATTAGCTGCGACGAGATGACCCCTGATGAGGCCAAGGATAAGGGTGCGATTGGAGTTTTTGGGGAAAGGTATGGGGACGTCGTCAAAGTTTTTGCTGTTGGCGATGCTTCTAAAGAGATTTGCGGTGGGCCGCATGTTGCTCGGACGAGCGAATTGGGGCGGTTTAAGATTAAAAAAGAGCAGTCTTCAAGTGCGGGGGTTAGGAGGATAAAGGCGGTTTTGGTAAGCAGTGAATAGTCGGCAGCCTGCAACCGCGTAACTTTATAAAGCTTTTTTGTTTTTGACAAACTTTATAAAGTTCTATATACTTTTATCATATGAAAGCGTCGAAAAAACTACGATTCATCCAAAGGGTTGCTGGCCTTACCCAAGAAAAGCTTGCTCATAAGCTTGGCGTGTCTTTCCCAACTATAAACAGCTGGATCAATGAAAAATCTGTGCCTCGCAAAAAAGCTCTTGATAGAATCGATGAGTTTTACAAGGAGCTAACCGGGCAAAAAATCATCAAAGCAGACATATTGGGAGCTAAAAAAGCTGCCTTGATTACCAAAAGCTCAAAACACAAAAACATTCTTGCATCAATTTTAAAAAGGTCGGATATCCACGATCAATTTGTGCTTTCTTTAACCTATAACACCAACCGAATTGAAGGGAGTACACTTACGGAAGATGAAACCGCTGCTGTGCTTTTTGACAACAAGTCCTTGCCGAACAGGACACTTATTGAACAAATGGAAGCTAAGAATCATCAAGCGGCATTGCAATATTTATTCAATCATCTCTCTAATTCAAATAAGATTACCCAGACACTTATTCTGAAACTGCATAGCATTTTGATGAATGGTATTCGTGATGATGCCGGAATATATAGAAATCATGGGGTAAGGATTGTTGGCTCGAATGTTTCCACTTCTAATTATTTAAAAATTCCATCTTTAATGAAAGATCTTTCCAGAAATATCAGCCTCCATAAAAAAGATATTATTGCTCATGTTTCTTTAATACATAGTCGTTTTGAGCAGATCCACCCTTTTTCTGATGGAAACGGACGAATTGGGCGACTGCTTATACATGCTATGTTGTTAAATAGAAATTTTCCTCCAGCTGTTATTCACGAAAACAAGAAAAGATTATATATAAAATACTTAAACAAGTCTCAGCTAGAAAACGAATTCAGTTTATTAGAAGATTTTATTTGTGATGCGGTGTTGGATGGGTTTTCGATCATGAAGGACTAACAATCTCCCCTTCCAACAACCATTCTTTTGCACCGGTCACTTTCACATGTACGATTTCACCGACCTCGCCTCCTGTAAAATGCACTTCTTTGTATTCACGGCTGCGGCCCATCCCTTCGCGTTCCACTAGCACTTCGACTTCGCGGCCGACGTACTTTTCGTTGGCTTTTTTCGCTGTTTTTTTGAGGAGGTCGTTGAGTTTATGCCAACGCTCCGCTTTTAATGCATACGGAATGTCATCTTTGAGTTTGCGGTCGGCATATGTTCCTTTGCGGGTTGAGTAGCGCGAAATGTAGACCATGTCGAAGCCGATTTCTTCGAATAACGAATATGACTCCTGAAACTCTTCTTCTGTTTCTCCGCAGAAGCCGACAATTATGTCTGTTGAGATTGCGCATTCTGGAATTGCCTTGCGAATTCTTCGGATTATATCGAGGTATTTTTCTCGAGTATAAGGCCTGTTCATTCTTCGCAAGCATGCGTTTGAGCCGGATTGGACCGGCAAATGAATGTAAGGGCAGGTTGTTTTTAGTCGGGCGAGAGTTTCTATTAATTCTTGTGAAAAATCTGATGGATGCGGTGATGAGAAGCGGAGTCTGTTTAATCCTTCGATTTTGTCAATTTCCTCGAGTAATTGCGGAAAGTTTTCATAGGAATCGACCGTTTGACCTAGTAGGGTTATTTCTTTGGCGCCGCTTGAGACAAGGAGTTTGCATTCGTCGACCACTTCATCGAAATCGCGGTATTTTTCGCGGCCCCTCGCGTATGGAACGATGCAGTAAGTACAGAATTTATTGCAGCCGGTTTGGATCGGGACGAAAACCTGGAATTTGCTTGATACTTTCGGATGGATTTCAAAATATTTTCCCAGACTGCCTTCGTCGACCGAAAGATTCCATTTAGGACGCAGAGCTTGAATTTTTTCTCCCAAATCACCCATGTCTTCGGGGCGAAAAGCCATGTCGAGATTCTTCATCTTCTTGACGATCTTCTCCTCCTTGCCGGGCTTAACCATGCAACCGGCAAGTCCTATCAAAACATTCGGGCGCTCGCGGCGCAGGTTTCGCATATCACCATAAACTCTATCCTCGGCCTTTTGGCG
>JAHIUS010000014.1 GCA_018816885.1 Patescibacteria group bacterium | reverse complement strand
CTGTATGCACAAGAAACAGGCAAAGATTCACTGCGCGAAATAGAGACTGGTTTACGGGTTCAGGGGCATTGTTGGTATCACCTTGGCATTACCAACGTAGCAAGAAATACATTAGCCCATGCAAACAAAAATCGACCATACAAAATCTTTGAATCTATGTTCTATTCTCTCCTTGAAAAATGCCAAAAGCTCACATTTGGGACAGCATTTTCATTCAAGAATGACCTCTATGCCATGGATTCTTCCACAGTGAAT
This sequence comes from Patescibacteria group bacterium, assembly GCA_018816885.1. Taxonomy (GTDB): domain Bacteria; phylum Patescibacteriota; class Gracilibacteria; order UBA1369; family UBA12470; genus JAHIUS01. The sequence goes on along the minus strand of JAHIUS010000014.1, from coordinate 8,565 downwards.
CTATGTTTGAATTTGTTCCCATGGGCTAAATTCAGAAAACAGAAAGGAGCCTTCAAATTGCACACTATCTTCAATGTAAAAAGCCAAATACCTGAGGTGGTCGTGCTAACAGATGGGAAAATGGCAGATATTACGGCTGCTAAGAACATGGATTTTAGTAAGTTCCCGAAAGGTTCAATTTTTGTTTTCGATAGAGCATATTTAGATTACGCTTTTTTGTATTCACTGGTTGAAGCAGGTCATCACTTCGTCATACGAACAAAGATAACAACAAACATATTCCCCATCGGGAAAAGTAGAAAGCCTGTTGGAGAGGGGGTGATTAGTGATGAACGAATAGCATTTACACTTGAAGAAGCACAAGAAGATTATCCGGACGACCTCCGTTTGGTGACTTATTACGATGAAAAAACTAACAAAATTTATGAGTTCCTAACAGACGAATTCAGGCTTTCCGCTCTCAATATTGCCGCTATTTACAAGTCTAGATGGCAGATTGAACTTTTCTTTAAGTGGATCAAGCAACATCTCAAAATCAAAACATTCTTAGGTACATCAAAGAATGCCGTTCTCACACAGATCTGGATTGCTATGATTTACTATCTATTGCTGGCCTTCATCAAGCACCAAACCAAATTTAAAGGCTCCCTTCTGAAACTCTCCAGGATTGTCTCTGAAGCTATCCTTTTCAAGGTTCATTTCATAGATCTTCTCTCTCTAACACCAAAAACTCTCCCTAAAGTCTTGAACAAGGGTCATCCTCAACTCGCCCTCTTCTAGAATTTTCTTGGGACACTAGTGGAACATTATAGTCAGCTTACGGATGATGATTTGGATCAATTGGATCGACTTCCTATTGGATTTTTAATCAAATTGGCGACTCAGGCCAGAGGGGATAATAAACTTGAGGTACTTGTACGGCTTCAGTACGCGATTGTCGGAAAAAATATTGATAATGCCAAGTCTTGGTTGTTTTTGGCTCGTACTCTTGAGGATTTGGAACGGTATGAAGATGCGCTTCATGCTTATGAAAAAGTTCTCTTTTTGGATCGGCAAAATTCGTACAATACCGATAGCGCTGAAAATCATATTTCGGATTTAAAAAATAGGATTCAGCATGTTGTTTCAGGGGTGGTATTACCCGATAGTTATTTGGATTTTGCTGATGAGGATTGGGAAAATATAGAGGGATTATATGTTAAGGCGCTTATCGGTTATTCGCGACAAGCTATTGATAATAGGGATTGGCATATTGTGGAAAAAATTCAGCGTATTTTGCTTAAAAAAGATCCCGATAATGCTAATGCGCATGGTCATCTTGCGATTGCTCTGAAAAACATGGGGGATGTTGGAGCGGCTTGTGAAATTGTTTCCATGCCTGTAATTGCAGCAAGTCCGCAGTGGGGCAGTCTTGTTGAAGACATAAAGCGATTAAATGATTCAGGGTTGGTTTTTCCGAGCAGGTATATTTATCTTAGGGAGGATCACTTGGTTCAATTGGATCAATGCTCAAAATCTTTATTGTTGCGATACATGGAAGAAGCTAATAGAGTGTCCGATTATGGAGGTACGGCTCAACTTATTCGCGATCAATTTGCCTTATTAAGTCCTAGAGAAGTTAATGCGCTTAAAAAATCTTCTACTGCCAATAACGGTGCTCCCGATGTGGGGCAGAAATGGCCCAACAGTTACTCGGATCTTGGATGGAATTTGCGGACGATTTTATCGCTAGCTCCTGTGGCGATATTGATCCGTTATGCAATGCAGGCTGATAGTGCGGTTAAGTCCGGAAACAAGCATGTACTTAGGGATGTAATCGAGTTCAGAGAACTTATCTTGCAAAAAAGTGATAATGATAGTGTTTCCGTCTTAAGGACATGGTTTAGTCTTGCACTGGCTTATAGGGATTCCGGGCAATATAAAAAAGCTCTTGGAGCTATGCAGGATCGTGTTCTTCCGGCCTCGCGTGAAGGATTGATCCCTATTCCCGAGGGAAATGTTTTGCGGTTGATAGATGGTATGCATCGCTTGCTGGATAAGAAAAGTTTTGTGGAGGATGAGCCCGATAACGGTTCCGCCAGCTATTCGATGACCGTAACTCCGGCTCATCACGGTGCGGAGTTGACTGAAAAAATGCTTGAAAATTTAAGCATTTCCGAGTTTTGTGATCTTATTTTAACCAGAATGGAAAATTGGGAAGGAGATTTTACCAGGCCCGGTGATTGGAAGTTTGTTCCTGATGAGGATAAGGATGTTTTGATCGCTGTTTGGAAAAAGTTTTTTCCTAAACCAAAAAAGGTTGCGGCGAAGTTTGCCCGGGGGCTTCAAAAGGGGTGCATTACTGCGAAGATGGTGAATAAGGCGAAGAAGCTTTAGAGAATCAGCTTCGTCGGATCAAAGACAAAGAAGTACCCCAGAACGATCATGATTATTCCGCCGATCATTAGGCAGTAACGGGTGTATTTTGTCGTTAAATGGAGGTATTGGAAGCTCCAGAGTGCGATTCCGAAGACGAGGAAGTCATCGATCATGTAGAAGAGTGTGTAGATCAGGACGTATGCTTGTCTTGCGAGGAATGTTAGTTCGTTGAGATCGAGGATTTTTGTGAAAGCTTGCGGGATTCCGATTGAGCAGGCGAATTCGACAATGTTTACAGATAGGGCGAGGCCGAGTGTGGCGAAAAATATTCCTATGGACATTGGCGAGTCTACGAGTTCTTTGATTCTGGCTGAGATCTTTTGTTTTTGATTAACGGAAGTGACTTTGCATTCTCCGTCTTTGTTGGTGGCAAATTCGTATAGGAAAAAGGTTCCCGCGCCTATCGAGATGAGTCCGATTACCGGTGTTATGATTTGATCCAGTTTTACAAAATCCCAGGTTTGGTACCAGACATTCAATATCAGATAATACATCGCTGTTTCCGCCAGGATGAAAATTCCCGCGAGTTCAAACATTTTTCTCTTGTTGCCGGCTTGCAGGAGGAGGGTCATGAACATAATCAGTACCCACATCGCACACGGGTTGAAGCCGTCAACGAACCCCAAAACCACCGCTAAAATACCGAGGGAATAGTCTTTCAGATCTACAGATCCCAGGAGTGGGAGATGGACGATTACTTCTTCGGATCCTTCCAGGTCATCGTTTTTTTCGTAGTTTTCGAAAAAGCTGCTTTCTCCGAGTTCCAAGGCCAGTTCTATCAGATATTCGCCGGTTGTTTCCGCCGATTGGAATCCTTGTATAATTTTATTTCCGATTAAAATTGTCGGTGTGGCTCTCGCGAGGCCGTTTTCGTCACAGAAATCTTTGAATAAACCTGAAGAATAGTCTTCTTCGAGGTGGTAAAGCTTCGCTTGGACGCCGGGGACTCTTTCGCCGAAATCTTCTTCCAAAAATGCTTCAAGTTCTTGGCAATGGCCGCAAGTTTCTCTTGTAAAAACGGAGAATTTGATGGTTTCTTGATCTGTTATCGGGATTTCGTGGTTTGCGAGGGCCTGTGGCAGAGGGAGGAGGGCAATGGCAAGAACCAGTATTGTTAGTTTTCGGAGTAGGTGGGGCATTGGATAGGGAGTAGTTGTAGTGGTAGTGGTAGTTTATTGGTTTTGTTTTGTTTTGACAAACCAATAGATCATAATGTATAGACATAGGGCATGAAAATAACCTTAATTTAATATGGCTAGAGGAAAATCAACATTTTGTACTTGGTATTGCGGGGATTGCAACAAGGCGGGTTATACAACAACTTACAATAAACGGTCGCAGGAAGAGGCGATGAAAACGAAAAATAAGTATTGTAGCACTTGTCGGAAGCACATTGAGCACAAGAGGAAGGATACGAAGAGCTAGTATACAGTTGCCGTCGACAGGCTGGTGCGTTTTTTTGTCGTCGCCACAGTTTTTGAAGTAAAGGGGTTGCGCGATCCCTGGTTTTATGGTATAAACCTCTTCTATGAATATTCAAGAAGATTTCCATAAAACGGTTTTTGTTAACTTGCCGCCGGTCATTATTGACAAGGTTTTGTATGGTGAGGATTTGCCGGATTCCGAGATTAGAGAGTGGGTTGAGCGAAATCGAGATAAGTTTGAGGGTAAAATTGTGTGTTTGCTGCATGAGAGAGCGGAACTTTTTGAATTAAACAGTCCGACAGGTATTAGTTCGCAGGTTATTGTTGATGATGAAGGTTTTTCTGAGTTACCGGAGATTGAGCAGGTTAAGGCCTTTGTCAGTTTTTCCGGTACTGAAGCGAGACAGAAGTCTTCTGCTCAAGAGAGAAGAGAGTTTTTGCAGGACAACTTTGGTTTTGAAATTGAGAAATTGAGGGAGCTTGTGGTGCAGGTTAGATCTAGGGCGATTGATTTGATAAAAAATATTGCAGATGATGTTTTGGTCGCAGATCAGGGGGCTTTGAATACAATAAGTAATAAATCGGTTTATGCCGGTATCGCAGGTTTGGCAGGGTATGTTATGAAGAGGAATCATACGGGGCAGGATTCTGCCAGATATTTTTCTTCCGGGGAACATCAGGTTGAAGAAATGGTCGCATCTGGTGGTACTATTGCGGAAAATCTTAGCGGGGTTCCTTGTCTTGTTGATATTTGGGAAGACCTTAGCTTGAAGCAAGCTCTGAAATATTTATTGGATGGAGCCAAGGGTTGTGTCGGATTACACGATAAGGGCTTTGCTCATAATGATTTTAAGCCTGATCAAATAATGGTACATGGCGGGGTTGGGAAGCTAAATGATTTTGAACTTTTTACCGGCATGGATGAACCGGCTTTTAGCGGAACTCCGGTTTTTACGCCTGAATTTTATCGTTTTCCCGCACTGGATGTTTTGCGAGTTTTGCCTGTTTCCGGTGTTGCGGATCGAGACAAAGGTGCTTCTAGGGATGTTTTTGCTTTTGGGATTGCCTTGCTTAAGACTTATCGTACTTGCACAAAAGAGCAGATTGGCGTGTTGAATTTGTTGGATTTTATACGGAATTTAAAAAATGCTGTTCAAATGAGTATTATTGACAATGCGTGGGATTGTATCAGTAAGGACAAGTCTATTATACGGGAATTTCAGGGGTATTTCGGTGATAATTCAGGTCTTAAATATTTCAGAAATATCTTTTTGAAGCCTTCGGAAGAGGATATGGATAAGTATAAAGGTGCGGTGATTCAGGTTTTGTTTCGTGGAGGTTTATGGAGTCCAACAATTGATCAATTACGAGGTGGTGAGTCTGTGGCTCAAGACTTAACTGATTATATTATTTCTTGTTATGATAATGCTTTTTTTGAAATTGTTGATTGTGACAAGATTGCCGAGGAGATGGCGAAATTCATGAATGATCCGATGAATCCTATTCCAAAAGAGTTGCGTCCGCTTGTTTTGAGAATGCTTGATTTGAGGCCGGAGATGAGGCCGACGATGCAAGAGGCGATTGATGAGATTGAGAGGTATTAGGGGGGGCATCTCGCCGAGGCGGGACTCGCGCCTGCCGGCTCGTGGCGCATGGATTTTTTTGTGGTATTAACAGATTGTGAGTCTTTTTGTTGTTGGTATTTTTTTTGTAGCATTCGGCGGCATAAGGTATAGTGACCAGCGTAAATTTAACCAACAAAAACCAATGAAAAAATCCATATTTCTTATCGCGATCTTATTTTTGACAGGGTGCGGATCGCAGTTTCAGGCTTATAATTCGAGTGAGGAGGGGGTTTTGATCGAACAGCTTTTACCAAAAAATACGACGATGGTGGTTTCGATCAATACGAGTGATCCGGGCCAGAGGGAGGCGTTCAAAGAGTTTTCGGGGGGAGAGGATGGGGAGATTTTTCAGCAGATGGGGAATGTTCCGGCGATTTTGGGAGAGGATGGATTCAGGCTGGTGATGGCGTATCTTGATGATGGTGAAAGTTTTACGGCGGTTACGGTTACGGATATTGAGGCGGCTGAGGAGTGGATGCAGAGCGAGGGGACGCTTCTTAATCTGGGGGATTTTGATTCTTATGTTACCGAAAGTGACGGCCAGGAGCATTATATGGCGCTTCTTTCTGATGTGGTGGTGGTTACGAGCAGTTCGACGGCTCTTTTGAACGCAAAGGGGCAACTTAAGGCTGAGGATAGCGAGAACTTGCTTGCGAATGAGCAATATATGGAGCTTGTTTCGAAGCTCAGTAAGCCTTATGTGGGGCATTTGTACATTGATTTTTCCGGGGATTCCGCGAAGGAAGGGATGCAGGGGATTTGGGCGCTTGGCGGTCGATTGATGGATAGTGAGATTTTTTCTTTGACTTTTGAGGGGGATGGGCTTGCGCTTAACGGGTTCGCTATGGGTGATCTTGATCAGGATCTCGGTTTTTCCGATGTTAGCGGTAAAGGTATGTATTTGTCTGATTTTGTGCCGGCGGAAGGGTTGCTTTTTTATGAGGAGTCGGGGGGGATTCAGGGGCTTTTTGAGATGTGGTTTGCGGATGTGCCGAATGTTGAGGATACGGTGACGCAGTATCTTGGGATGGATCTTTCTGATGAGATTTTGCCTTTTTTGGATAAAAATTATGCGATTGCTCTTCATGAAGGAGGAGTTTCGTTTGTTGTTGATGTTTCTTCGAGTGCGGACGATGCGGATGAGCTGATTGATCGACTTGATATGCAGGTGAATTCGCTTGTGACGGTGATGCAGTATGATGCGGGTGGGGCGGAGAGTTTGAGTAAGGATGATGAGGGTGATTTTCATGTTTTGAGTGCTGATTTGGAGGCGCTTGGGTTCTTCGGGAGCGGGGGGTATTTCGGGGAGATTCCGGGAATGGATTTTTCTGATATGAAACTTATTTACGGGGTTACGGAAGATGATCTGCTGGTGATTTCTACGAATGAGGATTGGCTTTCTTTTGACGAGGATGCGGGTCGGCTTGGTGGGATGGCTTCGGAGCTTGCGGGGTACGATCAGACGGTTTTTTACTTCGATATTGAGGGGTTGCTTGATACTTTCGGGGTGTTTTTGGCCGATTTTGAGCCTTATTTGGAAAAGTTCTCAGGCGCGGTGTTCGGGACCAAGGCTAAAAAGTATGAGCTTGAGATGCGGGGGGTGGTGAGGTAGTTGGTAGTAAGGAGTAAGGAGTAAGGAGTACCAAGTGCCAAGTGCCAAGTTGTTGGTGTTTTGCTAGCGCGAAACTGCTTGATTGGTAGTGGGGTTGGCCTGTCGGCTGGGCTGGGGTTGATCTCGAGGCTGTTTTGTGGTAAAATTTAATGATTAAATTAAGTTTGCCACCATGGTATCGCAGGCTGATGAAAACAAGGAGTCTCTAGATCTGCAGAGGATTGATGGAATTGCGGAGAAGCTTCGGGATGCGAATCAGATGAGTGATTTGTCTGATGGGGATAGGGAGTATCTTGCGGATTTTTTATGGTCTGAACAGGCTTCATCTGCAGATGATACTGCGATAGCTATGACTTTGACGAAGACCGGTAATAATTTGGCAACTAGAGATCTCTCGAAGCTTGCTGATTATTTGGTTAAGATTCGTGTTTTTGTTGCGGAGAAAGAGGATGAAGACTCTTCTTCCATGGTTGTTGGGCCTGATGTGGAAGAGCCGGAAGCCGTTCAGCCGGAAGAGGTTGCGGAAGAATCTGAACCTGAAGTCGAGCCTCATCCTGAGTCGGTAGATGGCTCTGATGTAGAGCAAGACCCTGATGAGCCGATTGATTTTACAGATATTCCTAATGATGAATCTTATCTTGATCCTATTCAAGATGTTGGAGGTGCTCGTAATCTTGTGAGTGAGGCGGTTGCGCAGGTGGTTTCTTTGGAACAAAAATATAAAAAAATTGCTAGAAGGCTTGCTGAGGAAAAGTATGAGGAGGAGCTCGGGAAGATGAGTGAGGGGACGAGATGGGGGCCTAAGAAATGGAAAGTTTTACCTAAGATTTGGAAGGGGAAGTATTGGAAATCTTATGGGTACTCCCTATCCAGGCAAGGATGGGTCGATAAGTATGAGGAGGAGTTTTTGGCTCAAGTTAAGGCTGATCCGGCTCAGTTCGGGGCGGATAAGTTGGAAAGTGATGCTGTTGTGAACAGGTTTGAACTTGGGGAAGTTACCGAGAAGGAGTTTGTTTGCGAGGTGAATGAGGGTGCGACGCTTATGGAGCTTAATGATTTGGCGATTGATTATCTTGAGCTTGGGGATGAGAGGCGATTTAGGGAAGGGGCGCAAGAGCTTATCAGTCAGATCAGGCGCGAACATCTTCAGGATTCTGATGATGAGGCGATGGCTACGAATTTGACTGAAAAATTAAAGGATCTTAGGGTGCGGCATGCGCGTGGTATTGATCGAATTGATATTGAAAATTTCAGGCTGACTCTTAAGTTTGGAAGGGCGCTTAATGTTGATGTCCATTCGGAGGTGAGGGATAAATCTTGGGCGGACAAGGCGGGGAGTTGGCTTACGAATAAGCTTCAGCGACTCGGGAAAAACAATGCGATTGCGAGGTATTTTGTGAGTCCGCCATCTGTTGGTATTTTGGCTTACGGGGCTACTAATTTTGTTTATAATTTGGCTTTTGGGAAGTCGGCGAGACTGCTTGCG
>JAHIUS010000013.1 GCA_018816885.1 Patescibacteria group bacterium | reverse complement strand
TTTCGGGTTTTCAGCTTGAGAAGTAAAATCAGCCCATTGCTTAGAACATTCCAGAAGAACAGATTGCAAATCAGCATCCTTAAAACCTTTTGAAAATCCTGCAAAAAATCCGCTCATTGCCTTCGCGTAATCAACAATCTGATTAGGTTTGGAAACAAACATATCCCAGGCAACATCAACAGATTTTCGGTTTGCAGATAAAACCATCGAAGAAAGATCAACTCCATCAGGGATAACATCAGAATAACTATAATTTTTACCTCTAAAATCAACAGAAACAGACCCCATGTCAAACTCCTCCTTCCCCTCTCCAAAATCCTCAAGAGCAAGCAGAAAAGAAAGCGCCTGAACATAAGTCATTTTGAATTCAGACTTGTGAGTAACTTCATCTGTCTCCTCTTCCGCAATAACCTTTTCCGTCAAAGCCGCAAACAAAAACTTCTGCTTAACCTTCTCAAGATTACTTAAATCCCCACTTTCCTTCATAGCCGCAAAATATTTAGAACCTTCTCCCAAATTAACCTCCGAATAAAAATGCTCAATCCGTTTACTCATAGTTTCATAATAAGAAGCATCCGTATTCATAACAGCCCTGACTTTCCTGCAATATTCCCTGCATCCAAAGAAATCCCCGGAATGAAGTAAAAATTCAGCCCAAACGAAATAGAAATGCGTAAGATTCCAAGAAGGAATCATCTGATCCCCTTTTTCAACAAATTTTTGAAAAAAGGAAGAATATTGCTCGAAATCATTGCGATAATCTTCATTGGCAGGATCACCAAGAGAAAGCTTCGCAGCGGAAACAGCCGCCAAATAAGACAATCTGGTCTCAATCCCTCTATCTTTTTCGGAAAGATTAACTCGTGAGAAACCTGCAACGGAAACAGAAACACTTCCCATTTCCACATATGCAAACGATAATTTGCTCTTCCACCACTCAAAATAAGTCTTTTCAAAACTACCATCATCAACAACTTCCTTGGCTATAGTGATAACCTTCTCATACTCTCTGAGCTCCCAACAAACCAAAGCATCCAGATACAAAACCGCAGGAGACTTCTCAATAAGCTCACAACCCGGCACCTCAGACCCAAAAATCCTTGCAACAGATTGAGTAGGCTCCTTCATTGCATCAACCATCTCTTCCGCAGATTCATAACCCCTTTCTTTAACCTGAAAATAAAGCGAAGAAATCATCAACATATCACAAGCATAATTCTTCAAAAACTGAGCCAATTCATCTCCTTCAGGCACCCCATCATACGGATCTGTCGCTTGCTTCAAATAAGACAAAGTCGATTGAACAACATCACCGGAAAAAATACTTGCTTCATGGTCTTTGCCACCCAAAGCCCTGTGAGCCTGCTCAATAATCCCGGGGAAAAGAGACATTAACATGCGACCTTTATCATCCACCTCAAACACATCCCCCTCAAAACGACTCGATGAAATCTCAAAAACCCAATCTGCAAAACACCTAACATCATCAAATAATCTTTCGACAGCAATACCCAAAAGATCCGCAGAAGCCCTGTAATCCGAAAGCTTCCCCACTTCACAGGCCCAACTCTTCAATCCGTCAAAATCAACCTCATCCCCGGAAATCAACTCCTCAAGTCTATTTTTAAGCAAATCAACTGCACCTTCGGAAGCTACCATCTCAATAGAAGGAGGCACAACCATAACAATTTTCACCTTTTTGCCGGAATCTCCCGCATAATCCTTCAAAAACTTCAAAGTATTAAGATCAACAACCGAGATATCGCAAACCAGAACAGTTTCACTTAAACTATCAAGAATTTTTCTCAAAAAATCATAATTTCCCAAAATATCTTTATCACGACCATTCAATAAATCACAAAACTTGCGAATATCTTGATCGTTCAATTCACAATCATCAGAAAAATCCTCAGGAATAACATAGGCCAATTTACTGGAAATGCGCTCCTCCATATCAGCCCATTCACGACTATAAAACCTGATAACAGACTCTCCTGCGGGGTGACTTCTCGCCTCATCAATAGTGGACATATCAATCCCAAAATTGCTTTCCGCAAGAGACCAAAGCAAAGAACTGAAGGGCAACTCTTCCGAATCATTATAATTAGCAGGCTTGCGCAACAACACAACCTTTACAGCAGCATTATTAAAACCACTTTGCATCTTATAATCGGCTCTACGACGAACCCCTTCA
>JAHIUS010000012.1 GCA_018816885.1 Patescibacteria group bacterium | reverse complement strand
GCCGGGTTTTTATGTTTATGATGTTGAGGAGTGGTCTACCGCGCATCTTGCCGGTTTCCAGGTGGGGGATAGGATTATTTCTAAGGATGGGAATAAGCTTACCGAGTTTGAGGATTTTTACACTTTAGCGGATGGTGATGCTATGCTTTTTCAGGTGGAGAAGTTTTCCGGTGAAACGGATTATATCGAGGTTCTTATGACCGATGATGATCTGGGGCTTGATCTGTATCTTTTTGATATGCCGAGGGTGTTTGTTCAGGATGTGGAATATGGATCGGACTTCTATGATGTCGGACTTAGGGATGGTGATGTTATTTTGAAAGTTTCCGGTGAGGAAATTTTCTTTTTTGAGGAGATGAGGGAAGCTTTTGAAGCAGTTGAAAGTATTGATTTGCAGGTTTGGAGGAACGGAGAGGTGGTTTTTCTTGAGGGTGAGAAGGATTTTTTGAATAAAGCTATTATCAGCGATGTTGTCGCAGGTTCTCCGGCGGAGGAGGCCGGGCTGCTTGCGGGGGACAGAGTGATTTCCATTAATGGGGAGTGGATTTCTCGGCCTTCTGAGATTTATGAACTGACGACTTCTTCTCAGGACAATGTGCTGCGGTATATCGTTTTGCGGAATGGAGGGCGGTATGCTTATGATGTGATGAGAGGGGAGGATGGGCTGGTTGGGATTTATGTTGCCAATTTAAATTTATACGATGAAGCGTCGATTTCCGCTTATGAAGGGGTTTTGACGACTTCCGTTCTTGAGATTTTGCCCGAAAGGCATGGAGTCTTCGGTGCTCCTGCTGCCGCTGTGGGTGAGATAAGGCGGCTTTCTGTTATGACAGCTTTGATGGCTAAAGATCTTGTCGGAGGGATTGTCACTTCCGGGGAGGTTTCCGATAGTGTCGCGGGACCTGTGGGAATTGCGCAGATGACCAGTGTTTTTGTGCAGGAAGGTTTTGCTTCCGTGATTCGGTTTCTTGCGCTCTTAAGTTTGGCGCTCGGAGTCTTCAATATCCTGCCTTTTCCGGCGCTTGATGGCGGTAGGCTGGTCTTCTTGCTTTTCGAGGCTGTTACGGGCCGCAAGCCCAATCAAAAGCTCGAAACTGCGCTCCACAGCATCGGGTTCATCTTGCTTATGATGCTGATTGTTGTTGTGACTTACAATGACATTGTGCGGCTTGTGAGTTAGGTCAGTGCTCTATATAGAAATTTTTATGGCTAAAATCAAATACGATCCCGGGGTTCAAATTCCAAGTATTCGCTTGAGTGATAAAAAAAGCGTTGACAGCGACGTGCAGGATAATGTTGTTCTCGATTATGATGCGGATGGGCAACTTGTAAATATTGAGGTTATGGAGGCTTCTTTTAGCGAAGTGGTTAAGCAGGCTGTCGACTATTCACTTAAATCGCTATCCATAAAACAATGTTGAAAAAAAACAACTTTTCTTTTGGGCGAGGATGACTAAAATGAGAAGCCCCTACCTATTTAAATAAGGCCGATGACGGAGAATGATCTCAAAGATCTCTGGGTTCAGGTTCTGAAAAATCTTGAGCCTAAGGTAAAAAAGGCACACTTTCTTACCTGGTTTCAAGATACTGCGGTTTTGGATATCAAGGATGGTCTAATGATTGTGGGAGTTCCGAATGTTTATGCGAGAAATTGGCTTGAGATGAATTTTAACGGTCAACTTGTTGAGGTTGTTAAGGAAGTTGATGCGAGTGTGAAGGAGGTTTCTTTTGAGGTTCATCCCAATCTCGGGCTTGAAGGTGATGTCAGGGGAGTTGATGTGCAATCTATGATAAAAGCTCCGCGCAAGGTTCGAGGGAAGCAGGAGGTTCGTTTGGCTGAGGGTGTCAGAAGTAAATGTTTGAATCCTCGTTATACTTTGCAAAACTTCATTGTCGGGCAGGATAACAGGTTGGCACATGCCGCTTGTACGGCTGTGGCGACCTCACCGAGCGCGACTTATAATCCTCTTTTTATTTACGGAGGCGTCGGTCTTGGGAAAACTCATCTTCTTCAATCGACCGGGAATGAGATTTTGAGGAATTATCCGGACAAAACTGTCGTTTATATGACTTCCGAGAGGTTTACGAATGAGATTGTTGAGGCTATTGGTAAAAGAAGCGCTAAATCTTTTAAAGATAAGTATAGAAAAGTTGATTGTTTGATAATCGATGACATCCAGTTTTTGGCAAATAAAGAGATGACGCAGGTTGAATTTTTCCATACTTTTAACGAACTGCATGATAACGGGAAGCAGATTATTCTTAGTTCGGATAAGCCGCCGAAGGAGCTGAAAGGGCTTGAGCAAAGGCTGACGAGCAGGTTTGAAATGGGGATGATTGTTGATGTTCAGTTCCCGGATTACGAGACACGGCTTGCCATTCTTCATGCGAAATGTCGTGAACATCAGGCGCTTATCGCTCCGGATGTGCTTGATTTTATCGCACATAATGTTCGCAACAGTATTCGTGAGCTTGAAGGTGTGCTTTTGCAGGCTATTGCGCAGGCTCAACTTGAAGAGTCTACCCCTACGATCAGAAGTGTTGCCCGAATTATTAAAAAACTCAATAAGTACGATGCTTTGGCCGGGTATGATGATATAGGAGACGATAGAACGGTTGCCAGGAGTCCGGACGATATTTTGGAGATAGTTTCCGGTTATTACAAAATGGATCGCGACAAACTTCTGGGTGCCGATCGTCACAAGGGTGTGATGCGTCCTCGTCAGATTGCGATGTATTTAATCAGACAGGAGCTCAAGCACTCTTACGAGGAGATCGGACGGCTGTTTTCAGGCAGAAATCATACAACCGTAATGCATGCGGTTGATAAAATAATGAAGGTTCTGCGGAAGGATGAAATGGTGCTTCGGGATGTGAATGCGCTGAAGATGGAAATGGGACTTTAGGGTTTGAGGAATCATTTCGCAAACGGCTGGCGTTTCTCTTTTTCTCGCTACGCTTGAAAAAATAGAAGCCGGCAGATGTTTGCTCAATAATCCTCAAACCCTGTCTTGTTAAATGCGCTATAAAAAAGCGTTTTTGCGAAAGAAAAAACTCCACAGGGCGGCCAAAGGCCAGCCCCATACTAATAAGTCGTTTTGGCAAAGCCTTTATCCCCGTTAGGGGGAAAACACCATTTACTGGGTACTTGGCACTCATTACTTGGTACTACTTCAATCCTCCTTGATCTGATACAACTTATTGTCCTCCAGCTTGTAAAAGAATGGTGCGACCTGGATCTTGGGGTAGCGGAGGCGGAGGCGTTTGGTTTCGCTCATGACGAAGTCGAGTTCGTTGCCGATTTCGAACATGGGGGCGAAGTGGAGGAAGTGGTCTTCCGCGGCTGAAGGGTCCCAGCCGGCGTCGTTTATGAGTGCGTTTATGAAGATCTCTTTTTTGGACATGAGGTTAACCATTCCGCAATGGTCGTGACCTATGAGTGCGATTGATTTTATCCCGCCTACTGCTATTGCGTATGAAATCTTGAATTCGCTGAATCTGAGGTTTCCTCCTCCTGTTCTGATTATGTAGGCGAAGTTTTCCGGGATATGGAGTTTTTTTCTGTTATCCATGCACATTCCGATGAGTAATTCGGCGTTTTCGTAAAACTCGTATTTCAGTTCGAGATTGTGGTATTGGAGCATTTTGCTGATCGGGGTGTCTCTATAGATCGGGAAAATGTCTTCAATAGAGTTTACAGGTACGAGTTGGTCCATGGTTTTCGGAGAATTTATGTATATCAAAGTGATTTTACCAAATTTGCGGTAAAAGTCGAAACGGAATTATCACTATTTGCTGGAAAAATGCACCAAAGCCAATGCAAACATAAAACAAGCGATGTAAGCGATTGCGAAGTTGAGCCAATGGCTCTTGACAAACTGCATATTAAGCCAAATTAAAACGGCACTGAAGAAGATGGCCGCCAGTGCTCCGTAAATACCGCCGATCAAAAATTCTCGAGATAAACCTTTGTTTTCCATTGTGATTAGGACATATGAAACTGCGAAAACGATGGGGATTCCGCCTATGGCTCCTGCGAGTTTGGGGCCGCTGAATTGTGCGATTACCAGGATGATTGCTGTTATTGCGGCGGAGGCGAGGCTTTTTAAGATTATATCCATGGTGCAAAAATATCATGAAGTAGTGGTGCTGCCAAGCTCACAACATTTGTCATGAAAAGTCCACTTTAAAAGTTGGCCAAGCCCCTTTCTTATGCTATAAAATGAAGCTATGAGAAGACGACGCAGCAGAAGTAGCAGTAAGGAGTTTCTATGGCCATTCATTCTGATGATTGGGGTCGGACTTGTTATGGTGCTTCTTTTACAGCTGGTTTTTAGCTTTTTTGCCCAAAAAGAGGCGGAGATGCGGAATAAGGCAAACTTCTATATTGATCGAGGAAGTGCGGAGGTTATGGAGTGGGGTAGCAAGGATTATGTGAAGGCTTATGACGGTGGAGTGATTTTGGAAGGGGATTCTATTCGAACGAAAGCTGCTTCTCGGGGTATTTTGTCCCTTTATAACGGGACTGAGATTCGTTTTTCCGAGAATACGAGTGTGACTGTATCAACTTTGGACAATAAGGGCGATACCGATTATCTTGTTTTGGATCTTTATAAGGGTGAAATTTGGGTCGATCAGGTTGTTAATGAGCGGGGAAGTACCGATGTTTTGGTGAAAATTGATAATATGAATATCCATTCTACAGGGACGCAGTTTGCGGTTTTGAATAGAGAAAGTCAGGTTGTTCGTGTTGTTGACAATAGTGTTCAGGTTGAGCTTTTGGATGGGAATGTTGTGATTGACGATGTTACTGTTGGTGTTGGGCAGGAGCTTTTTATGTCCGCTTCCGATGTTGAGGATCTTTTGGCTAGAAAGAATATGGATTTTCTGGCGGCGATTTCGAATGAATGGGAGGAAGGGGATTTCTATGAATGGAGTGTTGAGTACCAAGTAATGAGTACCCAGTCCCAAGTAGATGTTGAGTCCGGCACGGGAGAGGTTGTAATGGAGGAGATTGTTATTCCCGATCTTGAAGCGGAAGAAGAAGTTGATTACGATGATCCGGTTTTGACTTTAACAAATCCGAAAAATTCTCCTTATCTTCTCGAGGGAGAGGCCATTGATATTACCGGAGATGTTGCGGGATATGCTTCCAAGGTTGTTGTGACCAGTTATTCGCAGGAGGGGACGGCTACCGAGTATGAGCTCAATCTTTTTGAACCGGGGGACGAGAGTTTCCGTTATTCGGCGGCTATATCTTATGAAAATCTGTATGAAGGGGAGAATGAGTTTTTGGTTACGGCTTACGATTATTATGGGCTTGAGGCTGATACTATGTCTTTGACCGTGAATGTTGAGTCTCAAGACTCAAGTACCCAGTCCCAAGTGGAAGAGGAGTCAGAAGTCGATAGTGATGACTATGAGCTTGCTTGTGATTTAACTGCTCCTGTTATTACGGATATTGATTGGGAGGAGCATCATGGCGAGGTTTTTGAGCTTACTGATGCGGATGCTGTGCGAATTGATGGAACTTCAGAATGTGCTTATGGGATCGTTATCAATGGGTATCAATTGACGCTTTTTGAGCCGGGAAGTACGACTTGGGCTTATGTGGCTTCTGTCGAGTACAATAATCTCTCGGAAGGGGAAAATGTGTATGAGGTCTTCGCGGTTGATGAAGATGGTAACAGGAGTGACGCTGTGTATTTTGAGGTGAATTATGTGCCGAGTGAAGATAGTAGATAGTAAATAGTAGAGGTTTTTGGGAATTTTGCTTGCAAAAGATGGTAATGTTTGATAGAAATATTTTCCTAATAATTTAACATTAAAATTTGATGGAATCGCAAAAAACAGAGCTTTATATAGCTTGTCCTCAACAACTTCGCAATCCTTTGGGAGGTTTTGCTCAAACTCTTGAGACTACTCGTGTTGCTGAGCATGTTGCGCAATTGTATGACGTTGATCGGTCTGTTGATTTATTTTCTCTCAGTATTACTGAGGAAGAAGCTACTGGTGGTGACAGTGTAACTTATAAGTTTTCCGAACCGACAACAGAAGCTTTAAAAGCTACTGATTCTCTTTTACAGACTTCAAGAGGCATTGTTGAAGATTGTGTCAGAAGGATTCTTGTAATAAATCCTTTTGATGTAAATGAAGATGAAGGGCTCCGGGCTGTAGCTGATGGGAAAGTTTTAGGATTTAAGAGGAGGGTATTTCGAGAGTTAGCTCAGTCAGTATTAGGGTTGTGGAATGATAGAGATGTGTCTCTCGAGCGTGTTTTGATGTGGGGAGGTTCTTATGGGCCATATTTGGTAAAATACCATCAAATGGCTGAGTCGGGTGAAATAGCAGCGTTTCATAACGGTATGGGTGGGTTGAATATTCGAGATCTCAGATCTGTTCTTAATGATTTGGGGGTTCCTAAGAAATCCTAAAGATACTTCGCCTTATTAACCTCATGTTCCTCATTCGTGACCGAGTAGATTGTTTCTCCTGTTTCGGTTGCGGTTAGGAAGTACCAGTATTCGCTGTATTCCGGGTTGGCTGCGGCCTCGATTGAGGCTAAGCCCGGGTTTGAGATCGGGGTAGGGGGGAGTCCTGCGTATTTTCTGGTGTTGTAAGGTGAGTCGATTGCGATGTCTTCGTGAGTTATTTCGGTTTCTCCCGTTATGTAGTTGATTGTTGAGCACATTCCGAGCGCCCAGCCGTTATCCAGCCTTTTCCAGATTATTCCTGAGACGAGCGCGCGGTCTTCTTCTGTTCTGACCTCTTTTTCTATGATTGAGGCGACGATGATTGTTTCTTCGAGTGAGCCGGTTGTGATTTGGACTTTTGATTGGAAGTTAGTAAGCAATCTTCTTATGAAAGATTCTGCCGAGAAAGTTTCCGGGTCGATGAAAAATGTATCCGGGAAGAGGTATCCTTCGAGGTATCCCGGCAGGAAGTCGTAATCTGAAAAATCGCATGTTTCCGTGCAGGTTTTGAATTCGCCGGGTTCTATGAGATTGGCCTTTGCGAGTGAGTTGTCGATGTCCGAAATTGTCCATCCTTCTATTATCGTGACCGCCATTTCGCCCGATCCGATCGTTAGCAGTGTTTCTGCTATTTCCACTCCTGTCATTGATCGGTTTAGGATGTATCTTCCGGCTTGAATTTGTGAGTCTAAGTCTTCTTTTGATAAGTATTTGGAAAACCCGTATGCGCTTTTTATGAGGTCTTCGGACTTGAGGTTTGAGGCTATGCGCGACGCGGATTCTCCTGATTTTATTTCAAAAATAACAGGGGAGTCGTTTTCGAGGTCGACAGCTTTATCAATCGAGTTCATCGCGTTCACATGTAGCGCGAAAAGCACCAGTACTGTGAGTAAAAAGGTTGGGAAGATCCGGATTCGTTGTTTCTTTTTTCTCATTGTCCTGATCCGCTAGGCATACTTAATCCCATTTGGTCCATTACATCCTTCATTCTGTCTGCTGCGATTTGTTGAGATTTTTTGATCGCTTTGTTGAAGGCTTGCAGCAAGAATTGTTCAAGTTTCGGGTGGTTTTTCTTGTCTTCCGGGATTTTGACATCGACAACCTCTTGTTCGCCGTTGATTGTGACGATTACTCCTTCAACTTCCGCTTCTATGTGAAGTTTTGCGAGTTCTTTTTTGATTTTTTTGGCCTGTTTTTGTATCTTATAAAGATCTTTGGCCTGGTCGAACATACCCATGGTGTTTAGTAGTTAGTAAGTAGTATGTAGTGAAGTAACTTGTGGTGCCTTTCATGCGGGTTAGTTTTTTGCGCTGGCCTATCGGCCGCGCTGGTAGTGGTAGTTTATTGGAATTTAAAAAAAGAATCAATTTTCTTGTTAATTATTGTTTTTGCCAGAGTTTTTATGCTGACGATTCTCTTGCGCCTCCATCCTTCTTGTAGTAGTATCGTCCCGCTTATTTTTCTATAAAAACTTAAAAAAATGGATACATATAATCTAAGTGCCGCTCCTCGTGATCTTTCCGTTCCCGCCAAGACTCTTCGAGTCGAAGGTCAAATACCTGCGGTTATTTATGGTGAAGGGGTTGAAAATGTGAATTTCCAGATGGATTATCAGGATTTCAGGAGAATTTATCGTAAGGCGGGTGGAAGCAGTATTGTCGATCTTGAAATTGATGGTAAAAAGTTTAAATCTCTTGTGCATCGTGTGGATTTTGATCCCGTTACGGACAAGATAACTCATGTTGATTTTCTTAATATCCGAATGGATAAAGAAATTACCGCCAAGATTCCTCTGGAGTTTGTCGGACAGGCTCCCGCTGTTGCGAATTTGGGAGGTATTTTGGTTCATGGTAAAGATGAGATTGAAGTTAAATGTTTGCCTGATAAATTGGTTCACAGTATCGAGGTCGATCTTTCCTCGCTTGAAGATTTTCATATCAATATCTCCGTAAGTGACTTGAATATCCCGGAAGGAATTGAAGTTCTTGAAGATCCTGAAAACATGATTGCTTCTGTTTCTGCTCCTAGAGAAGAAGAGGCTGAAGAAGCAGTAACTCCTGTTGAAGGTGAAGGCGATAAGGAAGAAGGAAAAGCTGAAGAAGGTGAAGAAAAGAAAGAGGAAGAATAATTTTCAAGCCATGAGCAAGAATAGAACTGTTGATCTCCAAGAACTTCGTCGTATTCGTGCTGAGGATGCAGGAAGGGAAGGGAGGCTTGCGGATGCGTTTGCCAATTCTCCGGATACTGTTGACCCCGGTCCTTTAAATGAAGGTTGGGAGTTTCAGGTGCGTATGCGTGAAGTGGTTCCGCTAATTGATGAGCTCGTAAAGCAGGGTTCTTAGAGTTTCTTCAGAAGGCTTGTCTGTATTTTTCTGTGGATTTTCCTCTGAAAGTGTTATTGCGAATTCGTCTCCCGGTGTTAAGTTTTCGGGTAGTGTGTGGCTTGGCCAGTATAGAGATCCGACTTCGCCGTTTTCTCCTTTGATGGAAAGGAGAAATTTATTATCTTCTTTTGTGATTACTGCTGCATGCAGCGTTTTTGTTTTCATTTTTTGTTTTAGGGGTTTATTTTACTCCCGCTTGCGATATGGCTCAATGTTTTGTCTGTTGACCGGCAAAAAAAAAGAGCTCCGCCTCGGCGGAGCTCCACTGTTATCTGTTACTTGTTATCTATTCGCTAATTCATCAAACTCGTAGTTGCGATTATCGGTGCGATAATCAGTGCAATAGTGTTTATAACCTTGATTAGTGCGTTAAGCGCAGGGCCTGCGGTGTCTTTGTAAGGATCTCCGACTGTGTCGCCGACTATTGCTGCTTTATGAGCTTCCGAGCCTTTCCCGCCGAAGTTACCGTCTTCAATATATTTCTTGGCGTTGTCCCAGGCTCCGCCTCCGTTTGACATTTGGATAGCGAGCAGAAGTCCGGAAATAATTACACCGGCAAGGAGTCCTCCAAGAGCTTTTGGTCCAAGAATGAAACCTACCAAAAGAGGTGTGATAACCGCCATTGTTCCCGGAAGGATCATTTCTTTAAGGGCGCTTTTTGTAACGATATCAACACAGACATCGTACTCGGGCTTTGCTTTTCCCTCCATAATCCCCGGTATTTCTCGGAATTGGCGACGAACTTCTTCGACAACTTTGTGGGCGGCTTTTCCTACAGCTTCCATACAGAATGAGCTGAATAGGAAAGGCAGCATTCCTCCGAGGAATAGTCCGATTAAAACCATGTGATCTTCGATAGCGAAGTCGTAGCTTTTACCAACTGTATTTTTCATAAGTTCTTCTCCGTAAGCCTGGAAGAGCACAAGTGCAGCTAGAGCTGCAGATCCGATAGCGTAACCTTTTGTTACGGCTTTTGTTGTGTTTCCGACTGCGTCGAGAGCGTCCGTATTCTTTCTGACAGATTCAGGGAGGTTCGACATCTCTGCGATTCCTCCTGCGTTATCTGTGATTGGTCCGTAACTGTCTGTAGCGATAACCAAACCTGTTGTGGAAAGCATTGCTACAGCCGCGATTGCGATTCCGTAGATTCCGTTCTGAAGCGTTGAGGTTGCTCCGAAGTAGTATGAAAGTCCGATAGCGGTGCAAATTAGAATTACTACGGGGAATGTGCTTTGAAGGCCTACTGCTAAACCTGTAATAATGTTGGTTCCTGCTCCTGTTTCCGAGGATTTTGCGATCTTCTGGACGGGTTTGTATTCTGTTGATGTGTAGTATTCGGTAACGATGTTTATAAGAAGTGTGAGACCCAAACCTACAAGAGCGGCGTAAAATATGAAAATGTCGTTAAGAACATACTTTGTCGCAAAATAGAACCCGATAGCTGACAAAGTTCCGGTTACGAACATTCCTTTGTACATAGCGCCCATTATGTTCTCTTTTTTGCCCAATTTTACAAAGAAGACACCAATAATAGAGGCTATAACTGCGATTGCCCCCAATAAAAGAGGGTATTCAATACTTTTTTCTCCCACTTGAGTCATAAGAGTTGAAGCGGCAAGAATCATAGCGGCGATCAATGTAACTGCATAAGTTTCAAAAAGGTCTGCACCCATACCGGCACAATCTCCTACATTATCACCAACATTATCTGCAATAACTGCAGGGTTTCTTGGGTCATCCTCGGGGATTCCTTTCTCTATTTTACCTACAAGATCGGCTCCCACATCGGCAGCTTTTGTGAAGATTCCTCCACCGACACGAGCGAATAGAGAGATTAAAGATGCTCCGAATCCGAATCCCAGAAGAAGGCTTGGTGCGACATCGACTGGGATATCGAGCATCCTTGTGAATATGTAGTAAAATCCGGAAACTCCAAGAAGCGCGAGTGAAACAACACTCATACCTGTTACGGCTCCTCCTCGGAAAGCTACTTTCAGTGCTTCTGCGAGGCTTTTTTTGGCTGCGTTGGCTGTTCTTACATTAGCCCGAACACTCATTCCCATTCCGATATATCCGGCTAGAGCTGAGAATACGGCCCCTACGAGGAATCCGACTGCTGTCATGTATCCGTTATTGTACTCTCCTGAAGGTAAAAATAGTCCGAGTATGAAGAAGATGAGGATTGCGAATACCGCGATTGTTTTGAACTGTCTGTTCAGATATGCCATCGCTCCTTGTTGGATTGATGCTGCGATCTCCTGCATGGTTGTTGATCCGGGTTTTTCTTTGAGTACCTGAATGACCAGGAAGATTGCGAATGCGAGTGCAATGAAACTCGCAAGTATCGCTGCTACGATGATGTCCATAGTTTGAGTGTTAGATAGTAGGTAGTAGATTATAGATGTAGATCACTTCTATGATTTTTGATCTATGATCTTTGATCTAAAGGAAATATATGATTAATTTTTGCTTTTTTGATGACAGCGCGGGGTATTTTACCCGAAACTCTACTTGTAGACAAATTTTTTTGCTAAGATTCGGGCATGGAAATTTCTTTGGACTTCGGCGGGTCGACGATTGATGCTGTTTTTTGGGAAGGGGATCGGATTTTGAAGGTTGAGACTTTTGAGGCTTGCGATGTGGAAGTTGCGGATTTGTCACGGTTTGCCAATGATGATGTTTCGAAAATTTATGTAACGGGAGGTAAGAGTCGATTTTTTACAGAAGAGGTTTTCGGTATACCTGTTATCAAGGTGTCTGAAATCGATGCGATAGGAAGGGGAGGGACATGGCGGATGGCGGATGGTAAGTGGCTTGTGGTTTCTATGGGGACAGGGACTTGTATCGTATCTGTAGACTGCAGACAAGATGTTGTAGATTGCAAACATGTTGGCGGGACAGGTATAGGCGGTGGAACTTTTTTGGCGCTTGCGAGGGAGCTTCTCGGGATTTCCGATTTGGATGAAATTTTGAGGATTGGTGCTAAAGGTTCTTCTCAAAAAGTTGATCTTTCCGTTGAGGATATTGTTGGGGGCGGTATTGGCCGTATTGCGGCGGATTCGACAGCTTCCAACCTGGGGCGGCTTGCCAGGGAGATTGATTTTGATGATGAGGATTTGGCTGCGGGTCTTATAAATTTGATAGGCCAAACTATTGGTTCTGCTGCGGTTTTTGCTGCTCAGGCCGAAAAAGTTTCTCAGATTGTTTTAATTGGAAAGCTCACCAAGGCGAAGGCTGTTACGGATATTATTAAAAGGATAGCGGAAGCTTATGATTTCGAGGTTTTTATTCCTGATAATGCAAATTTTGCTTCTGCTATAGGGGCAAAGTTTGCTAGAATGTGATCGAAAATTTTTTAACAAAAATAAAAATGACACATCATCAAGTACATTTCCCCAAGACTATGGCTGGTTGGAAGGATGAGTTCAAGAAGGCTTTTGAAATTGTGAAGCTGAATAAAACCGTTATGAATGCTGTTGCGGCTGATGAGAAAGCCACGGGTGTTGCTATTCTGTTTTTTCTGCTTTATGGGCTTTTTGGGGCGGTTGGGAGGTTTATTTTTCCTGTTAGGGTTTTCGGAGTTGTTTATAGACCGGGTATTGAGGATATGATTTTCAGGACTCTTGTTTATGGGGCTGTTTCGTTCTTGAGTATGCTTCTTATTACGGTTGTTGCTCAGTATTTGTTTAAAGGGAAGGGTGATCTGATGAAATATCTGAGGGTTTACGGGTATGCGATGCTTGTTGGGGCGGTTATGCTTATTCCGGCGCTATCTTTTATTGTTATGATTTGGATAGTTGTTCTTATGTTTGTGACTTTGCAGGTTGTTCATAAACTTGATGTTGCAGAGACGATCGGGTCTATGATAATCGGGACAATTTTGACAGTTATTGTGCTTGCGGTGCTTTCTCCTTTTTTGGGGCTTAGTGCTTTGTTTTATTACTCTGCGTTTTAAAGATGATGTTTTATTTCTCGTTGGGTCCTTGTTTCGCCGTTGTTTAATTCACTATGAAATTAAATTGTCTGAAAGCTCTTAAGGGTGAAAGGAAGATCGTTGCTCTTACCGCTTATGATTGTCTGATGGCGGGTTTGCTTGAGGAGTGCGGAGTTGATCTTATTTTGGTTGGTGACTCTTTGGGGATGGTTGTTTTGGGGGAGAAAGATACGAAAGGAGTTACTGCTGCCGATATAAAGAGGCATGCTCAGGCGGTTATGAGGGGTGCTCCCGGTTCGTTGGTAGTGGCGGATTTGCCTCTTGAGAGTTGCGTTAGTGTTGAAAAAGCTATACAGGACGCGCGGAAGATTGGTTGCAAATATGTGAAAGCTGAGGGGAAACCGGAGATGGTTTCTGCTTTGAAGGAGGCCGGGTTTGAGGTTATGGGTCATACGGGACTTAAGCCGCAGGAGGATGAAGGATTTAGGGTTCAGGGGAAAGGGGAGGATTCTGAGAGGATTGTTGAGGAGGCTCGAGCTATAGAGGCTGCGGGGGCTTTTTGTCTGGTTCTTGAGTGTGTTCCTGCGGATTTGGCTCGGGAGATAACGGGTTTATTGGAGATTCCGACGATTGGGATCGGGGCCGGGGCGGGTTGTGACGGGCAGATTTTGGTTTTGCCGGATATGCTCGGGTTGAATCCCGGGTTTGAGCCGAAGTTTTTGCGGAAGTACGGGGATTTGCATGCTGTAGCCAAAAAAGCGGTTTTGGGGTATAAGAAAGATGTGGTTGAAGGAGATTTTCCTTCCGAAAGAGAAAGTTATTAAATATGCAGGTACTACGCACAATTCCAATTACTCAAAAAATGATGACTCTTACCTTGGAAAAGGGGAAGAGCGTTGGGTTCGTGCCGACTATGGGGGCGCTTCATGATGGACATATGAGTCTTGTGGAGGCTTCTTTATCTGAGTGCGACTATACGGTTGTTTCTATTTTTGTGAATCCGACGCAGTTTCTTCTGGGGGAGGATTTTTCCGATTATCCTCGAGATTTGGAGGCGGATAAGCTCAAGCTTGAACGGGCGGGAGTTGATTATTTGTTTCTTCCTGATGAGAAGGAGATTTATCCTGATGAGGAGATGATTGAGTTCAAGCTGCCGGAGTCGTATGCGGGTATTATGTGCGGAAAGTCTCGGCCGGGGCATTTTGAAGGTGTGGCGCAGGTTTGTGCTAAGCTTTTCAATATTATTCGGCCCGGGAAGGTTTATTTTGGGCAAAAAGATTATTTGCAGACTCTTGTTATTCAGAAACTGATTGAGGATCTTAATTTTGGGATTGAGATGAGGGTTTTGCCTACTGTTCGTGAAAAAGGAGGGCTTGCGATGAGTTCTCGGAATAAATATTTAACAGATGAGGAAAGAGTGGCGGCGCAGGTTTTGTATAAAGCTCTCAAGGCCGGGGACAAGTCGTTGATCGAGGCGGAGCCTATGGTGGAGTTGGAGTATTTCGAGAGGAATGGAGATGTTTTGGCGGTTGCCGCTAAGGTTGGGGGAGTGAGGCTTGTGGATTGCGTGAGGCTTGGGCGCGAAAAGTGACCAGACCCTCACCCCGCAAAATGTCCAGTCAAAATACTTGATTTACTCCTGTTAAAGGAGTAGTTTTCGGGTAGAAATTAGCCACTCAAAAATGACCGATAAACAGTTGTTTGATTTGTGCCAAAAATACGGGGCGGAAGCACTCCGGTGGAGACGGAAATTTGTCTTTTTGCTTCCTGAGGTTGAGAAGAGGAAGCTTTGGAAGAAAAAGGGATATTATTCTATTTATGACTTTGCCGCAAGATTGGGAGGAGTTACCAAGAGGATTGTTGATGAAGTATTGAGATTGGATAAGAAACTTGAAGAAAAACCCTTGCTCAAAGCTCAGATCGAAAAACAAGGTTGGAGCAAGGTAAGCATCGCAGCAAGAATTCCTGTTAAGGAAGAAGAGGCGATAAAAATGGTAGAAACTCTTCCAAGAAAAACCCTTGAGGTTTACGCAAAGGAAGTTACAACCGGTTGTAACTCTCAACCTGAAAAACTGCCCAAACTTAGCTTTACAGTAAAACCTGAGACAGAACTTAGGCTCAGGAAGTTCAGACAAGAATTGGAAAAAGAAAGGAAAGAGTCAATTACACTCGGGGAGGCACTTGAGGAACTCCTCAATCAAATCGAACAACCTAAGACCAGAAAATCCAATCCCTCAAAAGAAGGCCAACGCTACATCACAGCCTCAGACAGAAGAAAAGCAGGTGATAAATGCGCAATGTGCAAGCAACCTGCGACCGAAATCCACCATCCCGACAGGTTCGCAACCACCAAAGCTCACAAACGCCTCGTCCCACTCTGCCATCACCACCACCAGATAGCTCACGCCGGCCTAATCGAGAACGAACAAGACGATTCTAAGGACTGGCGACTACGCGACAAAATGAAACCAAACGCGATCGATAAAAAATACCTGAAGCGGTTGAATCTTAAGCTGTGATTTGCAATACTCATGTCCTATGAATTATCTTCAAAACAAAAAAATCCTAATCGGTGTAACAGCCGGTGCCGCTATCTATAAAACGCTTGATCTTATCAGGCGGCTCAAGGAAAACGGCGCGCAGGTTCAGGTCGTAATGACTGAAAATGCGAAGGATTTGATTTCCGAGAAGCTTTTTTCTGCCATTTCCGGTGGAAAAGCGATGGAACATATCGAGCTTCAGGAGGTAGATCTAGCGGTTGTTGCTCCCGCTACGGCTAATTTTATCGGGAAGGCGGCAAATGGGATTGCGGACGATTTTTTGACTACCACGATTTTGGCGAGCAATGCTCCTCTACTTGTGGTGCCTGCCATGAATGAGTTTATGCTTAATAAGCCTCAGGTTCAGCTCAATATTGTGAAACTTCTCGGGGTGGGGGCGCATTTTTGCGGGCCTGTTTTTGGGGAGCTCGCGTGTGGTTCCCAAGGTTATGGGCGGATGTCCGAGGTTTCCGAGATTCTTGCGAATATTGAAAGAATTTTTGCTCCCAATGATTTAAAGGGCAAGAAGGTTCTGGTTACCGCAGGGCCTACTCGAGAAAGTTGGGACGATATTCGGTTTTTATCCAATCGTTCTTCCGGGAAAATGGGATATGGGATGGCGAAAGAGGCTTGGCTCAGGGGGGCTGAGGTGACTTTGATTACTGGCCCGACGGCTCTTCCCAAACCTTATGATACTACTGTTGTTGAGGTTGAAACTGCGGATAAGATGTTTGATGCTGTTTCCAAGCATTTCCCGAAGTGTGACTATTTTGTTTCGGCTGCGGCGGTTTCCGATTTTGAACCTGAAAAGGTTAAGGGCAAGATTAAGAAGGATGATGGGGTTTTTCAAATAAATCTTCAAAGAACGGTCGATATTTTGAGATGGTGCGGAGATTATAAGAGCGGGCAGACGATTATCGGGTTTGCGCTTGAGGCTGATAATTCGGAGGAAAGGGGAAGGGCGAAAATGATCGAGAAAAAGTGTGATTTTATGGTGGCAAATTTAATCTCAAATATGGAGTTTGATAGTGGGAAATGTATCGTTTTCGGTAAGAATAACAAGATGGGGATTGCCGGCTTGAAAAGTGAGATGGCCGTGAAGATCTGGGATTTTGTGAGTTTGGGCTAGAATGCCTCGAGAGTTTATGGTATAATTATACGATGAATTTTAAGGTTAAAACTATGAAAAAGGTTCTAAGCTGTATTCTCGGATTGACTCTTGTAATCGGGATTCTCCCTATGAATTGGGAGGTTCCGAAAGCTCATGCGGCACCCTGTGAGATTAGCTCTAGTACCGATATTACAGCGGCTTATGCGAGCAGTTGTCAGGGGATTTTTATTACCGGGGATTCTACTTTGACTTTTCATGGTGAGGATTTGGATGTTGGAGGGGCAGAAGACCTTACTCTTACGGTTAATGAGGGAGTTACCGCTACTTGGTCGGGATCCGGTTTTTTTTCCGATTCGGGGGATGCGGTTGTGATTAACGGTACTGTTACTCATGCAGCTTCGGGAAGCGGAGTTGTGATTGTTGCCAGTGGTAGTGTTACCGTCGGGCCTTCCGGGGCTATAGATCTTGACGGTAAAGGATGTAAAGGTGGTGAAGGTAATATTGAAAACGGTTACGGACCTAATTTGAGTACCGGAATTTGTGCTTTGAATACGGCGGGTTACGGATATGCCGATTATTCGTCCGGTGGAGGTGGAGGATACGGCGGATTGGGAGGTCGTGCTACAAATGTTAATAATGGTGCCAGATACGGCAGTTCGATTGATCCCGTTTTATTGGGGTCGGGAGGAGGAGCCGGTGGTAATGGAGACGGTGGTGATGGTGGCGGAAGAGCTTATTTGGATGTACTGGGTACATTGACTGTTAACGGAACTATCAGTGCCGATGGTACTGTCGGCGGTTTGGATGGTACTCAGGCGGCCGGAGGTGGAAGCGGCGGCGGTGTTTATATCAATGCTGCAACTTTGTCCGGTATCGGGACTGTGTCCGCAGCCGGCGGAAATGGTGTTAACAGTAGTGATAATACTCGTGATGGCGGAGGCGGAGGAGGAGGTCGAATTGCTGTTTATTATGGTGTTTTGAATGGGTTTGATCTTGGGAATATTACGGCTGCGGCCGGATTGGCCGGTGCAAGCTCGACTTTGGCAACGGATGGAACTAACGGAACTACTTTTATTTTGGACAGAACATCCGATGATGGAGCCGGAAATCTGAGGGTTACTTCAGGGTTGGATTTTAAAAACGGGGTGGATTATGTTAGGACAGGTCTTGTTTTCGACGATGGAGCCGATTTTTATTGTGAGGATCAAACTACCTTAAATATAGGAACTGTCGGGAATCTTTCTTTTCTTGATGGAACTTGGGATTGTTCTTCCGCAATTACGACTATAAACCTTACGGCTTCGGGGACTATAAATACCAGTGGAGCGGATTGGGATATTACAAATACTACGAATTTCAATCTATCCGCCGATACATGGACGACTGTAGGGGCCAGTACGATTGATATCAATAAGAGTGGTGCGGTTGTGGATTGGGATGTCGCGAATGATCTTACTCTTAATAATTTGACATGGAACGGGAATACCGGCGTTGATAAAGAAGCCGGAACAGCCAGTGCTGACGGAGGGGCTATTACTTTTGATAATGATGTTGCCGTTGCGCTTGTTAATACCGATATAACTGCGAGTGTTAATTGGGAGGTGGCAAGTTTGAATATTGACTCCGACTCGTCGATTGCCGCAGATGGTGTCGGTTGTGCCGGAGGAGGAGCCGAGGATGATCCTGGTGATGGTCCGAATACGACTACCGGTGTTTGTGCGACTTCT
The DNA here is from genome assembly GCA_018816885.1 of Patescibacteria group bacterium. Taxonomy (GTDB): domain Bacteria; phylum Patescibacteriota; class Gracilibacteria; order UBA1369; family UBA12470; genus JAHIUS01. The sequence goes on along the minus strand of JAHIUS010000012.1, from coordinate 17,239 downwards.
ACATCCGGGTTTGGTGCGATTGCGGCCGGTGGTGGTGGAGCCGGACATGGCGGCGCGGGTGGTGATGGTACAACAGGGAGTACAGGCGGTTCTACTTATGATTCGAATACCGCTCCCGTTTTTATGGGATCGGGTGGTGGTGCATCTCAAAATACTACCGGTCAGGGAGGTGATGGAGGAGGAAAGGTTATTTTGGATATTGACGGGACTCTTACTGTTGCCGGAAGTATTACCGCCAATGGTGAGGTTGGTACTTGTGTTGCCAATTATTGCGGAGGAGGAGGAAGCGGAGGAACTATTAATATCGGAACCAGTACTTTAGCCGGTGCGGGTTCTATTGATGCCAATGGTGGTAATGGTGGTAATGGAAGCAGTTTTGATGGAGGTGGAGGCGGAGGTGGTCGTGTCGCTGTCTACTATGCGACAGATTCAAGCAGTTTTCTTGCAGATATGATTGCTGGAAATACTTCTCTTAAAGGAACAAAAGGAGGTACCGATGGCAGTCCTGCGGATGGTGCGGACGGTACTCTTTATAAATTACAGTATTCCGCTCCGAGCACTCCTTATATTACTGCCGGTTCGGGTACGGGTAGTTATCAAAACAGCAGAACTCCCGTTTTAATCAGTTCGACATATGCTTCCGATGGACTTTCTCATACAACTTCCGATTGGAAGATCACTACGGATCTTGCAGGGGATACTACTGTTTGGTCAGCTTCCGATGATTCTTCCAACCTGGAGAGTATTACGGTTAACGATTCAAAGGGAACTTTCGCAGGGGTGCTTTCCGGCGAGACTCAGCTTGCTCAATTTACTACTTATTACGCGTTTGCCAGGCATACGAATGCCGTTGGTGATTCTTCTTGGTCCGGTACGGGACATTCATTTACAACGCTTTTCAGCGGAGTTACGAGTACGCAGGTTTGGGATTTTGATGAGGCATCGCCTTCAACTTATTATGTTTATGATGATTCTATTGTTGATGTGGATGTTGTCGACAGCATGGCGAGTTTGAAAGATCTTGGCGGTGGGACTTATACTGCAAGTTTTATTCCTGTTGACGGTAATACCAAGAGAAAAGCGGTTACTATTACGAACAGTGGTGCGGAGTTGACCGATTATCAGGTTGGATTGACGGTAGCCTATGATTCGGATATGCAGGCGGATTTTGATGATCTTCGGTTTACAACTTCTGATGGCAGTACAGAGATAGATTATTGGGTGGAAAGCTATACGGCTTCAACGACAGCTTCTGTTTGGGTTGAGATACCTACTGTTGCGGCTTCCGCCGATACAACGCTTTATATGTATTACGGTAATTCTTCTGCAGCTACCGAGTCCGATATCGATAATACTTTCTTGTTTGCGGATGACTTTGATGATGGGACGGTAGATTCTTCCAAATGGACGACAACCGGTACTTTCACTGAAGCGGATGGGACTCTTAAGCTTGGTACGGCGGATGGTGTTTGGTCAACGGATTATGCTCTTGCGGACGATACCGCGGTTTTTTACAGGGCTTATGCGGGTGCTACCGAAAACAAAGCGAGTCTCGGTTTCGTCGAGCTTGCTCATAGGTTTGAGGCTGATTTGGGTTCGGGTGAAAAAGGTTTTGATTTCGGGTTTTGGACAGGCGCAAATTGTTATATGGAAAGAGGTGGTGTCACTTTTGAAGAAAGTAATTTTACTTACAATACCGGGTGGAATAATTATTCTATTGAGTATCACGAGGGTACTTCGCTTAAGTTTACTTATCCGAGCAGCACTTTTACCGAAACAACGGCATCTTCAATCGTTCAAGTTTCAGATGATCCGCATTTGCAGATTTCTTCCTTTGATATGGCGGATTTCAGAGCGGATTATGTGTTTGTTAGAAAAGCTGCGGGAACTGAGCCTACTTCGGTTTTTGGTGCGGAAGCATCTATGAGTTTGGATGATGTAAAAATACATACCGCGATTGCCGGTACTCATCCCGAGTTCAGCAACCTTTTTGATTTTGATGCGGTTTATTCCGGGAATAATGCCGGTACGGGTTATTATCAAATTTCAGCGGATGGTTCTAATTGGTTCTATCACTCCGGTACTTCTTGGCTTGCCGTTTCCGATATAAATGTGGATCACAATACAGAGTATGAGATAAATAGTTATTTGGGAGGTTTTACGGGGGATGTCGGTACCGGAAGTATATATGTCAGATCTTTCTTGTTTTCCGATGGTACTGAGAAAGTTGAAATCGATAGCGTTTCTGTTACTTATGATGCCGGTGCGCCTTCGGGGCTTGCCGCTTTTCTTTTTGATTCAAGTACGGCTACAACGGCTACATTTACATGGACGGCTGCTGCGGATCCGGCTTTTGATCATTATGAGGTTTGGTATGGTACCGGGCAGAGCGATGTTCAGGGTAGGACCGGGCAGGCTTTGGAATGGGATAATGGTAATGATGCTAATTTGGCTTCGGCTGCGACTGCCACTACAACAGTAACAGGTTTGACTGCGGGGCTTAATTATTATGCCAAAATTTGGGCTGTTGACGCTCTTTCGAATGAGTCTGCTTTGGATGATATAACTTTTAATACAAATCAAAGCCCTACCGTATCGGGAGTTTCCGGATCACAGGATGTTGCTGGCAGTTCGGAAGTGACGATTGAGTTTACTGTTGATGACGGTGATGATGATAATTTGTCGGCCAAAATTGAGTATAATGTCGGGTCAGGGTGGCAGAAAGCGACTTTGCTTTCCGATGTTTCGGCGACTTATGGTACGCCGGAGATAGATAATTCGGCTGCTTATCAGGTTGGGACAGGATCTGCTTATATTATCACTTCTTCCGGAGCGAATACGGTCTCTGTTATTTGGGATACGGTTTCGGATGAAAGTAATATTGATATAAGTACGGCTCTTGTCAGGGTTACTCCTTACGATACTATTGCGGAAGGTGCGGCAGGTTCTTCTTCGGCTTTTATAATCGATCAGCTTAATCCTTCAGGCGGACTTTCAGATTTGAATACCAGTAGTATTACTTCGAGTTCGATCGGTCTTTCTTGGACTGCTGTTGCCGTAGAAAGCAATTTTTATCTTTATAGGATTTATTATAAAGTTCAGGCTGCTGCAACTTATGCTTTGGCGGGGACACTTTCCACCATGAGTGCTGTGGCTACAACGCTTACGAATCTTGTTGAAGGTGCAACTTACAATATTTACGTTCAGGCTGTGGATAATTATGGGAATTCCGCCTCTACTCCCGTATTGACGGTTGCCACTATAAATACTCAGAATCCTGTTTTCGGACAGACTACCGGTGGAGGTGGGGGAGGAGGGTCTTCATCAAGTTCTTCCGGTGGTTCCGATATACCGGATGATTCGGGAGATTCAACAGATATTGTTTCCGGACATGATTATGATCCTGATGAGCTTGCCGGTGAGGTTGAGGTTGTTTCTGAGGATTTTGAGTTTGAAGAGGGTATTTCCATTGAAGTTATTCCTCTCGAAAACCTTGTTATCGAGCAGATTATTTTTATAAACCGGGAGCCTGTTTTGAAATTGGAGGAAAAGGATACTCGGGAGGTGATATTTGAGGATCGTATCGAGATTACTTTTCAGGATGATATAGTAATTGTTGCTCCGGTTTCTGTTCGGGAAGATGTTGCTTTGGAAGTTGTTTTGACAGATGTTGTTTTGCCGGAAGATAAGATTGCGGATCAGATATTTGAGGATAAGGATAATGATGGGCTTTTGGATATTTGGGAAGAGATGATGTTTTCCGATAAAGATTTCGATGGAAGTCTGGATACCGATGCCGATGGGCTTACCGATGCGGAGGAGTTCTTGTATGGGTCTGATCCTTTAAATTCGGATACGGATAATGATGGTCTTTCCGATAAGGTTGAGGTTCTTTTGGGGATTGATGCGGATAGTTGGGATTCGGATGGTGACGGTATTTCCGATGTTTTGGAGCTTATTGAAGGTTCCGATCCTTCGCAGAGAGATTATGTTTCTGTTGATGAAAGTGTTCATGATGAAGATTTCGATAGTGACGGTGATGGCATGAGTGATTATATGGAGTCTGTTTACAGGACTGATCCTTGGTCATCGGATTCCGATTTTGACGGCATTTCCGATATGGATGAGCTTTATTACGGATTTAATCCCAATAAGGCTGATTATGTCGAAAATATTAAGACAAAAATCACCAATTTGCCGAATAATGCCGTTGTGAGGGGTGCAAATATTTTAATCAAAGGTACTTCCGAGCCGAATATCCGGGCTGTTGTTTATGTTCTTGATGCAAACGGAGCTGCCGTTTCTTCTTTTGAAACCGATACCGATGAGCTTGGGAAGTTCATTGTTGTTGTTGATGAGAATCTTTCCGACGGTGATTACAATCTGTTTGTTGCGGGTGTTGACGGTAAAAAACTTATAGATATTTCCGCGATAAAGAGTTTTACGGTTAATACCGATATTGGAGCTCCCGAGATTAAAACCCCTGAAATCGATGAGGAAGGTGATATTTCACTTAAAGCTTTCGCTGCTCCGGGATCGATTATTTATGTTACATGGAGGAGTATGATCTTTTCTTCTATTGTTGTTGCCGATAGTTTGACCGGTGAGTTTGAAGTAAAGCCTCCTTCGGCACTTTCGGAAGGTGAACATAAGGTTTATGTTTATGCGGAAAATCCCGCTACCGGGATTAGAGGTGATGCCATTCAGGTTGATTTCTCTGTCGGGAAGGTTAATCTGCTGTATCAGTCGGCTGCGATTAGGGAGGCTGAAGGAAGCGGCGGGTTTGGAACTATCGCAGTTATTATGATTTTTATATTGATTATTTTGGGAGTTTTGACTTTATTTATAAAAAGCAGAATGACCGAAGAAAAAGATATGCTTAATAAACTTTAAATATGCCTGAAGAAGATCAAAATTCGGAAGAAGATTCTGTCGATGCCCCAAAAGTTGAAGATGTAACGGAAGATGAGGAGATTGGTGTTCAGGAGGTTCAGGATGAGGTTCAGAAGGCCGCTTCTACTCATGTTGAGGAAGAAGGTACTTCAGGTGCTGATTTTGATATTAATGAAGATGTGGACAGTTTTGCGAGCAAGGTTGACGGAGTTTTGCAGGACGCGGGGCTTACCAAGAAGCATGTTTATTTCTGTTGCGGCGGAGTTTCCTTTTTGGCGATTGTGATTTTGATTGTTTTTGTCGGGGTGAAATTTTTTGTTACGTTTCTTGATGGCGGAATTAAGCCCGGGGGGGATGGAGATGTGCCTGATTTTGTTGATCCTGTGGAGGAAGATGTGCCTCAAGGTGTGGTTTGGGTTGATTCTTCTTTGTATGGAGGAATTTTAATCGGAACGGATAGTGGGCTTATTGGCAAAAGCGGTGTTGAGCAAGGGATGGAGGTTGGGGAGGTTGATACTGTTTCGGATGATGATCTTGCTTACGGGATTGAGCATTACGGTAAGGTGATGAATGCGCTTTCTTTCGATGTTAACGATTATTTGAACGATTTTTCCGATAGAAGTTCGGCTGTTGATGATTTGATTATTGAGTTGCAGAGTCTTTATGATGAAGGGGTTGAGCTTTTGAAGGATTTACAGAATGAAACTGATGAGCTTGAGGTTCTTTATAATGGAAACTCTTCCGGAAAAGATCTCAAGGAAGCGGAATTTTTCGCTGAGTTTGAGGATTATGACGGTGATGATGCGGTTTCGGCCTTGAATGATTTTGTAAAAATCGGGCAGGATCAGGTTGATCTGAAGGCTCAGTATAAGGCTCGCGGGAAATTGTATGAGGTTTTGTATAGCGCGCTTTTGTATCTGAATGCTCGAATTGAGGATGTTACCTTGAATAAAGAAGCCCTTGTGAAAGGGGTGCAGGTTGTTGATGTGAGAGGGTCGGATCTGGATCTTATATTTGAGGAAGGGCTGGAGTAGGTATCAAGTATCAAGTATCAAGTATCAAGTATTTCGCTGGCGCGAAACGGCTTGATTTGTAGTAGGGTCGCAATCATGATTTCAGCCTGTTGCGATGTTTAGTTGTTATTTGCTTGTTTTTTACCCAGATTTTTTGTGGATTTTTTGTGCTGTAATTGCTAAAATCAATAGCCCTTGACCACTAATTTTTTATGCGCGTTTTTCCTGATCTGACAATCGGTAGATTAATTGAGAAGGCGAAGAAGTATCTGCCCGGTTTGGATGAGGTTGTTATTCGGGATGCTTATGAATTTGCTCGGGAGGCGCATGAAGGACAATTTCGCAACGATGAGCCTTATTTGGTTCATCCGCTTGAGACAACATACATCCTGCTTAAATTGAGGCCGGATATGGAAACTGTTTCGGCTTCTCTTCTGCACGATGTACCTATGCATATGAAGAATGGGCTTTTTGAAATCGAGAAGCGTTTCGGTTCGAAGGTGAGCTCTATTATCAGGGATTCGATGAAACTTAGAATGGTTCGGATTGGAGGTGATCGTGCTCAAATCGAGATCTTTCGAAGGATGTTTTTGGCTATGGCGAAGGATTTGAGAGTTGTTTTTATAAGGCTTGCGGATCGTATGCACAATATGATGACCTTGGAAGGGCGGGACTTTGATTTTCAGCAGATGATGGCAAATGAGACGATGCATGTTTATGCGAAGGTAGCTGCTCGACTCGGTATTTACAAATTCAAGAGTCAGCTTGAGGATTTGGCTTTTGCTTACCTTTCCCCCGAGGATTTTAATGATTTAAAAAAGGAGGTTGATCGTTATGGCGAGATGCATCAGGAAGCTATTGATGATGCGGTTCTCAAGCTTTCGGCTTCTTTGAAAAAAGAGGGTATGGAGGCGGAAGTTAAGGGGAGGATCAAGCACATTTACAGTATTCACAGCAAGATGAAGAGGAAGGATATTAATTCTTTGAACGCGCTTTATGATATTTATGCGCTTAGGATAGTTGTTCCCGATGAGGATATTTCCAGTTTGTATTCGGCTCTCGGTTTTATCCATAAGAATTGGAAGCCTCTGCCGAATCGTTTCAAAGATTATGTTGCTGTTCCCAAGTCGAATGGATACAGGAGTCTGCATACTGCGGTTGTCGGGCTTGTTGAAGGGAATTCTCAGCCTGTTGAAATTCAGATTCGTAACAAAGACATGGATGAGGAGTCCAGGTATGGAGTTGCGGCTCATTGGCTTTACAAAGAGAAGGGACATAAGATTTCTCCTGCGAATTTTGATCAGTATTTTGAGTGGATTGAAGGGCTTTCCGATGTAGATTCAGAGAGTAATGTAAAGTTGGATCTTTTTAGTGATCGGATCTTTGCTCTTACTCCGGATGGGGAGGTTAAAGATCTGCCGAGAGGGGCTACTCCCATTGATTTTGCTTATAGTGTTCATACGGATGTTGGACATTGTTGTTTTCAAGCTAAAGTTGACGGTCGGATCGTACCTCTTGATTATGAGTTGAAGAATGGGCAGGTTGTTACGATTTTGACTAAAAAAGAGCCCGGTCCGAACAGGTATTGGCTTTCTTTCGTTAAGACTGCTGCTGCTTCGAATAAGATTAAAAATCACTTCAAATCTTTTGATAAAGAGCGGAATGTTAAGGAAGGGAAGGAGCTTTTGAATAAGTATTTGAAGATGATCGGTAAGGCGGGTTTGGATTCCAGATTGAGTTTACTTAAGGTTTATGATGGTAAAAAGCTGAATTCTGTTCATAGAGAGGAAATCCTGGAGGCTTTGGGGTCGGGAGTTATTACGGTTGGGACTGTTATTAAGAAAATTTTCCTCGAAGAAGATCTGATGGGGGAGAAAAAGGTTGTTGATCCCAAGAAAGTTGTTTCTGACGGCAGTGATTTGACCAAGCTGATGGTTGTCGGTGGGCATACCGGTCTTCCTGTTGTTTTGAGTGCTTGTTGCAAGCCGGGGTATGGGGATTCCATACTTGGTTATGTTACTCGCGGAAAGCAGATTCGCGTTCATAAGAAGTCTTGCGGTAATCTTCGCGGGCTTGATGAAGATCGATTTGTTTCTGTTGATTGGAAGTCCAAGGTTTCAGAGAAGTCTTACCAAGCCGAAGTTAAGGTTGAGGCGCAAGACAGATCGGGCTTGCTTTCCGATATTGCTTCAGTTATTGACGATCTTAAGTGTAATATTGCGAATATCTCTGTTGATCGAGTGGATGGGGGGGTTGTGGGGATGCTTGTGATTGAAGTTGGCGGTTATGATGAGCTTGAAAAACTTCTCAATAGGATTGAGGGTGTTGTGGGGGTTGAGAAGGTTTCAGTGAAGTAGGTGTTCAATTCTCAATTGCCAATTTTCAATTGTGGTGTTTTGCCAAAGTGCTCTGCTTTACATCTTTGAATCAAAGCAAAAGTTACAGGCTAACTCCCCAAATGCTCCTGCAAATACAAGTCTGTTAATGTCGTCAGTTCTGCGATGGCTTTTTCGAGGTTTTTGTCTGATTTTAAAGTGAGAGCTTTTCCGAAATCCACTTTTTTCAGGTAGTAAAAGAGCTTGATTGAGTTGGTGGACACCAGAGTTCCTTCGTTTGAGGTGCAGCCGCGGCAGTAGTAGCGGTGCTCGTTTGGGAAGTAGGTTAGGTCCGGTGCGAGTCTGTTTTTGCAGCCGGAGCACTCCATTATTTCCGGCAAAAGACCCAGCTCCGTCATCAGTTTTATCTTGAATGTGAGTAAGGTTAGGTCTTTTTTTAAAGTTAATTCCAGGTATTTCAGGAATAGAGCGGTTTCCCGGAAAAGTTCTTGGTTTGGGTCTTCGAGAGGCATTAGTTTGTTAAGAAGTTCGATTGCCAGGTAGGCGGCTCCGATTGAGTCCAGATCTTTTTTTAGTTGCGTGAATTCGTGGATGGTTTCGCATTGGTTGAGGTAGTAGTGATTTTTGCTTTTATAAAGAAAAAATGTTCCAAAGTTAAAAAGCTCCAAGTGGCCTGCTCGGCGGCTTCCGTTCCTGACGTTTTTGGCTATTACTTCGATTTTCCCGATATGTTCTGTGAAGATGTGGAAAATACGGTCGGACTCACCGAAATCTCTTTTGAAGATGATGATTCCGTTTATTTTTAAGGTTTTCATCTTTGGCGCTTGAGGTGGTTTTCAATAGCAATGAAGCTGCTTAGGGTTCCAACGCCGATACTCATAATTATTTGAAGTAAAGCGATTGTGATGATTTTTTTGGTAGAAGTTAATTCCATTAAGGTTGAATCCAGGTTAACGGAAGAGATGAAGCCCGATATCAAAATCATACTCAGAAGTACGGCGGCTCCGCTGATTGCGATTCCTTCAAACAGGAACGGCCATCTTATGAAAGATATGTCGGCTCCGACCAGTTCCATGATTTCGATCTCTTTTCTTCTGTTGAAAATTGTTAAGTAAATTGCGTTTAGAATTACGAGGAAGCTCGCGGCCAGGAAGGTGATCAAAACGGCCATTACGAGGTTGTTTGTGTATGTGCCGATCGAGAGGACGCGACTAACCAGGTTTTGATTTTCCGAATTACTTTCTATTGTCAGGAATAGATCTTCATATTCGGGAAGGGCAAGGGTCTTTTGGATTACGGCGTGGTTTTCGGGTGACTCGGTTATGATTTGTATGCTTGCCGGGAGCGGATTGTCGATTCCGTATATGGTGAAAGGGTCTTGTTGTTCGGGGTAGAGTTGCAAGTATTCGGTTAATGCCTCATCTTTTGTGGTGTATTTTACGGATATTATTTCTTCCATCGCTGTCAATTCTTCTGTCAGGGTATTTATTTGAAAAATATCCGCATCATCTTGAAGATATACGATCATGTCGACCTCTTGATAGATTTCATTGATTATACCTGTTGCGAGGAGGTTTAGGGTGATGATTATATTAAAAATAAAAAGTATCAGCCCCATAACCGCTATTGTTGCGAGAGCCAGGTATTTATTGCGCCAGAGATTCTTCGCGGCAAGATTCAGACTGCTTTTTAGCATGTGTTTGTTTTATTATTGAAGATTTATTTATTTCGGGTTTGTAAGGTTTGAGGCGTGTTACTTCCGTGTTTAGATTATTCCTGATTAGGAGGCCTTGAAGTTGTTGAGTAAAAACGAATTGGTCATATCCCAGCGCTATAATGTTGGGTTTTATTTTGCGGATTACTTGAAATTTATCTTCTTTTGATCCGAGGAGAGCCTTGTCGACGGATGGAAGGGATTTGATTTTTTTTAGTCTTTGTCGTTCGCGGTTGTCCGGATCGGATCCTTTAATTTTTCTTACGGTTGCGTCGCGGGCAACTATTACCGTCAAGTGGTCGCCGAGTTTTTTTGCCTGCTCAAGATAGTTTTCATGTCCTGCATGAAGATAATCGAAAGTTCCGAATGCTATTACTTTTTTCATCTTATAAATCTGGGAAGAAGAAGTTTAAATACAGAGTTAGCGCAAATATCGCGCTTAGAAGGGTTATTAAGATAAGGGAGAGTATCTTTCCGTGCAAGCCGATTTTTCGGAGTGAAAGTTGGAGAGCGCTGCCGCCGTAGATTAGTGTTGATAGGAGAAAAGGAAGGTCAAGAGTTCTGAATAACAGGTTGGCGGCTTGAGGCAGGCAGTTGTTTGCCAGCATCAGCATTGATAGGATATGGGTCGTTCCGAGTATCGCGAAGAATAGAAAAGAGATTTTGTTTATGTTTTCGAGTGTTTTTGGCATGGCCGTATTATACGGGAAGGGGGATTTAATGTAAATTTAAGGAAAATTTAACCTCTATGCTGGGGATTGAAATTGGTGCAATATGGAATGCTTGATTTACTCCTGTTGGGGGTGTATTTTTCGGGTACAAATTGATTACTTAAAACTATGCAGAAAATGTCTGATGGGGAGCTTTTTGTCCTCTGTCAAAAATATGGCGGTGAGGCGCGGCGATGGAAGCGGAAGTTTGCTACGCTATTGCCTGAGGTTGAGAAGAGGAGGCTTTGGGAGAAGAAGGGGTTTTATTCGCTTGAGCATTTTGCGAAGGTTATTGGTGGGATGGGGGAGAGTACTGTAAGGGTGGTTCTGTCTGTTTATAGAAGAGTTGAAGATAAGCCTTTGTTGAAAGCGGAAATTGAGAAGCAAGGGTTTGGAAAAGTGGGGGCGGTAGCATCTTTGCCTTTGGAAGAAGAGAAGTTGGTAGAAATGGTTCAGACTTTGTCTAAAGGAACACTTGAAAAGTATCGCAAGGATGTATTGCTACCCGGGTATCAACCTGTTACAACTCTCAAGATTGACAAGAAAATCGAATTTCGGCTCAAAAAATATCGTCAAAAGCTTGGAAAACAAGAAAAAAGACCGGTAACTCTCAAGGAGACACTTAGTATTTTGCTCGATCAAGTCGAAGAAAAACCGATGGTTCGTAAGTCCAAGCCTTCCAAGGACGGCAAGCGATATATTTCAGCAAGCGACAGATGTAGGATTGAAGAAGAGTATGATGGTCGGTGTGCGATGTGTGACGATCCATATACCGAAATACATCATCCCGACAGATTCGCCAAGTATGGAACCCACAAACGCCTGGTCCCACTCTGCAAGCACCATCATCAGATGGCTCATGCCGGTTTAATCGAAAACGAGTATGATGACCCCAGGGATTGGCGGCTTCGCGATCAGATGCAGCCAAACTCAATAGACCGTAAGTATGTGAGTGTGATAAAATCCACCTCGCTATGACAAAAATAACAAAAACTTTAAATCTAGCTCGTATAAATGTTTCTCCGCAGGAGGAGAGGAAGTTGGACAGTGTTTTTGAGTATATGGAGGTTTTGAATGAGGTTGATACGGAAGGGGTCGAACCGACTTCTCAGGTCACAGGTCTCCAAGATGTTATGCGCGAAGATGAGATCGATGAATCCATCTGCAGTGGAGATGATCTGCTTGCGTGTAGCCCTCTTGAGGTTGAAAATCGCCAAATCAAGGTCAGAAAAGTCTTATGAATTTAAACGAACTTACAATCAGCAAGGCGCATGCGGGTCTCAAGGCCGGGGATTTCTCGGCGGAGGAGCTTACGCGAGCTTGTCTCGATCGTATTAAAAAACGCAACAAAGATCTTAATGCTTTTATCGAAGTTGATGAGGAGGGTGCTTTGCAGGCCGCGCGCAATGTTGAGATCAAGACACCGCTTTCCGGAATACCGATGGGGATTAAGGATATTTATTGTGTGAAAGGGTGGGAATGTACGGCCGCTTCCAAGATTTTGAAAGGTTTTAAGCCGCCTTATGATGCGACCGCTATTTCCAAGTTGCGGGATTCCGGGACTGTTCTTCTCGGTCGTACAAATATGGATGAATTCGCTTGCGGGGCATCAACAGAACACTCATGTTTTGGCCCTACCAAGAATCCTCATGATCTTGCGCGAGTTCCCGGTGGTTCTTCAGGGGGTAGTGCCGCCAGTGTTGCGGATGATATGTGTTTGGGAGCGATGGGGACGGATACGGGTGGTTCCGTTCGTCAGCCTGCTTCTCTTTGCGGCTGTGTTGGTTTGAAAGTTACTTATGGGCGGACTTCAAGGTTTGGGGTGATGGCTATGGCCAGTTCGTGGGATACCATTTCCCCTTTTGCCAAAACTACGGAGGATGCGGCTTTGATTTTACAAGAAATTGCAGGTAAAGACCCAAAAGATTCTACAACTCCGGATAAATCTGTGCCGAATTACACGGAAGCTTTAACGGGAGATGTGCGGGGGCTCAAAATCGGGGTTCCGAAAGAGTATTTCGGGGAAGGAGTTGAGGAAGAGACAGCTTCGAAGGTTATGGAGGCTGTAAGAGCTCTCGAGAAGGCGGGCGCTATCCTCAAGGAAGTTTCTTTGCCGAATATGAAGTATGCGATTGCGCTTTATTATATTGCGATGCCGGCGGAGCTTTCCGCCAATTTGGCGAGGTATGACGGGATCAGGTTTGGGCGAAAGCCTTCCGATACAGGGGAGGATCTTATGGATTATTACCGAAATGCGCGAACCGAGGGGTTCGGGGAGGAGATTAAGAGGAGGATTATGATTGGGACTTATGTGCTTTCCGCGGGTTATTATGATGCTTATTATAAAAAGGCTCAACAGGTTAGAACGCTTGTGATCCGGGATTTTGATCGTGTTTTTGAGGAAGTTGATGTTCTTTGCGGGCCGGTTTCTCCTTATCCTGCTTTTAAGCTCGGGGAAAATCTTGATGATCCGCTGAAAATGTATATGGCCGATCTGCTTACTATTCCTGCGAGTGCTGCCGGTATTCCGGGGTTGTCTGTTCCTTGTGGAAAGTCTAGCGGTGGTTTGCCTATTGGGCTGCAGATTATGGGTCGGCAGTTTGACGAGGAGACAGTTTTGCAGGTTGGGGATGCTTGGGAGAAGATTAGGGGTTGACTTATTTGAGCTGAATGGTTATAATCGGGTTCGATTTAAATTTTAACCTGGAAATATTATGGGTATGGAAAAGAGAGTTCGTCGATTGGAGGAGGTTATCGAAAATGATCATAGTGCAAGGCAGGAGGAGGGTGGGAACCCTGATATAATTGAGTTAGAAGAAGTTGCTGATTTGGTTGGTGTTTCTATGGGTCGTCTTTTGCCGAAAGCTGATAATGGAGGTGATAAATGGTGGGGAGAGTATGAACTAAATGTTTGATCCTAAATAGCATGCTGTCTTACCTTCCTGCAAACTCCCATGCCATCTTGAAGATGGCTCTTTGAGTGTTGGCGATGTCGCGGTTCTCGATGATCATGCCTGTGGGATTGCTGCCGAATGATGCGATGGCGACTTTGTCATTGTAGATGTTGATTTCGTTTGAGAAGTCATAGTTCTTTTTGTCTACGAGCCGGATTTCGCGGTGACGGTCCCAGTCGGCGGCTTTTGCTGATTGGCCTTCGTTGTCGTTGGGGGAGATCCCATGGAGGTAAATCTTTTTATCGACTCGTTTTTGGACATAATCTTTGTCGTATTCGGGCCAGATTTCCCTGATCCCTTTCGAGTCGGTGTAGTTCAGGATTTCCGTTTTTGAGGATAAAGTATCCAGGTAGATTTTTTTGATTCCTTCGATTCCTTCGAAGTATTGGATTTGGGGGTGAAGGGTTTCTCCTTGCAGGCGTTTGAAGTCCGGGAGCGCTTTTCTGAACTCTCTGGCTTTGGCGCGGAAGTCCAGGGCGGTTATTTCCGGGTCTATTCCTGAGAATTGGAAGGTTCCTTTGCGTTTGTGTTTGGCGATGAAGCCTTTTTGCATGAGTTTTTCCAGGGTGTCATAGGTTGTTACTCGGTTTAGTCCGGCGGTTTTTGCGATTTTTGAGGCGGGTGAAAGCCCGAGTTCGATTGCGGCTAAGTAGATTTTTGACTCCTTTTTTGAAAGACCTATGTTTTCAAGGATTTTTTGTAAAGTTGTCAATTCGGTTTTGTTGTAGGAATTTTCGACAGTCGAAGTGTAGCCTGGGTGAGTGGAGCTAGTCAATATGCAGTTCTATTCTGGTGTCGGAAGGATTTACCACTTTTTCTTGATCCAAAACTTTCTCTTTTTTTTTGCAAATCGGCATGTTACGAAAGTACTGTTTTTTGCTTTTTTAACCCAAAACGAAATGTACCCGACCTCTACTCAGGCACCTCCTTCCGCTACTGTGCCGCTTACAGATTCCAGGCACGCGCATGACTATTCTTTCAAGAAAAAAGCAGGTTTGACCAAGCAGCAGATTCTCGAAATGGTTGCTCGAGAAGGTGTTAGGTACATCAATATGCAGTTTGTTGATATTCTTGGGATGGCGAAGGCGATTACGCTGCCGGTTCACAAGCTTGAGAACGCGATTGATAACAATGTTTGGTTTGACGGGTCTTCGATTGAGGGTTTTACTCGGATTCAGGAGAGTGATATGTATCTTAAGCCTGATCTGGATACTTTTGCGATTTTGCCTTGGACTCGTGAGCGCAAGGATGTTACTGCCAGGATGATTTGTGATGTTTATAAGCCCAGCGGGGAGCCTTTTGAGGGTTGTCCTCGAGGTGTTCTTAAGAGACAGATGGAGGAAGCTCGGAAGCTGGGATATATTTTCAATACAGGTCCGGAGCTGGAATTTTTTCTTTTTAAAAAGAACGGGAAGGAGTTGAATCCTCTTCCGAACGATAAGGCTGGGTATTTCGATCAGACCAACGATCTGGCGATTGAGATCAGGAATGATATGAGTTTTGCGCTGGATGAGATGGGGATTGAGGTGGAGGCGCTTCATCATGAGGTTGCTATCGGGCAGCATGAGATCAATTTCAAGTATGGGGATGCTTTGAGTGTTGCGGATAATGCGATTACTTTCCGGATGGTGTTAAAGGCTATCGCGGCCAAGTACGATCTGCACGCGACGTTTATGCCTAAGCCAATTGCCGGGATTAACGGGACGGGGATGCATGTTCATCAAAGTTTTTCTTCTATTGAGACCGGGGCGAATGTCTTCTATGACGGAAGTGCTTCGAATAAATACGGGCTTTCTAAGACGGCTCTTTCTTTTATTGCGGGACAGCTTTTGCACATCAAAGGGATGAATGCTGTTCTGAATCCAACGGTTAATTCTTATAAGCGGCTTGTGCCTGGTTATGAAGCTCCTGTTTATATTGCTTGGGCTCAGACAAATCGGTCCGCTCTTATCAGAGTACCGCATATTTCCGCTTCTTCCGCGGCCGTTGCTACCAGATGTGAATTACGGAATCCTGATCCGACTGCGAACCCTTATCTTGCTTTTTCGGTTATGCTTGCTGCCGGTCTTGATGGTGTGCGTAAAGGTCTTGAGCCACCTGCTCCGGTTGAGGAGGATATTTATGAGTTTACAGATGAAAAAGCTCGAGAAGTCGGGATAAAATGTCTTGCCGATAGCTTGAAACAAGCTCTGCTTAGCATGGAAAAGAATGATGTGGTGCGTGGTGCTCTTGGTGAGCACGTTTACGGAGCGTTTATGCGTGCGAAGAATGATGAATGGAGAAGATATAAGGCGGCTGTTAGTAGGTGGGAGATTGAGGAGTATTTGGAGAGGTATTAGATCAAAAACTCAAGACTCAAGACTCAAGATCAAAAATCAAAGATCAAAAATCAAAGATCAAAGATCAAAGATTAAAAATCAAAGATCAAAGACCCTGAGGGTTGTGACGATTGTTATAGCCTCTTAGGGTTTTGATCGAGGATGTTAGGATTTTGATTATTTCGACTGTTTTTGATGTTAGATTATTTGCTTCTACTTCTGTTATGTATCCTAAATCATGGGCCAGTAATAACTGTGTGTGCAATTCTCCTGCGGATCCTCTGGCAATTATGAAAAATCGTGATAATTCTTTTTTGGTGCTTCGGAATAAGCCTTCTGTAATATTTAAAGGTATTGATAATGCTGATCGTCTCATTTGACTGGTTAGGCAGTACAATTCCTCTTTCGGGAATTTCTTGGTTATTTGATATATGGCTAATGATAATTCATATCCGATTTTCCAGCCGATTGATTTTTCCAAATCTTTTATGTTCATACTCGAGAAGATATCACATCGACATTAAATTTAGATTAAAAAAAAGGGGGGGGTAGTTTTTAAGTAAATCAAAAATCATAGATCAAAGAGGATAGATCAAAAACTCAAGATCAAAGAGGATAGATCCAGGATTTGTATTTTTTTGATGTTTTTTGATTTTTGATTTATTTGTGATATTTTGTTCTCCTAACATCTAAACAAAAATACTATGGAAACTCCTGCGGATTGCGATAAGAGGGCAACAGCTTGGGAGGCTGAGGTTGCGAAGATTCAAGCTTACTGTAGCACTTTGCCTGATAATCTAAGTCACCATGTGGCGAGTGACTTGATGAGTAATTCTGATGTTGAACCGTATCATCCTCCGGGGATGGAGTCTATTGTTGATGGAAGCGTCGTTGATTATGAGCAGTGGGTCACTAGATCTAAGATTGTTTTGGAGAGATACAAGGCGAAATATCCCGGGGAACATATAATGTTTGCGCTTATGGCTTATGATGGATTGAGTTTTATGCGTACAGTTGATAATCCTGCGCCACATCTGTTCTGGGAAGAATCTTTGGTTAGCGGCAGTACGCCTACTAAGCTCTATGTTCCCGGAAAAGACGACCAATTCTGGGGTGAGATAAACCGGCAGTTTGTTTCATCGCGGATGGAGCGAAGGGCTAATTAGCACTCTCCACAATCAACTTTTCCACGTGCAATAGATAATGATTCTTCGCGGTAGCGAGGTAGCTTACTTTCCCGGTTTTTAACTTGGTGTCGAGTTCGAGGAGCTTCCCGTGAGCTCTTTTTAGTCCGTCTGCGT
>JAHIUS010000011.1 GCA_018816885.1 Patescibacteria group bacterium | reverse complement strand
TTCATTCAAAAAACCTTCGTGTTCTAAGTGCCAACAATCAAGAGCTTTAATAAATTCAAGCTCTGAAGTTCTCGCTATACCCAGTGCTATTTTCCTCAAACTCCTTGCCGCTTCTGTTTGTGCTTTTCTTGGAATGTACCGTTTCGCAATCTGTATCTGAATATGAAAAAAGATTTGAAGAAGCGTGTTATGAGGGGGATGTTGATGAGCTTGTAAATTTAACTCATTATAGAATTTTGTTGATTAATTCAACTGGTTATCGAGATGATTCCTCTTGGTATTGTCATGAAGAAGTTTCATGGAGCAACGGGGGATTTTCACGAGCAGTGATAAATACTCGAAAAAATGGATCTTTAGAAGATTATAGGGATATTCCTTTTGCTATCCCCTTGGAAGATGGAGAGGATTTATATCGGGTTTATCCGGAGTTTAGTCCACTAGCTGATGCTGATGTCCCTTATGAGATTATTTGGGATGTATTTGATGAATGGTTGCTTTTTGAAGCTTTATGTGAAGACACAAAATCCCCTTATGAAGGAGATAGTCTTGTAGGAATTACCGAAAGGAGAAAAGGGGAATTTGACAAAACTGGGTTTGAAGATAGTTCAAAATGGGTTTGTCATTATAAGACAACCGGTGAAGCTGAAGTCACTTTATAAAATCATCACAAAATCAGTCAGTTTTAACCAAGCACAGCAATTAGAACAACCCCTGCAACCATAACAACGGCTCCAGCTAGTCTTTCGGTGATTTTTACTTCCTTGAATATAAGCCAACCCATCAGAACGCCGAACAGGCCTGCGGTTCTCTTGAGTGCTATTATGTAGGCGGCGTTGGCACCTAATGTTGCGATTGAGAAGGTGATGAATGCAAGTGCGAAAAATGTTCCCATTGCGGAGATTTTCAGTAGATTTCCCTTTTTGAAAGTCTCTTTGATCTGTTTTTTGCACTTTGAGCAGATCAGCACAAGAGGTGTGGCGACGGCCAAATTGGTAACTGTCCACATTGTGATGAATGCGGTTTCGTTCGATTCTTGTACCGCATATTTAGTCAAGGTTCCTCCGACTGCGAATATTATTGCAGCCAGGATTGCAAGCATACTTCCTTTTTCTCGGGCGATTGCTTTTATTGGTTCAAGAATGCCTTTTTTGCTTTCTGAAGCATTTAAAACATAACCTCCGACTGCGACCAGAAGGATCCCGATGAATCCGTAAAGAGTTGGCAGGTTCCCTAGAGTGAAAAATTCTATGGCTATTGCCGGAATTGGCGTGATTGCGAGGAAGGGGATGGTTAGTGATAGGGGAGAGTATTCACCGGCTTTTACAATTAATATGTTGGCTGTGACGAACCCTAATGATGCGATGAATGTTGTTAGTAGAAAGGCGGTGTTATCTAGTGGGATTTCTGTGAATGTGGGGATAATGTAAAGGATTGTGACGGGTATTGCGAAAACTACCATCAACCAGGTTTGGAAAGTTGCTGTGAACTTTGCAGAAAGGCTTTTTGCCACGGCAAGGCGGCTAGCCATTGCTAGGGCGGAGATTAATGAGAGTAAAATCCACATAATTTAATGTTTTTTCCAAATTGTCCCCTCTGGTGTATCTTCGAGCACGATACCTTTCGTGGCAAGTTCATCTCGGATTTCATCTGAGCGAGCGAAATCTTTGTTTGCTCTAGCTTGGTTACGTTCCTTGATGAGGGTTTCCACTTCTGAGTCTAAGTTTTCGTCGACTTCCGGGAGGATGCTTAGGACAGAGTCCATTTTTTGCATGGTTTCCATGATTTCCCACTGATCTTTTTCTGCGAGGAGCTTGCCTTTCATCAGGATGTTCACTTCTTTTATTAGGCTGTAGAGGGCTCCTAGTGCTCCTGCTGTATCGAAGTCGTCGTCCATCTTTTTCTCGAAATTGTCTATTGCTTCGGATAGCATTTTTTCTAAGTTTGGTGTGTTTTTTGTTTTGGATTTGTAGTTTTTCAGGTTAATTAAGAAGTCTCGGATTCTTTGGAGTCCGTTTTCTGCTTGGTCGAGTATTTTGTCTGAAAAGTTTATTGGACTGCGATAGTGAGTTCCCAGGAATAGGTATCTTACTGCTAATGGGTCGTATTTTTCGAAGATTTCTTTTAAGGTGAAGAAATTTCCGAGGCTTTTGGACATTTTTTCATCATCGATATTGATGAATCCGTTGTGGAGCCAGTATTTGACGTACTTTTTGCCGGTTGCGGCTTCGGACTGGGCGATTTCGTCTTCGTGATGGGGGAATGTTAAATCCATTCCGCCTCCGTGAATATCGAAGGTTTCTCCGAGAAGATGCATGCTCATTGCGCTACATTCTATGTGCCATCCAGGCCTGCCTTCGCCCCATGGGCTATCCCATTTTGGTTCTCTGGGTTTGGCTTTTTTCCAAAGCACGAAATCGTGAGGGTGCTTCTTTTGGAAGTCTTTTTCCACTCTTGAGCCGGCTCGTAGTTCATCAAGTTTTTGGTGGCTGAGCTTTCCGTAATCCGGAAATTTTTCGATTTGGAAATAAATCCCATCTTCAAGTTCGTAAGCGACCCCTTTATCCATCAGCTTTTGGATCAAATCGATCATTTGAGGGATGAACGCAGTGGCTCTTGGTTGCTTGTCGGGTTTTGCAATTCTTAGTTTTCCATAATCTTCCTTGTATTTTGGGATAATTTTGTCCGCCAAGTTAGGAACGGAAATTCCTTCTTCATTGGCTCTTTTAATCATCTTGTCATCAATATCGGTGTAATTCGAAATATAGGTGACGTCGAATCCTTTGTATCTCAGGTATTTTTGAATAATATCAAATGCAACTGCTGACCGACCATGCCCTAGATGTCCGCTATCGTAAACTGTGGGTCCGCAAATATATAGTCCAACCTTATTGTCATTCAAGGGCTTGAACTCCTCTTTTTTGCCGGATAATGTGTTTTTTACAAAAAGGGTCATAATGATGCGAGAATATAAAGCACTGCAGTTCTGGCGAGATCAAGGCCGATAATTGCGACGATAGGGGAGAAGTCCAGCATTGCTGTCCTGGGGGTGATCTTTTTGGCCAAATTCATAACAGGCTGAGTCGAATCGATAAGAAATCTGTAAATCGGGCTCGAATGAGGCGTCCTGAACCAACTTAAAATTACCCTGGCGATTACCAGGAATGTTAGGATTTGGAAGAAGTAATTTATGAAGAGTATCGGATAGTACATGCGTCTTTTGTTTTTGGACGCGACTATTTTAGCATAACAGATGAGAGTGCTCTAGAGTTCTTTTAGAAGGTCTTCGGCGGCTTTATCTTCTTGTACTGATTCGTCCGCTTCGGCTTTTTTGAAGGTATCTTTTTTGAGTTGGTCGATTATTTTTTTGAAATCTTCAACCATTTCTTCCATTTTGGTTTGCTGCTGCTCCAGAATTTTCAGTATTTGTTGTTTCATTTTTTTTGAATTATTGGTGTTTCGCTGTGTGCTTGTCCCGCCTTGGCGGCGAAACGACTTGATTGATAGTGGGGTCGTAATCAGGACGTTGTCCTGTTACGGCTAACTAATACCTGAATCTATCCATTTTCCTTCTCGATTGAGTCTTTCTATCTCTCTTTTGGCTGCCATTTCCGGTCCTTCCAGCGCGGCTTGTCTTTGGGCCTGGAGTTTTTGGATTTGTGCTCTTGCGGCTTCTACCGCCGGGTTGCCCGTTGCGATTTTTTCAAGTGATCTCAAGGCTCCTCCGGCTATTTCGGCAAGCCTTTTTTTGCCTTCAAAAGTGGTGTTTTCCGCGATTTTATCGGCGTTGGTTTTTACCTCTTGTTGTGTTTCCGCCCCTGTTATCATGCTTGCAATGCCTTCGTCCATGCTTCTTCCTTCGGCTTTGCCCACAATGGCTTCTCGTTCATCTCGTCCTTTTTGAGCGCTTTCGCGCAGGTTGTTTAAGATTCCCATTATATTTTTTGGTTAATTTTCTTTTTAGTTTTGAAGTAAAATTCTGCGAATACTATTGTGAATAAAAGCACCCATGCGGCTTGTGGTCCGCTATCGGGAGTTTCTTCAGGGGTTCCTGTTTCTTCGAGGGATGGTTCTTCCGCACTTTCATGAAGTTTTCCTAATTCCTCTATTACTTCTTCAGCTTCAGGAGTTCCTTCCATAGTTGCGCTTCTTCCGAGGCTTTCTGCCCCTTCAGAATCTACTGCGACAACTTGGAAATAGTATGTTGTGTCGTTTTGAAGACCGGGGATGTACCAAGTTGTGCTTGAATCGTAAGTTTCTACTGTACTGAATAACAGTTCGGGATCGGGTCCGTAATAGATTTTGTAATGGTCGATGAAAGTGTTTTCTGACCCTGAAACCGCAGCTTCCCAGGTTAAAGTTACGCGAGAATCTCCATTGATGGCCTCTACACCTGTTATATCTGATGGAGTTACTACTACCTCCTCTTCTATTTCAACCACTTCTTCCTCTACCACTACAACTGCTTCTACAACTGATATTGTTGCTTGATTGCTGTATTGGATCTCGTTGGCAAGAGTGTCTACCAGAATGATGTCCAGTTCATATATTCCTTCCGTTTCAGGTGCAAGAAGAGTTCCTTTGTAAACACCTTTTGTTGTAATGGATTCCTGTAGTTCGTAAATTTTATCTCCCAAAATAATTCCCGCTTGATTGAGGTTCGGTTCTGAGAAAATTTCTACTGAAAAGGTACTTCCTGCGGCAAGATCTCCTTCAGGTGAAATGGTTACGTAATCGAGGATTGGAGCGTCCATATCGATGGTCACGGAAACTGTTTCCGAAGTTTCCAGCTCGTTGCCGTCGGCATCTTTTGTTACGGCATATAATTGGTGTAAGCCGCTACCCAAATCCGCTTCATATGAGAATGCGTTATCCGGAGTTGTGAAGACTTCCGTTAGGATTTCGGAGTTGTCGTATATGTCGATGTAAAGTCCGTACTCCGCTTGGCCGCTTATTTCTATTGTGCTCAAGCTGTAAGTTCCGGCTTGTGGGGTTAAAAGGGTGAAATCCGCGTCTGATTCTTCAGTTGTGTTTGGAGTGACTGTTGCGTTTCCGGTGCCTTCTGTCCCTACTTGGACCTCGATTTCACCTTCGATATCGCGGTCATCTATATCTGTTATTGATAATGTGTGAAGTCCTGTTGTCCCAAATCTTAGGCTTAGGCTGAAAGTATGACTTCCTTGGTCTTCCGCCATGAATGTGTAGTCGTTTGGAAGGTCAGAGTTGTCATCGCTTGATCCAAACCTGATTGTTCCGGTGTAGTCTTCTACCGTTAGGTCGTTTTCGTCGTAAGCTGTGACTGTGAAGTTTACAAATTTGTTGATATCCACTTGTTCTTCTATGTCTTCGATTTCGAAGTGGTCGACTGGGCCTGCTTCTCCTCCGTCAGAGGCTAGAAGGACCGATGTGAATAGGTTGTCTCCTCCGATGTCTTTTAAAGTTTTTGTCGGGCTGAAAAAAGCCACTTTTGCTCTGCCTGACAGGGTTATATTGCTTGTCATGTCATAAGCTGTGTAGGTTGAAATTCCAACCTCGTCAGAATATGCATAGAAAGTTGTTTTCCCCTGGTCGTTTGTTTTTGTTTCACTGTATGGGGTGATGTAGTCACCGCTTCTACTGGAGATTATGCTGATCTCGTGATTGTTTATCGGATTTCCGTATTTGTCTTCCAGTGTTATTGAAAGTTTCACAGGATCGTACCCTGTTGCTTCCGCTGTTGATTGGTCTGCTTCCAGCAATGATTTGTTTAGCGAAACAGAGTCTTCGTAAACCTTGAATGAATCTGTTTGACCGTAGTTGTTTTCGTTTGAGTATTTCCCTTTTATCTCATAATTTCCCGCTTGTTTCAAATGATACCCATCCATATCCAATTGCAATTCCCCGTCTTCGTCCGTTTCTCCTTCGAGTATCAATTCGCTTTGGTTCGGTTTTGTAATCAAAATTTCGATGTCTCGATAAGATATGGCGTTTTCGACTTCGATTGTTGTCGAATAACCTGCGATTGTGTCGAAAGCTTCAACTTCCAGAGTGCTTGATGCGATAGTGGTCGGTGCCTGCAGTAGGGCCAGTGCTCCGATGCTTAGCAAGCTGATTAGTTTTTTATACATATTTTTTTGTTTTTAAATCTTAATATTATATCAGAAATATGCTTGTTCGGCAACCTTGAGATGCTTGGCGTCCTTTGTCTTTTGTTTTTTGGGTCGATTGATATTTTCTCCCGGATTTGCTACTATCCGACGAGATTTAAAAATAATTCTATGTTTACAAAACGCTTTTTTTCGCTTGCTCTTTTATCTGTTCTTGTTTTTTCTGGATCTTTAGCTTTTGCTCAAGATCTTCCGGAGGAGATTGTTTTGGAAGAAAATACCTTAACCGCAGTTATTGATGCCGATCGGGTTGTTATGGTTGGTAGGAGTATTATTTTCGATGCTTCCGATACCTTTAATCCCGAAGAAGACAAGGATCTTACTTATGAATGGCATCTTGGTGATGGAAACAGGCAGCAGGGGGTGGAGATAGTTCATTCTTATGGTGAGCCGGGGGAGTATCAGGTTACATTGGTGGTTCGAAATATAGATGGAGAGCAGGATACGATTACGCATGAGGTTTTTGTTTATGAAAGGACATTTCTTCTTATAACCGACAATTCCGAGGAGTCCGAGAAGCTTACAAGTCTTGTTGATTATGCTAAGCAGCAGGGGGTTTTTGTTAATTTGATCGGAAGTTTTGGGGAGGCTTCTGAGTTTCTTTCGGAAGAGGCTCTTTTGCAGCAATTACAGGAATCGTCGAACACTATTAAGCAGGCGAATACTGTTGTTCTCTGGACTGTTGGGAGCTCGGGCCTTACGATTCTTTCTCAATTGAGCCAGGGGGAAGAAGGGTTTTTTAACGGAGCTGATATTATTGTGATTTCCAAGCAAAATCTTGCAAATCTGCAGAATATTGCTCAAGGAACTTTCCGAACAGTTAATCCGAGGCAGATAGTTATTACGAGACAGGAGGCTCTTTGGCCGCTTGTTGATGCCGCTACCGTTTCCGATTTCTTGGCTGATTTGGAGCTTCGGGGTGTAACTTATAGGATTGTTGATAGTCCCGTGAACATCGGGGTTGCTAATTTCATGTCTTATTTTGTGAACTATATGCTTGAAAAGGGGGTGCCGAGCAACTCTCTCAAGCTTGTACTTATGCTTCCTGTGATTATTATGATGGTTGCTTTTTTGAAGCAGGTTGTCGGACTTGAGACGCTTGGTGTTTACATCCCTTCGATTTTGGCTCTTTCTTTTATTGCTCTCGGGCTTAAATTCGGGCTTTTTATTCTGTTTGTTATTTTGTTTTTCGGGACTCTTTCCAGGTTGATTTTAAAAAGATACAGATTGCTTTATATTCCGAGAATGGCGATTGTATTGACTATAACGAGTATTGTAATTCTTGTAATGCTTTTGATGGGAGCTTTTCTTAATGTTACTCAAATGGTGTCGATTTCGATATTTCCGATGCTCATTATGAGTACTCTTGTTGAAAGGTTTATCAGTATTCAGACGGGGAAGGGGCTTAAGTCTGCACTTATTATAATTTTCGAGGTAACACTGGTTGCTGTTATCTGTTATTTTGTTGCGGAGTGGAGCTCTCTAAAGACGCTTATGCTTGGTCATCCGGAGCTTATATTTGCCTGTTTAGCTTTTAATGTGGTGCTTGGAAGATGGGCCGGTCTTCGGGTTATGGAGTATTTCAGGTTTAGAGAAATTTTTAGGTATTCGGAAGAAGAGTAAATAAGTAGCAAGTAGCAAGTAGCAAGTATGAATGGGAAAATTAAAAATTTTATGGATTTAATAGCTTGGCAGGAAGGCCATAAGCTTGTTATGGAAGTTTATAGATTAATAAAAAAATTCCCGAAATTTGAGCTTTTCGTTCTTGTGAATCAAATATGTCGGGCGGCGGTTTCTGTTACTTCTAGTATTGCTGAAGGGTTTTCCAGGAGAACTAATCCAGACAAGATTCGTTTTTATACTATCTCGCAAGGCTCTCTTACAGAATTACAGAACCAATTGTTGATTTCAAAGGATAATAAATATATTACTCAAAAAGAGTTCGATAATGTTTTTTTGCAAACAATTACAGTGCAAAAACTTATTAATGGTTTAATAAGAAAGTTAAGATGAATACATAATACCTGCTACTTAATACATAATACATGCTCTCAAAAGGAATATTAGGGATCAACGCACGAAATTTACTTTATATAAGGCCGTATAATAGGCGCAAAGCTATTAAACTTGCCGACAGCAAACTCAAGAGTAAGCATTTCTTGTCCGCGAGAGGTATCCCTGTGCCGCGTTTGCATGGGGTTATCAGGAATGGAGAGGAGCTTGAGAAGTTTGATTTTAATACTTTGCCAAGCAATTTTGTTCTTAAGCCTAACTGCGGATATGGAGGGGAGGGGATTATCCCTATTATTGGTCGGGCTAAGGACTCCTCTTTTTTGAAATCTTCCGGTAAAGATATTTCCATAGAGCAGATGAAAGATCATATCCAGGAGATTTTGGATGGTCGTTTTTCGATTACAGGTACTTCGGATATGGCTTTTTTTGAACAGCTCATTGTATGTGATAATAAAATAGCGAAATATGCTTACAAAGGTCTTCCTGATATCAGGGTTGTCGTACATAATCTTATTCCTGTTATGGCGATGCTCAGGCTTCCTACTGTTTCTTCTGATGGGAAGGCGAATCTTCATCTTGGTGCTATGGCTGCCGGTATTGATATTGCGAAAGGTGTTGTTACAAATGTTCTTGAAAACAACAAGATTGTTCAGGGGCCCGAGGGTCTTCGAGGTTTCGAAATCCCTTATTGGGATGAGATTTTGCTCATTTCTTCCAAGGTACAGCTGATTACCAATCTTGGATATTTGGCTGTTGATATTGCTATTGATAAAAGTGGCGGGCCTGTTCTTCTTGAGGTTAACGCCAGGGCTGGGCTTGGTGTGCAGATTGCAAATTTGGCGCCTCTCAGGAAGCGTTTGGAGCAGATTAAGGGTGTTAAAGTTCCAACCCCTGAGAAAGGGGTTAGGATTGCTCAGGATATGTTCGGGCATAAGGTCGAGAAGGACATTGCCAGTGTTTCAGGGAAATGTGTTGTTGGAGAAAAGGAGGTTGTTGATATTATTTCGAAATATGGGGTAAAAAAGGTTTTGGCTTCTGTTAATCCGGTTGTTGAGGGAAGTATTATAGATCAAGATTTTGCTAAAGAATTAGGGCTTTTGGGTGTGGATGAGCCGTTGGAAGGGGATAGATTGAAATTAAAATTTTCCATGTCCAATGTTCGTATTCAGACTCTTGTTAGCTTGGAGGATCTTTCCAAGCGTGATTATAAGTTGATAATCGGCAAGAGGGATCTAACACCTTTTCTCATCGATCCTTCAAAAAAGATGAAAACGAATTTAAAAATACCAACAATTAAAGGTGATTTTCGGGATGAGAAGGAAAAGTCTAAAATTAATTATTCTCAGATAGACAAAGAGCTTTATGATATTGATAGGCAGATTAAACTTCTTTATCACTTGAGGCCGCTTAATCTTAATGACGAGAGGGCTGAGTTTGTTAAAAACAGCAAATATAATCCGCAGTTTACTTATCCCGAGATGAGGTTTGATCCTTTTCGGCTCCGAGAAAAACTTAAGAAAATCAAGTGTGATGATTCTCCTTTGGGTAAGATTTTTGATGCTAAAAAGAGTGAGATTTTGAAAAAACTGTCTCTTGTTGAGCATGTTGGCACGGAATCTTTTTCCGAAAAGTCTGTTGAGCTTTTTGGTCGTCCCGATTCGGATTTGATTAAATTGGCGCGTGAGAAAATTGAATCTAAGCCCGATAAATTTCCTTATGAAGATTTAAGTATTGATCATATTGAGGCCGGGAAGAGGTTTGAGGAGGTTTTCAAGAAATACTCCCTTGAAGATTGGAAGGTTAAAATTAAGGAGTCGATGGTTGCGGACTGTATGGCTGGGAAGAAAGGTGTGCTTTTTGTCAGGGAAGGATCAAGGTTCACTGAGGAAAGACTCAAAATGCTCGTTGCTCATGAGATAGAAACCCATATTTTGACTGCCGAAAACGGCAAGCAGCAGCCTTACAAGATCTTTAATTACGGACTTGCCGGTTATCTTGAGACGCAGGAAGGGCTTGCTGTTAGGAATCAGATGCTTGTTTCCGATAAGGATGTTGAGAAGAACTATTGGCCTGCTTTATCTGTTGTTATCGTTGATGCCGGATTTGAGAAGAGTTTTGCGGAACTTGTCGAGATAGGGCAGGATATGGGCTTTTCTTTTGAACGGGCTTTCCGGGTAGCGGTTAAGGTGAAAAGAGGGATGGAGGATACTTCTGCGAAAGGTGCTTTTACTAAGGATTATGTTTATTTTAAAGGGTATCAGGATATTTTGGAATTTGAATCGAAGAATGGAAATATTCGAGATTTGTATGTGGGGAAATTGAATTTGAGGGATCTTGAACTTATTAAGCAGATCCCTAATTTAGTAGAACCTAAAATTTTGCCGGAGTGGATGTGAAAGAAGTCAGAAATTAGAAATCAGAAATCAGAAACTGGTCACCGATTTTTGTTTGGTTTTCTTCTGTAAAATCTATATTTGTTTCCAAGATGTACTTGGAGGGGAGGGGAGAGGTGTAAGATGGGCACTCTTCTGTTTGGCACGGGGTTGCGTGTTCGATGTGGACTACTTCCAGGTCTTCATCCAGCCAGATCATGTCGAGCGGGATTAAGGTGTTTTTCATCCAAAAGGAGTAATATCCTTCTTCTTCGTATGAGAAGAGCATTCCGGAGTTTTCCGGGAGTGATTCTCTGTTCATGAGGCCTATCTGTTTTTGTTCGGTTGTTTCTGCGATTTCCAGGTCAAGGCAGGTGTTTTCGAAGCAGGCTTGGGGTTGGTTGGTGCAGGCAGTTAGGAGAAGGAGCAGAATTGGGAGGAGTTTTTTCATGTTTTGAAAATGATCTTTGTGTGAATCTGATTCAAACTTCTTTTGATAATGCTGCAATTGTTTTTAATCTTGCAAGTGCGAGTTGCGCGGCTACTGGAGGACAGTTTTCTACTATTTTCTGAAGTTCTGGTATTGTCAATCTCTCTAACGTATCTAATACTCTTAATATTGGAGGTTTTTCGATATCACTTGGATCTGGAAATTGTATTTGTTCAGGCATAAATGTTTTTTAATTGAATTGTTTGTTATGCCACATAGTTTTAGCTGAATCTTTTCATATTATCAACATCGAGTCCCCGAAGCTAAAGAATCTATATTTCTCTTCAATCGCTTCTTTGTATGCACGATCGATCAGTTCTTTTCCGGCCAAAGCTGAAATTAGCATGAGTAGAGTGCTTTTTGGGAGGTGAAAGTTGGTTAGCAGGTGGTCGATGAATTGCCATTTGTAGCCCGGATAGATGAAAATGTCGGTTTCTGCTGATTGTGGCTTGATCATTCCATTGGTAGTGCAGGATTCAAGGACGCGGGTTGTGGTTGTCCCGACTGAGACAATTTTTTTGCCTTGTTTTTTTGCCTCATTCAACATGGCAGCGGTTTCCGGAGATATGGTGAACCATTCGGAATGCATTGTGTGGTCTTCGATTTGATCGGACTTGACGGGTTCGAATGTTCCCCGGCCGACGTGGAGCGTCACAAAGGCCGTTTTTATGCCTTTTTCGGAGAGTTTTTGGAATATGTCTTCCGTGAAGTGGAGGCCGGCTGTGGGGGCGGCTACCGAGCCTTTTTCGCGAGCGTAGATTGTTTGATACTGCTCATCTTTTGCTTTCGAGCCTTTTAGGTATGGGGGGAGGGGAGTTTGTCCGATTTCTTCGAGTTTTTCTTCAAGGTCTTCGGTAAATTTTATTATTCGGCTGCCGTCTTCATTTATTTCCATGACTTTTCCTTCCAAGTCCGGCCCGAATTTGATTTTTGTGCCGATTTTCAGTTTTTTCCCGGGTTTGCCGAGGCATTCCCAGGTGTTTTTTTCTATTTCTTTCGTGAGGAGTATTTCGGCGATGTTTCCTTTGAGCTTGGCTTTTAGGACTTTTGAGTCGTTGAATACGAGCACGCAGTTTTTTGGGAGGATTTCCGGGAGATCCGAGAATTTTTTATGTAAAATTTGATCGCTGTTGCGGTCAACAATCATCAATCTTGAAGTATCTCTTGGGATTAGAGGCTCTTTCGCGATTAGTTCTTGCGGCAAATCATAATCAAAATCAGAAACAAACATGGCAAATTACTTACTGGCAATTCCAGTATCTTTGATATCCTGTTTTTCTTCTTCAGGCAAGTTGTTCTCCCATGATGTTGTTTCTTTCTCTGTTGTCGCTTCTTCTTTTTTGTGCATTGCGACGATCAAACTCATGTCGTCTTCTTGAATATGATCTTCGAAAAATATTGTCGCTTCTTTTGCTATTGCAGAGAAGAGGTCTTTTGTTGATATTGCTTTTCCTGCGTTTTCTTCGACAGTTTTTACAAGTCTATCGAGTCCGAACTGTTCTCCGTTTAAGTTTTTTCCTTCAATTATTCCGTCGGTATAAAGAATCAAGAAATCTCCTTCCTTAAAGTCTAATTCTGTTTCCTGAATAAGCTTGCTTGCATCGGGGATCATCCCAAGTGCGATGCCGCCTCCTTTTATCGATTCACATGTGCCGGTATCTGTGTGGTAATGCAGTAGATATTCGTGTCCCGCTCCCGAAAAGTACATTTTTTTCTCTTCATGCTGCCATCTTGCCATGAGCATTGTCATGAACATGTTTGGTTGCAGTCGGGGTTTTAGGAATTTGTTTACATTTACAAGCAGATCTCGGCAGTTATCGGTCATTGAGGCGAAGGTTGTTACCAATGTGTCTACCATGATCATTACGAGTCCTGCTGGAATCCCGTGGCCTGTTACATCTCCGATGTAGAAGTATGTTTGTTTTTCTTGAGGGAGGAAGTCGAAACTGTCTCCTCCTATTTCCACCGCGGATTTTGTTTTTGCGGTTATTTCCAGGTAAGGGATGTTCGGCGTTTCTTTCGGCAGAAGGTCGCTTTGGATTTTTTTTGCGAGGTTTAGTTCGCCGGAGATTCTTCTGTGTTCTTCAAGCTTTTTGCCGATGCTTTCCAAGCTTGCGGTTATTTCGTTGAAGAAGTGTGCCAGTACGCCTACTTCGTCGACTCTGTCGGTGTAGATTCTGCGGAACTTTTTACCTGTTATCAGTAATTTCATTTCTGTTAAAATTTTCCTCAGAGGTTTGTGGATTGTGATGTAAGCTATCCAGATAGATCCTAGGAAAAAGAACAATAATCCTGTGTAAGGCAGGTATTCCGAATATGGAAGGACTGAGTACATTCCTGCTATTATTATCAGCAGCAACAGTTCGTAAAATATGAGCTTGAGTTTTAGGCTTCTTCTGAGCATTCTGCTTGTTTTTTTCTTAAAAGTTTTTCTATATCTTCCTTTGTTTTTGATTCATGAATGATATCGTAGAGGTTCGTTAATTCCGAAAGAACTTCATCTGGGAACTCTCCTGGTGTCAGATGGCTGTTTGCTTTTAGTGTTTTATGAATCAAGTGAGAAACTTCATGATGAAGATATTGGTATAGGTCTTTTTGAAATTTTCTCGGCAGCTTGTTCAGTTGTTTGTTTATAGTTTTCCAGTCGTTTGTGTTTTTCATTATGTATTCGAGCAGTGGAGTTATCGCTGAAGGTTCCGATAGTTTTCCCGCTGCGAATATTACTTCCGGATTTTTGTCCGGCAGAAGTTTAAGCAGATATTTCCTTCTTTCTTTTAAATTCAATTCTCCTATTGCAAAGATACCAGCCGTGATATTATCTTCCTTATTGCTTTCAAGCAGTTGATCCAGATAATGGTTTAGTTTTGTTCTTAATTTTTTAAATTGCCACATGGCTATAATTGCGTTTGCTCGGATATTTGGATTCTTGTTGTCCAAGTAATCTTCAAGATAATGGATGGAGTTTTGGTCTTTGAATTTCCCGCAAATGTATACACAGTCGGCGACGATTTTTTCATCTTTTGATTTCATTTTGTGCAGCAGGAACGGGACGATATCCCCAGGGTTTAATTTTGAAAGAACATTGATAATTGCGGATCTTATTTCTTCGTCTTCTTCCTCTTCAAACAGCTTTTGCAGGTTATTCTTTATTCTGAATTGACCGAATGCCGAATCAAAAAATTGCTTGTCTAAATTTTTGAATGTCCCCAGAGCTTCGATTGCCACTAACCTTATGTCCGAGTTGTCGGATTGCAGGCAGGTTATTAAGTGAGGTATGGTTTCGGGATCCTTGAGCTGCTTGAAGGTTTCTACGATTTTCAGTTTCACTTCTTCGCTTTCGGTTTTCCGAAGGACGATTTTTACGAGCTGATGGTAGTCGATTTTGTGTCCTTTTTGTCCCAAAATTTCTATTGCGTTTAATCTGGTATGGTTGCTGTTCCCTTTCTCCATATTTTTCTCCGACTGATTAGTGTATTTGTCTTGAAGGTTAAAAATCATTATCGCGCTCAAAACGGCGATTGCAATCAAGATTATATTGATTGAAAGTGTCAGATGTTTTCCGAATAAAAAGTTCTCCAAAAGGATGATGATACTCATACCCAGGATCGCTCCCATAGGCTTGATTATCCCTTCAAGAAGCTCCTTCATTTGGTCTCTCATGTTTTCTCCGAAAACATAATATGATGAGTGGTATGCGTTTTGAAAAAGCACTCCGGTCATCTCTGCGGCACCTTTGGCGATCGCCGCTGAAAACATATTGAATCTGAGGATCATACCGGAAATATTTACGACTGCGACTAGAGGATGGATGGACATGCTTTTTATTATTCCGAGTCCTCTCAGGATGCGGCTGGATATGAAAATCTGCATGAATAAGCTCGCTACACCGAAAAATATCTGAAGAAGTCCGAGTTTGGCTGCAAGGGTGTCCTCCATGTCTTGCATGTTTTGGGCTTCTATCCTTTGTGCGGTCGGAGAATGGAATGCTGTACTCATTAAGTTGTCTTTTGTTTCTTCAAGATTGATTAGTGATATTTTCAGGTTGTCTCCCGAGTGGTTCTCGTAAACCAAGGTCTGTTCTTGTTCATGGAACACATCTTGTTGTACGGATTTTGTATATTGGAATTCGAGCAGGTTAATGAACATCCATTGGAAGATAATTACAACTATCAGGCCTTTCAGGAATGGTGATTTTTGCGCCTTTTTAAAGTTGTCTGAAATTCTTTTTATCGGCTTGTCTTCGTTTTTTACGGTTTCAAATGAGGGTATTTCCGTCCCAAGATTTTTAAAACTTAAAATTATCGGTATGACAAGCATTATAAAAAGCACCCATATATACAGGAATTTGTATGAAGGTATGGTGTGCGCGAGGGAGTTAACAATGATACCTCCAACGATAAGTCCGATTGTTTCTGAGGACTCGATTATTGGGAAGGTTCTTTGGCTTTCCAAAGGGGTAAAAAGTTCCTCTACAAACACGGATATCAGGATATTGAGTTGAGCGAGCATGATTGATACTGCAATCAGTACGAGCCCGAAAAAGAGCCAGTTCGAATATAGGACAAATACACTTGCCGACAGGAGAAATATCGCCGCAATGATGATGTTGAATATGATTAATATCTCCCTTCTGACTTTCTCGATCAAGCCTGAAAATATGAATGTTCCCAGAATTACCAGAAGCGCATTCAGGATGAGCAGTATAGGCAGTTTCTCGATCCCGATTCTGTTAACGAACATCGCTATGATGATTGTCCATCCGATGATGAATCCTACCCTCAAGAAGAATGTAATAATCCATGAAATTATGACACGAGGCCACTCGTGTTCGCTGATGTTTAGGATTTTACTGATTAGAGAGAGGCGCATTCAGGTATAGTTATATCAGTTTATTATACCATAAAGCGCTGTGTTGTTCAATCCTTGGTTGTGATGGTCAATAGAGAGTCTTTTTTTATCTTTGTGATGCTTTCTAATTTATAGTTTTTGAGTGAATTTTCTGTGATGGCGGGGAGCCCTTTTTTTTCGAGAGTCTTATCTGAAATGAAAAGGAGGATTTTGTCTGCGAGGTCTTGTTTTAGGAAAGAGGTGTTGAGTTTTTGGCCGCCTTCGATGAGGAGATTGATTTTTTCGAGAGATGCAAGTTTTTTGAGGACAGGTTTGAGGTTTTTCAGAGTGGGGAAGGTAAGAATCACTGCTTTTTTCTCAAGTTTGGATTTTTTCGGAGATTTTTTGATAGTTGTGCAGATTATTACGTTCGAATCTTTGAGGATTTTGCTTTTCAGCGGGATTCTAAGCTTACTGTCTAAGATTATGCGGGTTGGGTTGCGGCCTTTTGTGTGTCTGGTTGTGAGTTGTGGGTTGTCTTTGAGAACTGTGTTGATTCCAACGACAACACCATCAACTTGTGATCTTAGGACGTGGACATATTTTCTGGATTGAAGACATGTGATTGTCTTGCAGGCTGGTGACCAGATCTTGAAGTCGATGCTTGAGGCGATTTTCAGGGTGATGTGTGGTAGGCCCGTTTCTTGGTATTTGAAGAAAGGTGCGTTTAATTCTTTGGCTTCTTGCTCCAAGACGCCGGTCGTAATTTTTATTCCGTGTTTTTTTAAGGTTTGAAAGCCTTTGACTTTCGGATTTGGGTCGTTTGTAGCGCAGACTACCTCTTTGATTTTTGATTTTATAATTAAATCCGTGCATGGAGGTGTTTTGCCGTGATGTGAGCAGGGCTCGAGGTTTACGTATAGCGTTGTTCCTTTTGGATTTTTGCATTTGGAGATTGCCTCTACCTCTGCATGCGGTTTGCCGAAGCCTTTGTGATAGCCACTACCGATTACTTTACCGTTTTTGACTAAAATTGCTCCAACGAGTGGGTTAGGGGAGGCGTATGGGCGGCCTTTTTTGGCTAAAACGAGAGTTTGTTTTAAGAAAATTTCGTGTCTTTTAAACATTTTTTAATATATGACCTAGTTTTTGTTTCTTAGTTTTTAGATATTTTTCATTACTCTTGTGTGGACGAGTTTCCAGGGGGACTCTTTTTGTGATTTTCAGCCCGTGACCTTCGAGTCCTATCACTTTTTTAGGGTTGTTTGTAAGCAAGTGGATTTCTTTTAACCCCAAGTCTGCGAGGATTTGAGCTCCTATCCCGTAATCTCTCAGGTCTGCATCAAATCCAAGTGCTTCATTTGCTTCTACTGTATCGCAGCCCTTTTTTTGAAGGTTGTAAGCTTTTAACTTATTGACGAGTCCGATTCCGCGGCCTTCCTGGCGCATGTAGAGAAGGGTACCGCCTTTTTGGCCTATTATTTCGAGGCTTTTTTGCAGTTGGTTGCTGCAATCGCATTGAAGAGATTGAAACAGGTCTCCTGTTAGGCATTCGGAATGTACTCTTACGAGCTTTTTGTTTTTACCTTTTGTTAAAGCGACATGTTCTTTTCCGTCCGTAAGGCTTTTGTATACTGTTACTTTGAATTCTCCGTGTTTGGTTTTGAGCTTTGTTTCGACTTGTTTTTCTATCAGTTTTTCTTCTTGTCTTCTATGTTTAATTAAATCTTTTATTGAAATAAGCGTGAGGTTGTGTTTTTGGGCGAATTTTTTTAAGTAGGGGAGACGTGCCATTTCGCCATCTTCTTTTGTTATTTCGCAAAGGACTCCGGCTTCTTTTAATCCGGCAAGTCTGGCTAAGTCGTAAGAGGCTTCAGTATGTCCGGCTCTTTCCAGTACGCCGCCTTGCTTGGCGATTATCGGGAAAATATGTCCGGGTTTTACCAGGTCTTTTGGTTTTGAAAGGGGGTTTATGATGGTTTTTATGGTTTTTGCTCTGTCTGATGCTGAGATTCCCGTGGTTATATCCTTTCTGTTATCTACTGATACCGTGAAGTTGCATTTAGTAGATTCTTCGTTGTCGCTGACCATTGGGTTCAGGTCGAGTTTTTTTGCTATTTCAGGTGAAACCGGTACACAAATCAATCCGCGTCCTTCTTTCATCATAAAGTTGATTTTTGCAGGGGTGACTTTTTCTGCTGCAAATATAAGATCACCTTCATTCTCTCGGTCTTCGTCGTCAACAACAATCACCATTTTTCCGGCGCGAATGTCCTTGATGGCTTGGCTTATTTTGTTGGTCATGTGGTTTTTAAATAGCGACTCTTACGAATCCTTCAATTTTTGATTCTCCTGCGAACTGCTCAACAGTTTGATCCGGGTTTTTTACGAAGGCTTGTTTTGTTAAAGCTTGCTCTTCGCGGAACTTCTTTTCTTTTCCGGCCATGATTTGATCCATGATGTTTTCCGGTTTTCCCTTGAGCTCTTCTTTCCAGATTTCTTTCTCTTTTTCGACAGATTCCTGAGATACGCCTTCAGGGCTTAAATAGGCGGGATTCATGGCTGCCGCGTGCATTGCGATGTCGCGAGCTGTTTCTGTTTCTCCTCCCGATAGTGCTACGATTACACCGATTTTATTGTTTGAATGAACATAGCTTCCAATAACTTTCGCTTCTACAAGCTTTTTCTTGCCTGCTTCGATTTTTTCTCCAAGTTTGAGTGAAAGTTCACTTGCGATTCCGCTTGCGTCGAAATTTTCACCTTCATTTAAAACTTTTTCTGCAATATCTTTTGCCGCTGCTATGAAATCTTCACCTTTTGCAACAAAATCCGTCTCACACCCCAGCTTTATAATTGCGGCTTTTCCTTCCGTTTCTGCGATTGCGACTACGCCTTCTCCCGTAGATCTTTCCGCTCTGTCGGCGGCTTTCGCTTCACCTTTTTTACGAAGAAGTTCTATGGCTTTTTCTTCATTACCGTTTGCTTCTTCAAGAGCTTTCTTGCAGGCCATTGTGGATACTCCGGTTTTTTCTCGAAGTTGTTTAATTTGGTCGATGCTGATCATGGTTGTGGTTTGGTAAAGTAGTAAAGTAGTAAAGTAACAAAGTAGTGAAGCAGTTTTTTATGCTGAAATTTCTTCTTTCGGAGGTTCCTCTGTTGCAGGAGCTTCTTCTATTGGTGTTTCAACAGGTGCTGCTTGGACAGGTGCTGCTTGGACAGGTGCTGCTTGGACAGGCGCAGCCTCTATTGTTGGAGGAGCTACCGGTTCAGTGGCTTGAGTAGGCTCTATTATTGGAGTTGCTTCTACTTCACTAGGTGCTTCCGGCTCTACAGGGGCTTCTACTGCGGCAGGTGCAGTCTGTCCAGCGATTGGAGCTATTTCTGGTTCACGAGCAGGTTCTTCTTCTGTTGGTTCTGCAACAGCAGCAGCTTCTTCTTCCTCTGTTGGAGCATCTGCTTCGCTACCGCTTGCTATAAGTCTGCTCAAATCAATGTTTTTGACAAGTGCTCCAAGTACGGGTATTTCCCACTCAATGCCTTGGTATGCTTGGAATATTGCAATCGCCGATAAAGCTATGAATATCAGGAAGAAAATTGATCCGACAGGCGGGATTATTGCGAGAATAAAAAGTACCGCAATACTGACTGCAAACATCCCGAGTCCTTGTTTTGTATGGAATTGACAGAATTTACTGCTTGGTTTTGTAATCATTGGGATTATGAATGCAACACTTAAATATGCGATTGCGGACAATAATTTTTCTTCACTTGGGATGGTTGGTGCTTTTGCTTCCTCTGGTGTTTCCGGAATGGTTGTTGTTTCTTCCATGATTTTGTTGTTTTAATTTTTTATTTTTTTTCGCAAATTGCGGATTGGAATTTTTCTACAAGATATTTCAGTGATTTTATTGCATCATCGTTGGCCGGAATTGGGTAGTCGATGTCTGATGGGTCTGCGTTTGAATCTGTTATGCCGATAATTTTTACTCCGCTTTTCACTCCTTCTTTAACTGCGATCTTATCTCTGTTAACATCGAATACGAGGAGGATGTCCGGAGTTTTTTCCAAATCTTCAACTCCTCCGAGCGATAGTTCGAGTTTATTGATTGTTTTCTTGAGTTTGGAAATCTCTTTCTTGGTGTATTTTTCCATTTCACCGCTTTTTTCCTCTTGTTTTAGTTGTTTTAAGTACTTGATTCTTTGTTTGATCGTTTTGAAATTTGTTAAAAGTCCCGGCACCCATTTTTGTGTTACATAAGGCATTTTGCAAGCTTTCGCAGCTTCTTTTACAAGCTCTGTAGCTTGTTGCTTGGTGCTGACAAAAAGTATCACTTTTCCTGCTGTTGCGGATTTCTTTAAAAAATCAAGTGCGTTGTCCAGGGCTTGTGCCGTTTGGTTTAAATCGAAAATATGAACTCCCTGCTTTTGGCCGTAGATAAAAGGTTTCATCTTGGGATTCCATTTACCGGCTGCGTGTCCGAAGTGGACAGCGTTTTTGAGCATCTCTTTTAGCTCCTTTTCTGTTGTCATCATGGTCCTTGGGGTTAGAGCCTGACCATTTTCGACTCCTATTGTGAACCTTTTACAAGGCAGGACTATAGGATCCAATGTCAGACATGAATAAATAACGATCGTATCTTAGTATAACGCCTTCCATAAGGCAAGATTTAAATCAGTGGTAGTGATAGTTGTAGTGGTAGTGGTGATTGTAGTACAATTTCCATATGTTGAAAATTTTTCGCAAAAAAATCGATAAGCTTGATAGTAAACTTCTCAAGATTCTTCGAAAGAGAGCTGCTATTTCCAGTGAGATGGGGGAGTACAAGAAATCTGAAGGTATTCCTGTTGTTGATGATTTACGGGAAGAGAAAATGATGAAAAAGATTTTTAAAAAAGCTCGAAAACTGGATTTGGATGAAGATTTTATTGAAGATGTTTTTGAAAGAATAATAGAGGAATCTCGAAGGCTTCAAGGTTGACGTATGTTCAATAATTTGGTAAAATATAGTGATGTAAATGTAATTTTACCCATGGATGAGAAGCCAAATAAGCCCGTTAAGATCACAATCACTTTGCCGACTGATGCATATTTTCTTTCCGGCATAAGGGATTTTACGCTAAATATGACCAAAAATATGACCGGATTTTCCGAGCAGTGGTCTTATAGATTTCAATCTGTTGTTGATGAGCTTTGCAACAATGCGATTGAGCATGGATCTGCTCCCGGAGAAGAGATAATTTTAACCTTTATAAGTAAGGCTGATTATAGTTTTGAGGTCGTTGTCGAAGATACCGGAACAGGTATTAATAAATATACTGCGGAGCAAATGCAGGAACTTCTTAAGGAGCGTGAAGCTGTTGTTGGTGATCGGTACATGGGGCTTCGAGGAAGGGGTCTTCCTAAAATAGTTGCTGAATGGACTGATGAGTTGATTTTTGAAGATCGAGATGGCGGCGGATTGAAAGTTCATGCAAAGAAATATTTACGTAAGGAAGAAGATGAAGTAATATTGGCCGAGGACAAGAAAAGGGATCCTACTCATATAAATTTAACCGCATAATTACTATGGCTGAAGCAACTATTACATTCGAGGACGTTCAAGTAGATGGTGACAAGCAAGTTAAGCTTATCAAGGTTGCAGGGCAGTTGGATGAGAGCAATGTTGATGACGAGGCTAAGAAGATTTATAAATTAATCGAAGATGTCGGGGGCAATTTGAGCCTGATTTTTGATTTTTCCGAGCTTGAATATATGAACAGCAAGTCTATCGGTTATCTGACAGATTGGTATAGCAAGGTTTCTGCCAGTGGAGGTAAAGTTGCCATTGCTCAGGCCAAGAGTAATATTGTTGATATTTTGCAGGTTGTCGGGCTTACTCAGCTTATCAATACTTTCCCGAGTATTGAGGAGGCGAAGGTGGCGGTTGTGTAGTTGATAGATTATAGTTGTTAGTTGAGAGTTGGGAGTACCCAGTGCCAAGTGGGTGGTGTTTTGCTTCGCAAAACGGTTTGGTTTATAGTTTTTTTTGAGCGGTTCCCGCTCTGTGGTGTTTTGCTTCGCAAAACGGTTTTTGCATTTCATGGATTTCACGCTATAATCTCGTTCCTATGAATAATTCAGACTTAAAAAACAGGTTTTCTTTCGGCCGTCTTGGGCTCGTGATTCTTGCGGCTGCAATTGCTTTCCCTGGTGGCTGCGCTCATTTGTCTGCCAGATATAAAAAAGGTCATGTCCCTACAGATGCTGAGGTTGATCGGGCTGTTTCTGATTTAAGAGAATTTTGTGGTTTTGCTTCTGTAGATGGTTGTAGTGATGTTGTTAAAGATGCTGAAATATGCTCCAAGACTTACAAACCTTCCGTAGGTGATTTTACTTGTTCTTTTATGGGGACAGGTTCGGAGTTTGGGGTGTATGCTAGGAGACTGGAGCCTTCTTCCGGCGAAACCTCTGTTTTTATGGTTAAAGATGGAGATGGTGGTTGCAGAGCTGAATGGGATTCCAATCTTTTAGGAGGTTGGCAGGAGAATTTCGAAGATTGCCCCGAGGAAGTTGAGAGCACTCTTTCTGCTATAAAAGAGCAACTCAGGCGATAATATTGCGGATTTTTCCTCCCTCATCTAATATGGGTTTCGGATTTCTAATTTAAAAAGGTATGGAGGAGGCTAAAATCGCCATAGTAGCAGATTGGCTTACCGATTCTGGAGGAGCGGAGAAGGTCGTTTTGGCGATTCACAGGATGTTTCCGGATGCGCCGATTTTTACTTCTATTTATGATGAAAAAAAGCTTCCTCAGTTCGCGGAAGCGGATGTGCGGACATCTTTTTTGCAGAAATGGCCCAAGTCTAAGAAGAAGCATCAGCTTTATTTGAAGTGGATGCCGATGGCTTTTGAGCAGTTCGATCTTTCAGATTATGATATTGTGATTTCCAGTTCTCATTCTTGCGCGAAAGGTGTTATTACAAAGCCTTCAACAATGCACGTTAGTTATTGTCATACTCCGATGAGATATGTTTGGGACGATTGTCACAGATATATCAATGACTATCCGTGGCCTAGAATTGTTAAGAAGATTGCACCTTGCTTTCTTCATAAGATAAGGCTTTGGGACAGGTTGGCTGCGGATAGAGTGGACTATTTTATTTCAAATTCCGATTATATCGGTGAGAGAATTAAGAAGTATTATAAAAGGGATTCTAAAACTATTTATCCTATTGTTGAAACCAATGATTTTTACCTTTCAAGCGAGGAGGAGGATTTCTATTTGGCGGTTGGAAGGCTTATCCCTTATAAAAAATTCGATCTTATTGTAGATGCTTTTAATCATTTGGGTAAACCTCTCAAAATTGTTGGCAGGGGTCCGGAGATGAAGAGGCTTAAGCGTATGGCTGGTAAGAATATTGAGTTTTTGGATTATGTTTCCGATGAGGATTTAAGGATGCTTTATTCGACTTGCAAGGCGTTTGTTTTTCCGCAGATTGAGGATTTCGGGATTGCTCCGGTTGAGGCAATGGCTTCGGGCAGACCTGTTATTGCTTATGCTGAGGGAGGAGCTCTTGAAACTGTTAAGGATGGGGTTTCCGGAGTGTTCTTTAAAACCCAGAGCACGGAGGCGTTGATCCGAGCTGTGCAGAAGTTTGAAGGCAAGGATTTTGATCCTAAAAAAGTGGCTTCTTCTGTCGCGGATTTTGGAAGGGAAAGATTTGAGAAGGAGCTTATGGAGTTTTTGAAGACGAAGTGGAAGGCTTTTGGATAGGATTTAGGATTGAGGATTTAGGGTTTAGAGTTTAAAATTCAGACAACAAGTAACAGTTAGTAATTAACAGATAACAGTATGGACGTTAGAAATTATTTCCAGTATCTCTGGAGGGTTAAGTGGAGGGCTATAGTTGTTGGCATGATTTTTGGGGTTTGCGGGTTGCTTTACAGTATTACTTTTTTGACAACGACTTATGAGGGTTTTGTTTTTTTGACAGTTGGGATG
The DNA here is from genome assembly GCA_018816885.1 of Patescibacteria group bacterium. Taxonomy (GTDB): domain Bacteria; phylum Patescibacteriota; class Gracilibacteria; order UBA1369; family UBA12470; genus JAHIUS01. The sequence goes on along the minus strand of JAHIUS010000011.1, from coordinate 13,390 downwards.
GAGCAGGGTTCTTATCCGCAGGATGCTGAAGCTTTTGGGGCTCGCGGGGTTACAGAAGCTGATAATTATTTTGCTGAAACTGTTCAGGGATGGACGATGGATCCTTCTTTTGCAAATCAAGTTAGTGAGCGAGTAGGGGAGAGCGTTTCTGTTTCTGCTCGCAAACAGGAGCGGCAGAATCTGATATTCCAGGTTTTTGCCGGCAGCAGTGAGGTTGCCGAGTTGGCGGCTAGAGAGACTGTTGCTGAGCTAAGTGAGCGGCTTTCTTCTTATAATGATGTAATGAAGACTTCTTATGCGATTGCGAATCCTGAAGTGACTGTTTATGAGAGAATACCGCAGGTTTTATTTAATGTTTTTACCGGATTTGTTCTTGGATTTTTGATTTTGGTTTTCGGATTTCTAACTCTTGAGTATTTGAGGGGCGTTGTATCTTTTGGGTTTCAGGTTGAGAAAATTTTTGGCAAGGGTGCTGTGCCCGGGAATTTTGATATAAAAGTTTTTGTTAAAGTTAAGGATGAATTCAAAATAAGTGATGTCCAGGGCAATAATTGCCTTGTTTTTGTAAAAATGGGAATGACTAAAGAACAAGATCTTGAGATTATTTCCAGGGTTGCGGGAAATATTGAATGGACTGTTGATGGCTAATAGTTGGTTTTGTAGTTTAAAAAATTTCCTATAAGCCATATGAATATTGCTATAGATTTGCGGCCGCTTTTGCACGGGAAGGTTAGTGGTGTCTCGACTTATACTTCGCATCTTACTAGCGAAATGATTAAGCATAAGGATCATGAGTTTGTTCTTTTTTTGAGTGGCTCCCGGGATGACTATATGGATATTTTGGAGGGGTTTTCCGGCGATAATGTGCGCAAATTTTTCCTTAAGACTCCAAATAGGCTTTTTAATTTGAAGCAGATATTTTTGGGGTGGCCGAAGGTGGATTTGTTGATTAAAAAGGAGCTTGGAATCGAAATTGATGTTTTTTTCTTGCCTGACATGAGGCCGCTTGCTCTTTCTAAGCGAATAAAAAAGGTTTGTACTTGTCATGACCTGTCGTTTTTCAGGTATCCGCGATGTTTTTCGCGGAAGAGCAAGTTTTGGTATTTTTTGAATAGACCGAAAAACTACTTCCGATCTGCGGATAAGGTTGTTTCGGTTTCTGAATTCACTCAAAATGAACTTAAAGATGTTTTTTCTGTTGAAAGTGAGGTTGTTTATGAGGGTGTGAAACTTGAAAGAGGAGGGGATTTGGGTTTTGTGCGGGAGAAATATCACCTTCCGGATAAGTTTCTTTTGTCTTTGTCTACCTTGGAGCCGAGGAAGAATTTAGAGAGAGCTGTAAAAGCTTTTATTAAAGCTGATTTGCCAGGGTTTAAACTTGTGTTGGCAGGGGAGGATAATCAGGATATATTTGCCGAGTTTCGTATTCCCAAGTCCGAAAAAGTGCAGTTTATTGGGTTTGTGGATGAGCGGGATAAAGAGTCTGTTTATAAGCTTTCCCAGGGGCTTTTGTATATTTCGTTGTATGAAGGGTTTGGCTTGCCGGTCTTGGAGGCTTTTTCGTGCGGTGTGCCGGTTTTGACCAGTAAAAACAGTCCAATGCAGGAGATTTGCGATGATGAGGCTGTGTATGCCAATCCTTGTTCCGTAAGGTCGATTACTGAAGGGATTGAGGTTTTGATTTCCGGGAAATGGGACGCTCGAAAATTGAAGGATAAAGCTTCTAAGTTCTCTTGGGAAAAAGCTGCGGAAAAGACTTTATTTATCCTTGGAAATGTAGTCCGTAATAAAGATTGAAATTGTTGTTGCTACAGGGACAGCGAGGATAATTCCCAGTAATCCGAGTAATTCATATCCGATCAGTACGGAAATAATAATTATTACCGGGCTTAAGCCGACAGCTTTTTTCATAATAATCGGGATGAAAATATTCCCTTCGATTTGTTGAATCAAAACCATTAGGCCCAGAACCCAAAGTACGAGCCATGGTGACTGATTGAATGCTATAAGTACTGCTGGAATACCTGCTAAAATCGGGCCGATTACAGGGAAAAGTTCGGCGATTCCACCCATGATTGCGAGAGTTGTTGCGTACTTGATTCCAAGTATTGAGAATCCGATCAGATACAAAAGGAACATGCAAACCATCAAGGTTATAATTCCTCGGAGCCAGTGTCCGATTTTGTCTTTTATTGCCTCTGTTTTTTCCAGTATGTATTTGTTGTATCTTGATGGGAAGAGAGACATTATGAATTTGTCCAAGCCAGTTTTATCTGTGACGAGGAAGAATGTTATTACCAGTACGAGAACCATGTTGAACAGGCTGTTGAACACTACCTTGAGTGCCGCCCATGTGTTCCCTGCGACATTTTGCAATTGTTCTCCGAGTTTTTCTAGGGCGACCTTGATATTATCCACAACTGTTTGTTGATCGATCCCTTCGAGTACACTGTGTAGATATGGGGCCAGTTTTTCTGCAAAAGGCATGTCTTCGAAAGATTTTCCTTGAAGCAGATTACTTACCATTTCGTCAGCTTGCTTGGCTAGTTCGAGAAGCTGTTCCGCAACTATCGGTATTAAGTTTGATATGAAAAACACAACTACAAAAAGTAGTACCAGGTAGATGAACAGTACGCTTACCGCTCTGGGTATTTTCCTTTTTTGAAGACTGTTAACGGTGTGGTCGATTGCTGTTGAGAATAGAATTGCGACGAACAGAATTAAAAGTATATCTTTTATTTCGTATGCAAATTGTGCGAGCAGGTATAAAGCTATAATTATCAGTGTTGCTTTGGCAACACTTGCCATCGAGAGATGTACTATCACTTTTTCAGGAGCTTTTGGTTTAGAAGGGGTTTTGGTAGGATTTTTTCGGATTTTTTCGTAATCTTCCATTTTTCCAAGTTCCTTGATCTTTTTTTGGATCTTTTTCAGGTTTTTCTGGGACTTGTTGAAGAGGTTTTTGATGTGGTACTTCATAGGATGTAGGGTTATAGGGGTGTAGGGGAATTAACCGGTTAGTTGGGTTTGGATGATGTTGACGATTATCCAAGATAATGCTGCGAGTGCGAGTCCGACAAGGGCGTACATGACGGTTTTTTTACCTTTTTCCTTGTCTTCTTGTACTCCTCCCCAAGCATAGAAATATCCGCCGAGCATTACGAAAAGGACGCTAACAAGGCCGATAATGCTTATGATGAATTCAATCATGTAGGCTATGTAGTATGGGATCATCCAGAGGTGAATTCTGCCTGTTTTTATTGCGCAGCCTAGCAAGTCATTTGCATTGTCCTGATTTTCTTTCATCCAATTTTGTTGGCTACCTATAGGGTATTCCGATTCGATTGTGTCCAAAAAAGCTTCACAGTTTCGGTCGTCCGGTTCGGGAAGTATTGTGTCTGCTGCCATTGCTGCATTTGCTGAAAAAGAGGCAAATATAAGTGCCACTAAGGTTATTTCTATGAGTTTCTTCATGTTTTTATGTTAGTTTTGTGCAATTTTATCCTATTTTCATGCATTCTCAAACAAAATCCTTCCTAATCTGATGATTGTTGCGCCTGATTCGATGGCTTCTTCCCAGTCGTTACTCATTCCCATTGAGAGTTCCGAAAGACTGTATTTTTCTTGTAAATCTTTCATTTTGCGGAATTGTGCTAGGCGTTTTTGGGGGTCATTGGTGTTTTCTATGATTGCCATTAAGCCTGTTAATTCCAAATTTTGGAGCTTTTTGATTTTTTGAATTAAATCTTCCAGGTTTTCCGGGGCAGCTCCGCTTTTTTGCGGTTCGCGACTTATATTTACTTGGATGAAAATCTTGCATCCTCCGGCATTTGAAATTTTTTCTGCCAGTTTCAGTGAATCAACTGTTTCGATTACATCGTAATTTTCTACCGCTTTTTTGACTTTGTTTGACTGTAAATGTCCGATGAAATGTTTTTTCACCCCCGGGATTTTTGGGGACTCTTGGATACGGTTTTCTCCAATTATTTTTATCCCTCGAGAAAGAACCTCTGAAATCTCTTTTTCAGACCTGTTTTTTGTAACCGCCATAACTTTCACACTTAGCGGAATGTTTTTTAAATTGAAGACCATAAAGAAATTATGTATGATGCTTGTACTTTATAACAAAATACCGCGATGTTGCCGATAGTGGCAATAGTTGGAAAGCCAAATACAGGTAAGTCGACACTTTTTAACAGGTTGCTTGGGAAGCGTCGTGCGATTGAGTCCAAAACCGCCGGGACTACTCGAGATAGAATTATGACTAAGGCTCATCTTCATGATAATGAGGTTTATTTGGTTGATACGGGAGGGATCACTTTTGAGGCTGAGGATGGTATCGAGGAAGATACGCGAAAACAGGCGGAGATCGCTATAAACGGTGCCGATGTGATTGTGTTTGTTGTAGATGGGCAAAAGGTTCTTACTTCCGAGGATTTTCATGTGGCTGATCTGCTTAGGAAGTCGGGGAAGCCGACTGTTTTGGTTGCGAATAAGCTGGATAATCTGGATATGATGGACAGGAAATATAATTTGTATGAGCTTGGTTTCGGGGATGCTGTTGCGGTTTCCGCTTTGCATAAGACAGGGATGGATGAGCTTATTGATTTTATTGAAGATGCGCTTGACGACCTTGGGATAAAGAAGATTGCCGCAATTGAAGATACTCCGGAAGGAACTATCAAGATGGGTCTTCTTGGTAAGCCGAATGTTGGGAAGTCTTCTATACTGAATGCCATTGTGGGAAGTGAGCAGGCTATTGTTTCCGCGACTCCCGGGACTACTCGCGACTGTGTTGATATGAATTTTGATCACGATGGGAGGCAATATGTGATATCGGATACTGCCGGAATTCGTCGGCCGGGGAAGCTGGGTAAGGCGACTATTGAGAAGTTCTCTGTGCTTAGGAGTTTGCGGGCGATTGAGGATTCGGATGTTGTTGTTTTGGTCTTGGATTATAATGAAGGTGTTACCAATCAGGATCTACATGTTTGTTCCGAGATTCTTGAGCAAGGGAAGGGTCTTGTTTTGGCTGCTAATAAGACAGATTTGATGGAAAATAAAGAGAAAAATACGGCTTGGTTCATTTCTCGGGCTCAGAAGGAGTTTGATTTTCTGCCGTGGGCGCCACTTGTATTCGTTTCTGCGAAAGAAGGGGATGGGCTTAAAGATCTTTTGTCTGTTGTTGCCGATGCTTATGATGAGAGAAAAAAACAAATTCCCGAGGGCGAACTTAATATTTGGCTTGAAGATGCGATAAGCAAGCATGAGCCGAAAGGGAGTATGTATGGTCAAAGGAATGAGATCAGAGGGATAAGGCAGGATGGTATTGATCCGCCTTCTTTTGTTTTGAAGACGAAGTTTCCGGATAGGTTACATTTTTCTTATAAAAGATACCTGGAAAATCGACTTCGAGAGAAGTTTGGGTTTAAGGGGACGTCTGTGAGGCTTAAGTATAAATAATTCTTAATTTTAAAATCATGATAAGGAAAGATCCAAAAGGGTAGACTAGGGGAAGAAGGGGTTCAATATGAGAGAGACCTGCAATGTGAACATATCCCTGCGAGGGAGTTCATGGAACGATTCATGGATGTAGTAGGGAAGGAACTGCTTACTGGCGAAAGGTCTGCGGATGCGAAGGGTGAGAAGTCAGTTTCTTAGGCGTTGACTTTCATGAGTTTTACAGGTTTAATGCTCTCCTGTTAATTTTTTGTTATGGAAGATTTGCGTTCGGATGATTTTGATGCCTCAAAATGGAAGGGATCTTGTAGCAGGATTGATGATCCTCGGTATGTTGAGTATTGGAAGAGGTTTTATGCTGAAGTTGGACATGTTGATATTGATAAGGTGAGAAGAGATACGCTTGTTTATGGCGCAAAAGGAGCGAATTTGGATGTTCTTGCTGGATTTATCTCTAAAATTGTGGGATTTGACCCTGAGGTTGGTCATTTTGAAGTCCCGGAGTACATAAAAATACCTGTTGATGTTTTTATTAAGTGGAGGAATGGGGAAGATATCGTAGATGACTTGAGGCCTTATTATGAATGGGCTAAAGGCAAGGAGGTTGTTTTGAGGAGTAGTGCTGTTTTTTCTGAGGATGGTGATGACCGGATGGGGCCAGGATTGTATGAGTCAATTGATAATTCGGGTAGGTCTTTCGAAAAATTCATAGAAGATATTATTAAGGTTTTTTCTTCCGTTGATAATCCTGAAGCTGTTCGGTATCGAGAAGAGCTGGGAATTAAGGATGAGCTTATGGGGATTGTGGTTCAGGAAAATGTTGCTGATTTTGAGGATGTTTATTATGACAAATGTTTCTTTTCGGTAGATAGTACGTGCTGTCAGGTCCCCAGGTTGATAAGGGCTACTGACACTGCAAATGGAACTACTGGTTTGATTTATAAAGATGTTTTGGAGAGCCAATTGGTTTCTTCTGAGTTTATTAGCTTAGATGATGAAAAATTGTACCACTGTATGGTAGACGGACAGCTTACTTTGAATTACGAAATGTTTAAGACTGCTTTATTGAGTTTGTATTTAGAAAGGTATTATGGAAGAGGCGTTCAGATCGAGTCTCGTGCTGGCGACAAAGGTGGTTATCTTTTACAGGTTAGACCTTTGCCTTGGCGCTATTTTGAAGAAAATAATGTTGAATTTCCCGAAGGAGATTGTTTGTATAGAGGGAGAGCGGTTGGGGTTGGTGATATGGTTTTGGATGTCCTTGATAATAGACCGGATAACAGAGAGAAGGAAGGTGTTGTTGTTATGGTGAGTGATTGTAGTATGGGGGATTCTTATGGAAGAAATGTTTTTTATTGGCCGAAAAGAGGGGGGTTAATACTGCTTTCTCCTCCCAGCCCTATGAAGGCTCATCTTGAATCTCTTTGTGCTGAAAAAGGGATTTTGTGTATTGCTAGTAAGAATGTTTGTTCTCTTCTTCCAGGGCAACTTGATGAAGATGGCCTGAATTTTTTAAGCAAGATTAACAGTGGAGTGCTTTCTCAAGTCAGAATGGTTTTGAATGGGGTTGAGGGGAGGGTGTATGAGGTTTAGATCATCGACCCCACACTTTTCTCCCACCTTTTCAAGTAATATTCGCGGCGGTCGATATTGTGGAATTTAAGCATTTTGTCGCTGATGATTATTGAGGCGTCTTTGTCGTCTACTTGCTTGAGTTTTTCGTGGGCTCTCCCTAGCTGCCAGTTGCGGAGTTTTTCTTCCAATCTGTTACCGAGCTTGCCTGAGAGGAGGTTTTCTTGGAATTTCTTGAATGAAATTGGTAAGCCTTTTGGTCTTCTGAAGTGTCTTTTTTGGTAGTGAGGTGGTCTGTTGAAGTAGTTTTCGAGTAGTTTTCGGTTTTGGTCGATCAGGTCGATGTAGGTTTGGTATTTTCCCGCTACCGGTTGAAGGGTTTTGAACCAGTAGGCGAGGTATATGTCTTCCTGCAGTGAGATTTTCGATAAGTCGAGGTTGTCTTCTGTTAGGTAAAAGCTCAAGCATAGTCTTCCTGCGACTTTTTTGCCGTGACGGCGGATGCCGAAAATATGCGTCCAGAATGTGAGTAGCATTCTTGCGGTGAAAAGCCGATTGGGCGTAGTTATTACAAGGAGATCTATGTCGGAATTGCTCTTGGGATTGTCGTAAGAGAGGTTGTTTGTGACTGCTATTAATTTTATAAAAGGGATTGAGTCGAAAACTTTCCTCATCTTATTAACTTTTTTCCATAATTTCTTGGAAAGGCGAGTTCTTTCTTGGTTTTTAATAAAAATATCTTCGCGGCCCTTAAGGCAGTAAAGACCATCTGAATAGCTCAAGATAGCGCTGTTTTTCAGGTAAATATCAATCTGATGAGGGTCAGGGGGCAGGAGATAAAGGTACTCTTCAACCTCTTCCTGGGAAAGCGGGTAATCGAACATATCGAAAAACGCGAAAGTCGAAAGGATTGCCTGTTTGAAATTTATCTTATATTTCAGTACCATGTTGTTAGTATCAAGTAGCAGGTATTAAGTAGCATGTATTTTGGAGTTTATGGTAGCAAATACAAACAAAAAAATCCAACGGATTGTCGGGAAACTGCCTTCTGGTCCGGGCATCTATAAGATGATAGACTCTCAGGATAGGGTTCTTTATATCGGCAAGGCCAAAGATCTCAAAAAACGGATTCAATCTTACTTCCGGAAGGGGGCCAAGCATACGGTTAGGATCGAAAATATGCTTTTGAAGGTCGAAAATCTTAAATATGTGACGACAGATTCCGAGCTTGAGGCTGTTATTTTGGAATATAATCTGATCAAAGAGCTCAAACCCAAATACAACATTGATCTTAAGGATGATAAAAGTTTCGTTTATGCGCAGGTAACTGTTGGGGAGGATTTCCCGAAGATTAAGATTGTTCGAAATCCGGCGAAAGACGGCTCAAGTTATTTTGGACCCAAGACTTCCGCCAAAAAGCTCAAAAAAACTATCGAGGTGCTGCGGGATTTGTTTCCTGTGAGGGATTGTGATCTGGGGATTCGTCATATTTCCGATCGTGAGGATTATACGAGTGAGGTTGAAGTGACCAAAAAGACCATCAAATATCCTTGTTTGCAGCATCATATCAATACTTGCATTGCTCCTTGTATCGGCAATTGTACCAAGGAGGATTATGACGGGATGACGCGTAAGGTTATTGCTTTTCTTGAGGGGAAAACTTCAGGGATTCTTGATTTGCTCAAGGAAGATATGGAGATTGCTGTGCGCGAGAAGAGGTTCGAGGATGCGGCTCGAGTTAGGGACAAGATTCAGGCTACTACCGGTGTTCTTGAGCGGCAGAAAGTTTCTACTCCGGAAGATTTGAATCAGGATGTTGTCGGGTGTTTTGTCGGGTCGGGGAAGGTGTTTTTGAATCTTTTTATTGTTAGAGGTGGTCGATTGATTGATAGTGAGAATTTTATTCTTGATGCGCGGGATGCTTCCGAGGGAGATTTGCCTGAGGTGATTTCCAGTTTTATGCAAAATTATTATGAGAAGTGCGGGATTAAACCGGATTCTGTTCTTGTACCGGTTGATCTTTTGGAAAAAGGAATTTTGGAGAAGTATTTGAAGGTGAAAATTTTGACTCCAAAAAGGGGAGAAAAGAACGATCTCGTAAGGCTTTCCAGTAGAAATGCGGAGAATCATTACAAGCAGACGATGGTGCAGTGGGAGGCTGATAAGCAGTATGATCCGGTGAAGGCGCTTGCTGGTTTGCAGAAGAAGGTTGGACTGAAAAAGAAGATTCGGAGGATGGAGGGGTACGATATTTCTCACTTGGGAGGGGAGTTCACAAGCGGGTCGATGGTTGTTATGGATAAGGGTGAGCCTAAAAACAAGGATTATCGATATTTTAAGTTGAGGACTGTTTCGGGAGGGGATGATTATGCGGCTCTTTCTGAGGTTCTGGGGCGGCGGCTTGCATATGTTTTTATGCCTGTTCCGAAAGGGATTAAGGTTAGGAGGGGGCTTAAAAAGGATGAAAAGGAGATTTGGAAGGTTATTAAGAAAGAGAATCTTTTTCAAGGGGAAATGGTGATGAAAGATTTTGTTGTTCTTGAGGAAAAAGGGAAGATTGTTGGGGTGGGGCGGCTTACGAATAATACCAAGACGCAGGATACTATTAATTCGCTTTGGGTTTCTCCAAAAATGCGAGGAAAAGGGCTTGGGCATGTACTTTTGTATTATCTTACTAAGAAGTCGAAGGCGCACAGGGTTTATATCGGGTGTTTGGTGTCGAAGGCAGGTTTTTATGAGAAATTCGGGTTTGCTCAGGTAAAAAAAGTACCTGATTTTATGAAGGAGAAGCATGAAGAGTGCAAGAGATGTTATTCCGGTCCTATCGGTGTTTTTGTTTTTGATAAAAAATCCGATGCTTCTTTCGGGAAAATTCCTGATCTGATTGTTTTGGACGGGGGGAAAGGGCAGCTTTCTGCGGGGGAGAAGGTGGCTAAGAAATTTGGGTGTGAGGTGCCGATTTTGGCGATGGATAAAAGTGGGAAGAAAGCTTGGTTTAAAGGGAAAGATCTGGGTTTGAAGGCTGATTCTCAGGAGTTCTTTCTTTTGCAGCGGCTAATGGATGAGGCTCATAGATTTTCTAATAAATTAAGGGAAGGGAGGCAGGTTGCTGGGTTGACTGCTTCCTGATACATGCTTTACTTGGTCCCGGGACTGAAAATATTTTAACCAAAACAAAAATGCTAAAAGAAAAAGTCGTTGAGGACTTAAAACAAGCAATGCTCGCTCGTGATGAGCTCAAAACATCCACACTCAGAATGTTGAAGGCTGCAATTATGAAGTTTGAGGTTTCCGGGAAAGAAAAGGTTGAAGTTTCGGATGAAGATGTGATGGCTTTGATCAAAAAAGAAGTGAAAGCGCGCAAAGATGCGGCTCAGCAGTTTCGGGATGGAGATCGAGTCGAAATGGCCGAAAAAGAGGAGGCTGAGATGGCTATGCTTGAGGAATATTTGCCTGAGCAAATGAGCGAGGAACAGGTTCGAGAGGTTGTTTCTGCTGTTGTTGCTGAAACCGGAGCCAGTTCAATGGCGGATATGGGGAAAATTATGGGTGCTGTGATGGGCAAGGTCGGCTCAGAGGCTGATGGGGGAGTTGTGAATCGGGTTGTTAGGGAGATGCTGGGGTAGTTTTTCTTGTAAATAAAAAATTCAATATTCTCGAATAGCTTTGCCTTTGCTTGGTTCTTTTTCAACGTTTTTTAGGGCGCGAATCAGAATTTCATTCTGTTCGCGCAGTGGTGCCGAAGGAGGGAATCGAACCCTCACTCCCTTGCGGGAACACGATTTTGAGTCGTGCGCGTCTACCAGTTCCGCCACTTCGGCTAGTGGTTGCGCCCTTAGGCGCGTTTTTGAGGTCGCGGGGATCGCTTTGCTTCCTCGCGCTGTTTGTGTTGGGATTTTACTATATTCAAGAAATAAAAGGAAGATTAGTTGTTTTCAACCTGATGTAAAAGATTTTACACAAAAAACTTGACAAGGAGTCGGCTGTAAATATAATAGGGTCAATATGAATGCCAGAGCACAAAAATCCAAGTTTGCAAACAAGCCCTCCAGCAGGGCAAGTGCTCTCGTCATTTCAATTATTATTCTCGTCGCTATCTAGCGGGAATTTTTACTTGAAAACAGTAATTCTCGCCGGATAAGTCAGCGGGAATTTTTTTTATATACTATATCTTAATTTCAATTACTATGGACACTATTGGAACACCGGGAGGGGCGACCGTTGAGCAGAGAAGGGTTGTTTTTGAGTCTTGGCTTAAAAGAGAGGCTGCGGGTCAAAACACTGCCAACAATTACCAGGTTGAACCTATTAATTGGGCTGGTACACCGGAATTTGTTGGTATGTATCTTGAGGCGATGGATTTTTCTGAGAGGGCTAAAGCGGTTTTGGCTGCAAAGGGCGCTAGAATCAATTAACTTAATATAAATTAATAAATTTTTAATCAAAAAAACTATGAATTCACTAGGATCAACCGCACATGCGGAAACAGCACCTCTCCATGGTGCGCCAACAGAATACTATGACGGTAATGTTGATGTAACGCCTGATGATCCCTCGGGAGAGGTGGTTGCGAAATTTGAAGAAGAGATGAGGGTTCTTCTTGCCCAAAAGGCTTCTCATAATGGGGATTTCTCTTCTGTTGTATTGGGGCAATTTGATGGGTTTGTGGCCGAATTAGCTCAATTGGAAGGTTATGATGAGAATATGGCTAATCGGCAGGCTGAAATTGTATGGCAGAGCTTAAATGTTTTTGGAGCTGTTATGGATACAGGGGTTTGGGATGATGATGTTTTGGCTAGAAAAATGTTTTAATTTTTTATGAAAAACACCTTTGTTAATCGCAGATGGTGTTTCACCAGAGGTGAAACGACTTGATCGGTAATGATTGTCGTAAGCATGGCTTTGCCCTGTCGCGGCTTGAGGTGTTTTTTTCTTGCCAACTTTTATCTTGTACTGTAAATTTCTTTCGCAGTTTGAAAATGCGGAGCGGTAGTTCAGTTGGTTAGAACGCCTGCCTGTCACGCAGGAGGTCGCGGGTTCGAGTCCCGTCCGTTCCGCCACAGCGCGGACAGAATAGAATTCTGGTTCGCGCCCAAAAAAAAACGACGAACTGTTTTGTGAATATAGGCGAAGCCAGTTCTACTTTGTTATAATTTAGAGTGTCTTAATTTATTCCTATGGTCAAAATGAATTTCGGTGGCATAGAAGAAGATGTCATCACTCTCGAAGAATTTTCGCTTAAAAAAGCTAAAAAAAATCTCGAAGATAAAGTGATTGTAGTTATTGGATACGGAAGCCAAGGGCGGGCGCAGGCTTTAAATCTCAGAGATAATGGGCTTGATGTTGTTGTTGGGCAGAGAGAAGGTACCAAGTCTTGGGGTCAAGCTATTTCCGATGGATTCGAGCCGCTTTCTATTGAGGATGCTTGCTCTCGAGGTGACATCATTCTGTATTTGCTTTCCGATGCGGGACAGATGAAGCAATGGTCTTCTGTTAAAAAGCATCTTGCTCGAGGGAAGACTCTTTGTTTTGCGCATGGTTTTTCTATAGTTTATCGAGATCAGACCGAGGTTATCCCTCCTGAAGATATTGATGTGATTTTGGTTGTTCCGAAAGGTTCAGGGGCGACTGTTCGAGAGAAAGGAGGTTTGAATGCGAGTATTGCCGTCCATCAAAATTTTACGGGGAAGGCGGAAGATACCGCCAATGCTATTGCGATTACAATTGGTTGCCAGAATGTTTTTAAAACAACTTTTGAAAGGGAAACTTACTGTAATTTAACTGCGGAGAGGGGAGTGCTTGTGGGTGCTCTATCAGGTTTGATTGAGGCTCAATACAATGAACTTCGCAAGAGGGGGCATCCTCCTTCCGAAGCTTTTTCCGAGACGGTTGAGCAGCTGACTGAGAGTTTGATACCCCTGATAGGCGAGAAAGGCATGGATTATCTTTTTGCGAATATTTCCAAGACTGCACAGAGGGGTGCGCTTAATTGGCGGCATAAGTTTAAGGAGGCTTGTGAACCCGTTTTTGAGGAGCTTTATGATAGGGTTAAAAGTGGTGATGAGACTGAAGTTGTACTTGAAGATATTGATCCTGCTGATGAACTTGAAGAGATTTCCAATTCCGAAATTTGGCGGGCCGGAGAGGTTATTCGCAATTTGCGCTCAAAAAATCAGTAAAATCCACTTCCTTTTTATCTATAAATCCAGTATAAAAAGGTCTGGTTCTTTTAATTCTTAATTTAAAAAAATGGCTTCAAAAGCAAAAGGTTCAAGTAATATGCTCTGGATGTTAAGCACCTTTCTACTGATCGGAATTCTTGTTGGGCTTGGTGTTTCTTCTCTGAATGGAGGTTCCG
>JAHIUS010000010.1 GCA_018816885.1 Patescibacteria group bacterium | reverse complement strand
TTGTATGTTTGCTTCCGATTTGCATGTTGATGTTGATTCCAGGGCCGAGGGCAGGTTTATCAGTATGAACTTTCTTGATGGTGCCGTAGATATGCTTTTTGCGGATTTGATGGGGATTGAAGAGTCTCAAGTGGAGGGAGAAGTTTTTGTTCAAGAAGTTGATATTGAAGGAGAGGTAATGCTTACTGTTGATGAAAAGCAGGCAGAGTATAGTGAGGAAGAGGAAATAATTGTTGTTGATGAGGACTCAGAAGAATTGGAAGAAGGAGAGGTTTTTGCTCCGGCGATTGATTCTTCGGGTGAAGACCTTCTTATCTCCGAAAAGGAGATCGAAAAACTGGACAGCGTTATGTCTGCCACAGGCTCTGTTTCCAATGAAGGACTGTTTGGAGATGTCGATTTCAACTCGTTGACCAAGGCGGATGTATTGGGATCTCGAGAGGATTGGTCTTGTTATGATGTTGCGGAGAAGCTGGTTGTTGATGAATATGGGAGTGATTTTCTTTCTCAGAAGAAGGATGGAAAGCTTAAGCAGTTTTCAGTTTCTATAAAAGATTTTATGACGGATATATTGAGTGCTGATGAAAACGAAGACAAGAAGCCTTTATATGTGAAATCCAATAACGGAAGTAAAAAAGATGAAGTTCCGGAAGGAGAAGTTTTTACTTTGGAAACTTCGGAAGAGGGTGTTTCTTTGGTCTCCGCGGGAGAAGAGAGCCCGGAAGGTGAAGCCTTTGTTGAAATGGTTGATCTTCCCGAGGAAGAAAATGAGGGCGAAACAACGGTTCTTGTCGAGGAAGATTCGGTGAGTGAAGCTATTGATGTTGTCGAGGAAGAGGTTGATTCGGCTACGGGTTTTGTTTCGGAGGCGGCTTCCGATATGTTCGACGCGAAAAGTTTTCTTATTGAAAATTCCGTTAATCAAAAGAGGCTGTTGAGTGTTCTTCAGGGGCTTAACGATTTTGATAAATGCAAAAGTGTGCTTTCTTTGATTCATACCAATGTCAGTTATCAATTCATGGTTAATTGGCTCAAGGAGGCGTTCTCTATTGAGGAGGCGCCTGTTGATGAAGAGTTTAATGCTTTTATTGTCGATGTGGATATCGATCCCGATCTGGTTGAGCCGGCTTCGAATTTGAATGTTAATTATGTTGAGATTGAAGGGGAGAATGCTTCCGAGGTTGGGCTCTCATATCAGTGGCAGGAGAAAAAATCCGATTCTTATTTCGTTTCTTATTCGAGTCAGAAAAGTAAGTTTAAGGATGATGGGTTAATTAGGCTCAGCGGTAGCGGTTTTCAGGAAGTAAATCTTGGATTTGAGTTCGAATATTTTGATGATACTTATGAAAAAATTTATGTTTCCGGGGATGGGTTTGTCAGCTTTGAGTCTCCCGAAGGTAATTTTGATCCTCAGCAAGACGGTGTGCCTCTCGTTTCTTTGTATGGATTTATGGAGTCCGATTATTTGAATAAAAAAGACTCTTTTGTCGGGTATAAGTTTATTGGGGATTACGGTGAGAGACAGCTTGTTATTTACTGGGAGCTTGTTGCCGCCGATTCCGGTAAGAGTTTTAATATTCAGCTTGTTTTGGATGAAGCGACTTCTGCTCTGGATTTCTATTACAGTAAAAATTTACCTAAATCTATTGAGAAAGATATTGCGTTTATCGGGCTTAAGTATCTGCATGTCGGTAATGGATTCATTATTGATTTTGATAAGGTTTCCAGTAATTTCAAAAGCATATCTTTTAAAAGAAATCCCGGATTTCAAGATCTTCCCGGCGAAACGGGATCAACAATGGGGCTTTCCGTGAATTACAAATCCAGTTATCGGGTTAAAATAACTCCTTTTTTCAAGAATTGGACAGGGGAGGCTTATCTTTCGAATGAGGTTGATCTCACCAATTGTGATATGGCGGTAGCTTGTGATTGGATGTATGGACAGATACTTGGTACGGAAGAGGGGTTTCAGGCTTTCCACGATTGGATATTTGTTGATAATGTTAATTTGTGGACATACCCAGACGGAGGAAAGGTTGTTGCTTTGGAATCTGATCAAACTTTATTTGCCGATATATCGGAGTATGTTAATTTTTTCCCTTTGGGCGGGAATGATCATGTTTATTTATTGGCTGGTGCTTTTGTCGAAGAAAACACTCATTATGAAGTCATCCCCGAAAATTTGTCTATAGATATTGATGGACAAATTATCACCGGTATCGAGATAGGTGATTATATGTATTTTTGGATCAGTTTAAATGCTCATCCTGGATTGACTGATGGATCCCAGGTTCCGGAGCTGCGGCTTTACTTCCCCGGCGGTAGTTTGTCTGGTATATATGATATGGAATTTTATTACGGTATTGTCGATTTATGATGAATAAACTTTTAAAAATTTTGGTTTTGTGTCTGATTTTCGAGCTTTTGTCTCTGGGGTTTATTTTGCAGGCTTATGCCCAGACTTGTGTTGGAGAAGGGGTGCTTCAAATCAATTATATCCCTTCCGGTCAGAACTTCGGCAGTATGGTAGCCGGCGGGGAGCCTCAAGTTTTTAATCACGCGTATTCCGGGTCTATCGAGTTCGAAGATACCAGGAATATCCTTGCCGACTTTACTTTATCCGTGGTTGCAACCGATTTCCAAAACACGATTCCCGGCAAAAGCGATAAATTCCCTGTTACAAATTTGGCAATCAAAACCGATGACAATGATACGATCGGGTACGATGAGCTGTGTGACGACACTATCGGGATGACAGTTGTTTATACTGATTTATCCGTTTTTGGAGATACGGATCAGGATGGAGTTTCCAATCCAAAAGTTTTGGTCGTTGGTGATACCAAAAAGCGTGTGGGGGTGTTTTATATAGAACCTGTTATACGATTAATTCTGCCGGGTTCAACGCCGGTTGGGAATTATCGTACAACTTTGACTTATTCTATTATTTAGATTTTTTCTGAGTGTATGCGACCGTAAGTATTGCAAAGATTGTTATTAGCCCGGCAGCAGCCATGAATCGGTATTTTGCATAGAGAGACCTGTTGTCTGTTTGTTCCGCAAGTTCTTCTGCCAACTCTTCTTTTGCTTCTTGTTCTTCCGAGTAAGTTGCGTAAAACTCGTCAAACTCTGCTTGTGTTACAACATCGAGTTTAATCCTCAGACAGTTTCTTACTTGGGATACGATGCTTGAGGAGTCATTATCTGTTGTTGTGATTTTCAGTCCGCATACTCCTCCCCAGTATTCTCCGAGTGCGGCATCTGCCGGCACATTGAATATAACTTCCAATGTTGCCGTTTCGAGTGGGGCGATTGTGATTGTTTCTTCCGATATTGTTCCCCACAAACCTATGTGTTCTTGTGGTAGGTCGGCCATTTTGATAGCAGATCGGTCTTTGGCGTCGGTTTCGTTGTCGTTTACTTCCAGTTGAAATGTACCGATTCCATCCACATTATTCATCAAGACAAACTTTCCTGAAATTGATGTGCCCGGAGCCGCTTTTACTTCTATGTAGTGGCCTTCATCCTGTCCCTGCATGTATTTTTTGATAGCGAATGTGTCGGCGTTTGCGGTTGGTGCGATTATTGTCAGGAAGATTAGGACTGACAATGCTGCTAGTGATGTTTTTTTCATTTTGTTTTTGTTTTAAGTTCTTTGAATTGTAAAAGGCTGACGAGCAAGATTGCTCCTATTGTTATGAATGCTGATGCGAATAAATACTCTATTAGTCTTTCCCTGAAAGGTTTTTGGGTTACCGGTGTCATGGCTATGTATTTGGGTTCTTCGGAAACTCTTAGTATAAACCTTACTCCGGTTTGTATTACCGATACTATACTTGTATCTTCTTGGTTCGATGGTACATATTCGGCCATTAAGCCGCCGTAATATTCTCCATAAGCTGTGTCTTCCGGTATAGTCAGGGTGAAGTTTACATCTCTGTTTTCTCCTGAATCCAGGGTCATTGCCGAATCTTCTTCAATTACCTGAACCCATGTTCCTATACCCGTATGCGTCATACTGCGTGCAACGAAACCGAATGTGCTGTTTTCGAAAGGGGAGGTTCCTTCTTTCGCGTCCAAAGCGAATAACTCCACATGAGCATCGTTGGCGGAGTTATTGGATACTACAGCTTTCCCGTTTACTTGATCTCCCGGCTTGAGGTCGTACAGGAACCAATTCGGATATTCGCTATTGATTTCCGCCGGCATCAGTCCGATTCCTCCTGATGTTGTTTTGGTAGTTGATTTATAGTAGCCGAACCCCGCAATTATAATTACCTCCAGTAGTATGAGGACTGCGACGGTTTTTATGAGTTTGTCCTTAATCTTTTTTTGGCGGGATGAGAATGATGGTGTCTTTTTCGATGACATAGGGCGGTTTTAGGTTATTTATTTTTGCGAGAAGCTTCCAGTCGACAACTTTTTTTGTTGCTATATCTGTGATGCTTTCGTTTTTGATTGCTTTGTATTTTGTACATTTTGTGAGTGTTTTCTTGAATTTCAAGTGCTTGATGAATAACACAAGGAAAATTATCAAGAATATAATCAGGCTTATTATTACTTCTCTCATTGGTATGATAAAGAATGTAATGGTGTCTTCTATTGTTGTGTACTCATCTTCGTTGCTTCCGAACATCCTTTTTCTTTTGTAGTTAAGTTCGGTTGTGGCCTTGATGAGTCCTATCGGAGGGGCTATTTCCCAAAGCTTTTGATAAGGAGAGGTTATTTCGCCCGGAAGAATTGTTCCGAAATCTTTTTCTACAATTTGAGGTTTTGAGAACAAGTTTTTCACGGTAATTTTCGCGTTTGCTTCCATATTGACATTCCCCAGGTTGTCAAATGTGTAGGAAAGCAAATGTTGCCCACTCTCATTGGTTGTATCGCTGTAATTCGTCCAGTTGAAGTCGATGACCTCAGCCCCCGTTACGCTTATGTAAATTCTTACGCCAACATTTATGACGGCCACAATGCCGCTTGCATTAGCGTTTGTTTCTTCTTCAGGCGATTCATGCGGGCCTATAATGATTCCTCCGGCATAATCTCCCGGGGGGGTATCTTCCGGTATTTCCAAGATGAACGGGTATTCGACCTTTTCTCCCGGTTCAATGGTGATAACTTTTTCTTCGAATTTCACCCATTTGCCTATTGTGTCTTTTTCGCGATCGACTGTTTCGAGTGCGAATCCTCCTCCGGAGGCTTGTGTCGCGTCAACCGCACTCAGTTCTACGGTTTGTGCGAAGGCTGCGCTGTTTGATATGACAACGGTGTCTTCTATGATGTCGCCGGGAGCGTTTTCATATATGAACCATACCTTCGCTTCCTGATTCGCCGGGCGCGTTGTCGGCATGACGCCCATATTTGCTTGCGCCCAAACCGTTTGAGTTGACAGGATCAATAAAAGCAGGACGGCAAGCAGTCTTTTTGATGATTTACTGAAAATCATTTTGTTTTTGTTTTATTTAAGTAAATTTTTGTTTTTATTCTGTAGCGGGGAGGATTGTAATTCCCACGGTAGCTCCATTATCTTGGCTTACCATGATTGTACCTTTGTTCGGATCTTCCACTTCCACGAAGTATTCAGCTTCGTTGGATTCAATCTCTTTTACGACATCTTTTTCCGTTGGTTTGGAAGAGAAGATGTTGGTTTGGAGGATTTCCGATTCTTGAGCACTTGCTTGTATCGCCACCATTGATACAAAGACCAATAGGGATATCCCCAGCGCGATTAGGATCGATTTGATCATCTTTTGTTTTGGTTAATAGGTTATAACGTTGGTTGTATTGTAATTGACTGACTTTTTTGTGTCAAAAGATATTTCAGAAATAAAAACACCCCGCTTTAAATAAATAGAAAGGCGGGGTGTTTTTTTAAATTGTCACAATTTGTCCGGGCGAAAGTTTTTGGTAGATAAAAATCTACACGATAGAGTAAGTAAGAGTAGCTCTCCAAGTACCTACAGGTGTAAGAGCGGGAACGTTCAAGTCAAGAACAGGTTGCATAGAACATTCAACAACACGCTCTCTTGAATCAGCATCGATGATGTTCTGAGAACCTCCGTTTCCAGAGAAAGCGGTTAGAGGAGTTACTAGACTGATACCTGTAGCACAGTCAGAAGAACCTGTAGCTGTAAGAGTATCGTTTAGGTCAGACCTGATGTAAAGATCAGCAGCGGTGAATCCTGAGAAAGTTTCCGCCATATCTACAGTGTTAACGAAACCTGTAGCTGTAGCGGAAATTACAACAGTAGCGGCACCGTTACCACGAGTGTCTTTCCACATGAAAGAGTCAACAGCGAACTCTGCGTCAGTTGTGTTTTGCTCAACAGTGGCTGTTGCCACTGAAGCGAAGTTAACAACTATTGGGTTACCAACGATTTCGTGTGTACCAGCGGTAACTTCAACATCACTTGTAGCATTACCGGCAGCAGCAAGTCCGAAAAGGAACATGTTGGCCAGAACAGCAACACCTGTGATTACAGCACATAATTTTTTGTTTTTCATTTCTTTGATCGGTTAAAAAGGGATATAGGGAAAAAATAGTTGCTGTGTAGGTGTCACGTTTTTTGCTAGAAATTCTCTAGCATGTAATCAATCATTTTCTTCCTGCGTTGCTTAGAAATGCCACGATGAATGAGAACTTTTTGTTTGATGTGAGAAAAG
>JAHIUS010000009.1 GCA_018816885.1 Patescibacteria group bacterium | reverse complement strand
AGTATTCTGTGCAAGATGAGCTTTATCTTATAAATGGTGCGGGATCGAGGAAGGTTATATTTGCTCTTGAGGAAAAAGAGGATGGGGAGCGGGTGATATCGATGCTTGAGATGGTTGGGTATGATGATGAGGATGGCGACGGGGTGATGGATTTCTGGGGTTGCTCGGAGGATTATGTTTGCAATCAGGATGATGCGCATGGTTATGATGTCCCGGAAGAGGATAACGATTTGGAGGCGGGGCCTATTGATGATGGGGAGTTTGAACCTGTTACTCCCGGGAATTTAAATATTGTGGATTTGACTTTCTTTGTGGCGCCTTTGGAGGATCCTTATCGGGCTTTTGCGGAAGGGGAGGATGTTATTCAACAGTATCCTCATGTGGTTGTTGTGATGACTGTTGCGCCTTCTGTCGGGTTGACTCAGGGGCTTTTGGGGGAGGATTGGACTTTGACTATTCAGGGAGTTGCTTCTGCGAATGTGTTTGGGGTTGTGCCGAGTGAGTATCGGGGGGGGTGGCGTTGGTAACCTTTGGTGAATTGCCTCGCAAACGGCTTCGCTTTCTTATTTTCTCGCCCTAGCATGTACGGGCTCGAAAAGTAAGAAGCGCTGCAGATGTTTGCTCAGCAATTACCAAAGGATTCTTGGTTTTTACGGTGAATTTGACGTATGCGTAGTTGGTTTTTTGATTTCCGCCGGCGGAAAAATCCTAACCCGTAAATCCGTCCTCGGGGATGAAAAACTGCGCCTCGCGCTGTTGCGTCAATCACTTTACTCATGCTAAAATTCAGACCTCTAAAAACTTGCAATGGCCGTCGTTTTTTTCAATCTGGGATCGAATATGGGGGAAAGGGAGCGCAATATCGATAGGGCGCTCGAATTGCTCGAGTCATACGGTGTTAAGGTTACTGCAAAAAGCCAAGTTTATGACACCGAACCTTGGGGGGTTAAGACTCAGGCGAATTTTCTCAATATTGTGGCTTCCGGGGAGACGGATCTGGGGCCTAAGGCTTTGGTTCCTCTTTGCGGGGAGATCGAGCGGCAGCTTGGGCGAATTGATAGTTTTAAATGGGGCCCGAGGATTATTGATGTTGATTTACTTTTGTATGGAGATGAGATTGTGGATGAGTTGAATTGTACGGTTCCGCATTATCTGATGCATCAGAGGAGGTTTGTGCTTGAGCCGCTAGTTGAGATTGCTCCCGATGTTGTTCATCCTGTTCTTTCGAAGACTGCAACGCAATTACTTGATGAGTGTGAGGATAATTCTAGGGTTGTAGGATTGTAGTAGTGGTGTTTCCTCTGTCGCGGAAACGACTTTTTGTTTTTTTGTCCCGCCAAGGTAGAGCTATTTTTCATTTTTCCCCTGGTATTTAACCGTACTCCTATCGTATATTAGCGTTGCTATGGATATTTCCGAACTCAAAAAGAAAGCCGCTCAGCTCAGGATTGATGCTTTGACTGCGATTCATAAGGCCAATTCCGGGCATACCGGAGGGTCGATGTCTTGCATGGATCTCTTGGTTGCTCTTTATTACGGTGGTTTTATGAAGATTGATTCAAAGAGGCCTCATTGGGATGAGCGTGATTTTTTTGTTCTTTCGAAAGGCCATGCGGCTCCGGCGATTTATGCGATTTTGGCTGATCTCGGTTTTTTTGATAAGTCGGAACTTGATCATTTGCGTCAGGTTGGAGCTTTGCTTCAGGGTCATCCTGTTGTGAAAATCCCGGGGATTGAAGCGACTACGGGTTCGCTCGGGCAGGGGATTTCTGTTGCGGTTGGGCTTGCTCTGGCTTGCAAGTTGGATCGAGAGGATCGGAAGGTTTTTACTCTGCTTGGGGATGGTGAATTGCAGGAAGGTCAGGTTTGGGAGGCTGTGATGTCGGCTTCGCATTATAGGCTTGATAACTTGATTGCTTTTGTTGATAAAAATAATCTTCAAATCGATGGGACTTGCAAATCCGTTATGAATGTTGAGCCCATTGCGGATAAGTTTGAGAGTTTCGGGTGGAAAGTTATTCCGCTGGTTGATGGTCATGATCTTGAAGAAATTACTCGTGCTATCGAGAAAGCTCAGAAAGTTCAGCGTCAACCGGTGATGATTTTGGCTCCTACCGTTAAAGGAAAAGGGGTTGAATTTGCGGAAGGAAAGGTGGGGTATCACGGAGTTGCTTTGTCGCAGGAAGAGATGTCTGTGGCGATTCCGGTTTTGCAAGAAAAAACTAAATAATTTTATGGAAAAAGTAGCTACAAGGGCGGCGTTTGGAGAGGCACTCGTGGAAATGGGCGCCAAATACAAGAATATTGTTGCGTTGGATGCGGATCTTTCCTGCTCGACCAAGACTGCGAAGTTCGGGGCTGAGTTCTCGGATCGATTTTTCAATATGGGAATTGCGGAGGCGAATATGATTGGGGTTGCTGCGGGAATGTCTTTGAAAGGAAAGATTCCTTTTGCGGCGACTTTTGCGATTTTTGCTTCAGGAAGGGCTTGGGAACAGATTAGAAATAGTGTTGCTTATCCTAATTTGAATGTGAAAGTTGTCGGTTCTCACGGCGGGATTATGACGGGGGAGGATGGGGTGACTCATCAGGCGACTGAGGATCTTTCTATTATGCGGTCGATTCCGAATATGAAGGTTTTTTGTCCGGCGGATTATTGGGAGTGTAAGCGCGTTGTTGAGTTTATGTGCAAGGATTTCGGGCCGACTTATTTGCGGCTTTCGAGGAGTGGTGTGCCGAAGATTTATGATGAAAGTTATAGGTTTGAGCCCGGGAAAGGGCATGTTGTGCGCGATGGGAATGATATGACTATATTTGCTGTCGGTGCGATGGTGAATTCTGCTCTTGAGGCTGCTGAAAGGCTTTCTACCGAGGGAGTTAATGTGAGGGTTTGCAACATGTGCAGTATTGATCCGATCGACAAGGATTTGATTTTGGAATCTGCGCAGAAGACTCCGAAATTATTTACCGCTGAAGATCATCAGATTGATGGTGGACTTGGATCTGCTGTTGCCGAGGTTCTTGCCGAGGCTGGAGCGGGAGTTCCTTTGAAAAGGATTGGAATGGATGGATTCGGGCAAAGCGGAAAAGGCGCCGAGCTTTATAAGAGGTACGGGTTGGATGGGGAGGGTGTGTATGAGGCGGTTAGTAAGGAGTAATGAGTACCCAGTACCGAGTGGGTGGTGTTTCGCTGTGCGAAACGACTTGATTGGTAGTTGGGGCCGCAATCATGACTTTGTCCTGTTGCGGCTGGTGATTGGTGTTTTTGCTATCGCAAAAACGGCTTTGGTTGTTCACTGTAAACTGAAGATTGTCGACTATCTCTGTTCTTCCATCAGTTTTGCTTGGCCTTTTAGGAGCTGTTCGTAGTAAGCTTGGGTGTCTAATAATAATTTTTGGGCCTGGTCGCAGTTAGCGTTGGTTGTTGCTTTTCTTAAAGCTTCAAGTGCCATTTTATTGTAGTCTGTTCCGGAGATTTTCATGATGACCTGAGGTTGATTATTGTTTTTTGCGGGATATGGGACCAGGCTCGCATTGTACTTCATGCAATAAATTTGTCAACTCAAGTGGTTTCATGTTAGATTTGAAGCTCAAAGAAACCTAATTTTCAAAAAATGGCATCAAATCTAAGAATTTTCGCCGGTAGCTCTCATCCGAAGCTCGCGAAAGCTATTTGTGAACACCTCGGGATACCGCTTTCCGGGCTGCAAATCTCGAAATTCGCTTGTAACGAAATCTATGCGAAACCGGAAGAAACTGTGCGGGGCGATGATGTTTTTATTATTCAAACAGGTACAAGTAATGTTAATGAGGATCTGATGGAGCTGTTTGTGATTTTGGATGCGATGAAGAGGAGTTTTGCGAGAAGTGTTCATGTTGTGATGCCGCATTATCCGTATGCTAGGCAGGATCGGGTGGCTTCTCCTCGGGAACCGATTACCGCGAAGCTGGTTGCCAAGCTGATTGGTTCGGCCGGAGCGGATCATGTGATTACCGTTCAGATTCATTCGGAACAGACTCAAGGATTTTTTGACTTTCCGATAGATCATCTTAATGCCAGGAAGCTTTTTGCAGATTATTTTAAGGAAAAAGGGGTTAAGGATCTTGTTGTTGTGGCTCCTGATGCGGGGGCTGCGAAAGATGCTGATCGGCTGGCTCGCAAGCTGGATACGACGATTGCGGTGATGAGCAAGACGCGGCCTGATTTTAATAAGGCGGAGATTACTTCTCTTGTGGGTGATGTTTCCGGAAAAAATTGTATTATCTTCGACGATATGATCGACACGGCTGGAAGTGTGTGTGCGGCGTATGATTCCTTGAAGGAAAATGGTGCTTTGGATGTGTATGTTGCGGCGACTCACGGGATTTTCTCGGACCCTGCGGAAGAGAGACTCAATAAGGTTGGGTTTGCGGGGGTTGTTGTGACCGATACGGTCCCTGTTTCTGCAAATATTAAGGGATTGGAGGTTCTGTCAGTAGCGCCGATGCTTGCGAATGTGGTGAAAAATGTTCATGAAGGGAAATCGGTGACGGAGGTATTCAACAGATAGTAGATCGTAGACTCTAGACTCTAGACCTTAGACTCTAGACTATAATGGATTCCATACATAATACTTAATACTTACTCCTTACTCCTTACTCCTTACTCCTTACTCCTTACTCCTTACTCCTTACTACATAATACATAATCATGCACATTTACCTGGGTTCCGATCACGGCGGTTATCAGATGAAGGAGGGTCTTAAGACTTGGCTTTCTGCGAATAGTTACGAGTTTACGGATTTGGGGTGTTTCTCTGAAGAAAGTGTGGATTATCCGGATTATGCGAAGGAGGTCGCTGAGAAAATTCTTGAGAATCCGGGTTCGCTCGGGGTTTTGGTTTGCGGGACGGGACTTGGGATGTCGATGGTTGCCAACAAGGTCCCGGGGGTTCGGGCGGCGATGTGTACCAATGAGTTTATGGCGGAAATGGCACGGGAACATAATGATGCTCAGATTATTTGTTTCGGGGGAAGGGTGACTCCGCAAGATTTGGCGGAGAAGATGCTTGAGAAGTTTTTGAAGAATGAGTTTTCGGGGGAGGAGAGACATAAGAGGAGGATTGAGAAATTTGAATCCTGAAACCATAAACGAAACTTTCAAATCTTAAAACTTCAAATATTCGTCTTGTTCTGTGAGATGTTTTTTGGCTGTGCCAGTCTGGGCGTTATGCCAAACTATACACAGTTGTATAGTTTAATTGAACGCAATGGGTGTTATGCTAATATATGTGTGTAATTATGAAATTTTAAATCTCAAACAATGATAAAAATTGCACCATCGATACTTTCCGCTGATTTTGGGCGACTAAATGAAGATATTGCTTCTGTTGCAGCGGCCGGGGCCGACCTGGTTCATATTGATGTGATGGACGGGCATTTTGTGCCGAATCTGACTTTTGGGGCTACTGTTGTGAAAGATATTAAGACTGAATTGCCTTTGGATGTTCACCTGATGATTGAGAATCCAGAGAAATATATTTCCGATTTTGTTGAGGCGGGGGCGGATTTTATTACCGTTCACTTTGAGGCTTGCCCGGATCTGAGAGGTGTTGTGGAAGATATTAAGGTTGCCGGGATTGAGTGTGGGGTTTCCGTTAAACCGGGTACTGCCATTGAAGAGCTTGAGCCTTATCTTGAGGATTTGGATCTCATCTTGATTATGAGTGTTGAGCCTGGTTTTGGAGGTCAAAGCTTTATTCCTTCTGCTCTTGATAAAATTAAATGGTTGCGGGATGAGGGTTTTGAGGGTGAAATCTCTGTTGATGGGGGGGTGAATCAAGAGACGGGAGCTTTATGCCGAGAGGCCGGGGCCAGTATTTTGGTTGCGGGGAGTTATATTTTTGGGGCTGAGGATAGAGAGGAGGCGGTGGAGAGTCTTAGGGGGTAGATAATAAATCAAAGACCAAAAATCAAAGATTATAGAGTGGTGGTGTTTCGCTTCGCGAAACGTCTTTTGTAGTTTTGATTGATTCTGAAAAGGTTTTGGCTTAAAATCCCTCTGCCGTGCGCTCGTAGTTCAGTGGATAGAACGCCAGATTGCGGATCTGGAGGTCGCAGGTTCGATTCCTGCCGGGCGCACCAAGATGGTTGTGATGAATTATCTCGCTCACTGTTGGCGTTTCTCTTTTTTGCTCTGCAAAAAATTAGAAGCCGGCAAGCGTTCGCTTGATAATCATCACAACCTTTTGTTGAATGCGAAGGTTTTTTCGTTCCCGTGTAGTCTTCGCCTACCTGAAAGTAGGCTCGTCTACAAGGTCTCTTAAAAAGTTTTACAAACCTTATGTTAAATGCGGGATATTTTCGCAACCGGATGATATTTCTCTTTTCCCCCCGCCAAGGCGGGGATAAATGCTTTGCAGAAAATTAGAAGCTCTTGTTGTGTTTTGCTTCGCAAAACTGCTTATTTGTATAGGCCCCGCTGTGGCGCGGCTTATGGTTGCTCAATAATTATCCAAACCTTTTGTTGAATGCGGTTTTAATACCCACTCACAACGCACATTCCATTATCTGTAGCTTCTTGGAGGGGGTTTTCTACTTCTATGCCATCAATTGTGTAGGTTGAAGATGCTCCTTCGAGAGTGATGCTTATTGAAAAGGACTGGGTGTCTGCTTCGGCCAGATCTATGTAATATTGGGCGACTGATTCCCTGGCCTCTTCTGTGTACTGACAATTCATTTCTCCGCCGTTTGGCATTTCTTCGTAATAATGGCAGAGGTTGTCTTCGATGCTTGTGATTTCTCGGGTCATATCTTCGCCGGTGAGGAGGTGAATAAAAGTGTCCTCGTATTCTGTGCAGGATGCCAAGGCTTCTGCCACGAGGAGCTTATTGTCGTTTTCTTTGACCATAGTTGTTGTGAAGGCCAGTTTCGCCATTTCTCCTCGTGTTACATCGTGCGTAATAGATTCATCTATATCTTCAAGCCAATTTTTTTCCAAAGAGAGCAGGTAATATGGATCGTACCAGTTTTCTCCCGCTTCAGAGTCTATTTGGACATCGTAAGTCTCCAGGACGATTTTTAGGGCTTCGGCCAGGTTGATTTTTTGTTCCGGTTTAAAGCTTCCGTCGGGGTAACCGCTGATGATTCCGCTTTCTTCCGCGTAACAGATGTATTTTGCGAACCATTCATTGCCGACATCGGAAAAACAGTTATTTTCTTCGCCGGCTGCTCCCGGGAATCGTGATTCGACTAGGACTTTTAGGAATTCGGCTCGATTAATAGTGTTGTCGGGTTTGTATGTGTTGTCGTCATACCCTTCGATTACCCCTCTGTATTCGAAGAATTTTACGGCAAGTTCGTATGGGGAGTCTTCGATGTCGGTTAGGGATGATGCCAAGCTGAGTGTTGGCCAGAGCAACAGTAGGATGGTGATGATTTTTTTCATTTTGGATATTTAGGAATAAAGCAATGAAATCATAACATAAACCATTGCGGAAACATTCACTTTGATATAAGTTGATCTCCTATGAAATTAAATGAAAACTCAAATTCAGGTTTGAAAGCGGGGGTATTGTTGCTTGCGGTTGCCATGCTTCAAGGGTGTGTTTATCGCACGCAGTCGAGCATGGATAAGGCAAATGACAGGGGAGTTTGCTCGTGTTTTACGGAGGATCAATGGGAGAATTTTAGGGATATTTTTTTGGAGTTGAGCGAGGAATATGATGTTCCCGAGGGATATGTTGGCAGATGGGATATAGATGTCAATGATTGCTGCCAAATGCTTTTAAATGGTGAGCAATATGAATTTATGAATTATCGGAATGGAGATGTTTTGTATCTTTCGATGAGTAATGGAAAAATATACTTGGTTCGATATGATGTTGCTTCCGGTTGCGCGAAAACTGTTAAAGAGTGGGAGGGGATTTAATGTAGATTTAACCTCTATGCTGGAGAATGAAATTCGTGCAATACGGAATGCTTGATTTAACCTGTTAAAGTGGTAGTTTTAGGTCAGAAATGATCACTCGAAACTATGCAGAATATGTCTGATGGGGAGCTTTTTGTTCTCTGTAAAAAATACGGCGGTGAGGCTATCAAATGGCGGCGAAAGTTTGTTGCTCTTTTGCCTGAGGTTGAGAAGCGGAGGTTATGGGAGAAGCATAATTTTTATTCTATTGAGCATTTTGCGAAGGTCGTTGGTGGGTTGAGTGAAAATATTGTTTATCAAGTATTACATTTGGATAAAAAATTAGAAGGGAAGCCTTTATTGAAAGAGCAAATTGCAAAACAGGGTTGGGCTAAAGTCAAAGCAGTTGCAGCTATCCCTGTTGAAGAGAAAGAAGCAGTAAAGATGGTTGAAATATTGCCTAAAAAAACTTTAGAGATTTTTGCTCGTAGCCTTGACTCGCAGGTAAAAAATGATGTCATTTGCCCCGGGGCAAAACTTCAACATATTACTTTCAAACTCGATCCTCAAACCCACTTCCAGCTCAAAAAATTTCAACAAAAACTGGAAAAAGAATGCAAGAAGCCGATTCCGTTAGGGTTAGTCCTTAAAGAACTTCTTAAATTGGCACCACAAGGTAGCGCACAAGGCGGCTCGCGCATCCCGGCCAAGCAGAAACGCGAACTTCACAAGAAATACAAAGGTAAATGTGCTATCAAGCGCTGTAAGAACCCTGTGACCGAGTTTCATCATACCAAGAGATTTGCCAAATACGGGACTCATGAAGGAGTTACCCCGCTTTGCCACGAACATCACCAGCTTGCCCATGCCGGTCTAATCGAGAACGAGCATGACGATCCGAAGGATTGGCGGTTTCGCAAGGAGATGCGTCCAAGCGTGATTGATCGTAAATATTTGAAGAATCTTCAGATGGCGAATGGTCCGTGACTGTGATAGAATTCGTGAGCTATGCCTGACGACCAAAAGTTCAAATTAGTATCCGATTTCAAGCCGACGGGAGACCAACCCGGCGCGATTGCTCAACTTGTGAAAGGTATCAAGGCGGAGAAGAAATACCAGACTCTTCTCGGGGCGACGGGTACGGGTAAGACTTTTGTGATGGCCCAACTGATTCAGAATCTTCAGCGGCCGACTCTTGTGATTGCTCATAATAAAACTCTTGCGGCGCAGCTTTGCTCGGAGTTTAAGGACTTTTTTCCGGATAATGCGGTTAGTTATTTCGTTTCTTATTATGACTATTATCAACCGGAGGCTTATATGCCGCATACGGATACTTTTATTGAGAAAGATGCTCAGATTAATGATGAAATCAATAAATATAGGCATGCGGCGACTTCGAATCTTTTGTCGAGGAGAGACTCTATTGTTGTTGCTTCGGTATCTTGTATTTACGGTTTGGGATCGCCTGAGGAGTATAAGAATCTTCGGGTTGAGCTTGCGGTTGGGGAGGAGCGGAAGCGTGATAAGTTGCTTCGGCATCTTACGGATTTGCAGTATGTTCGTTCGAAGCTCGAATTTAAGCAGGGGATGTTTCATGTGCTTGGGGATACTCTTGAGGTTTTTCCTCCCGGAATGGATACTCAGTATCGGATTGAGTTTTTTGGGGATGAAATTGAAAGAATTACAGAAGTGGATTCGTTTACCGGTGAAATTGTGGCGGATCTGACTGCCGTGACGATTTTTCCTGCAAAACATGATGTTACAACCGAGGCTAAGATTAAGAGAGCGGTTCCTTTGATCAGGGCTGATTTGGAGGAAAGATATAAGCAATTAAAGGATATTGGCAAAAATCTTGAGGCGGAAAGGATCAAAACGCGTACCGAATACGACCTGGAAATTCTGCAAGAGACGGGGTATGTGACCGGGATTGAGAATTATATTCGCTATCTTAGCGGTAGGGAACCGGGGGAGCAGCCGGCGACACTTATTGATTATTTTCCGGATGATTTCTTGATGATTGTTGATGAGTCGCACATGACGATTCCGCAAGTTGGGGCGATGCATAACGGCAATCTTTCAAGGAAGCAGACTCTTATTGAATACGGGTTCAGAATGCCTTCGGCTCTGGATAATCGGCCTCTTAAGTTCGAGGAGTTCGAGGATCATATCGGGCAGGCTGTTTTCGTTTCCGCTACTCCGGGGAAGTACGAGTTTGCGCATTGCAAGAAGGCTGACATTGCGGAGCAGATTATTCGTCCGACGGGGCTGCTTGACCCTGTTGTGGAGGTTCGTCCGACCGCTAATCAAATGAAAGATGTTCGCAATGAGCTGGATAAGGTGCTTGCTCGGGGAGAGAGGGCTTTACTTACAACTCTTACCAAGAAGATGTCGGAGGCTCTTACTAAATTTTTGACCGAACAGGGGCTGAGGGTTCGGTACCTTCACTCCGATATTGATACTCTTGAAAGGATTGAGATTCTTCGTGATTTGCGGCTTGGAGAGTTTGACATTTTGGTTGGGATAAATTTGCTTCGGGAAGGATTGGATCTGCCGGAGGTGTCTTTTATTGGGATTCTTGATGCTGATAAAAGAGGATTCTTGAGGTCGGAAAGCGCCTTGATTCAAACTATAGGACGGTGCGCGAGAAATATTAATGGTTTTGTTGTGATGTATGGCGACGTTATTACTCCCGCGATGGATGCGGCTATTGGGGAAACCGAGCGTCGTCGCAAAAAGCAGAAGGCTTATAATGAAAAGCATGGGATTACTCCTCAGACGATTATCAAGAAGATTCACGATATTGAGATGCATCGTAAGAATGAAGCGAAGAAGCAGGTCAAACATTATGACGGCAAGAAAATTCCTCGAGAGGAAAGGGAGAGGTTGCTTTCCGGGCTTAACGCCGAAATGGATATGGCGGCGCAGAATATGGAGTTTGAGAAGGCGGCGGAGATTCGGGATGAGATTGAGAGGTTGGAGGAGGAGTGGGGTAATTAGTAATTAGTAATGAGTAATGAGTACCAAGTACATTGTGTTTTTGCTATGCGAAAACGGCTTTAGCGCTGCAGAATCATTCAGATTGAATACTCTGTTATTCCATGTTTTTAATTGCGGCCAAT
This sequence comes from Patescibacteria group bacterium, assembly GCA_018816885.1. GTDB lineage: Bacteria > Patescibacteriota > Gracilibacteria > UBA1369 > UBA12470 > JAHIUS01. Next base: position 27,919 of record JAHIUS010000009.1, on the reverse strand, counting down.
GCTCTTAATGCGCTCTCAGGGAGTTCATCGTCACTTTCAAATAGTGCCGTCATGCGGTTTTGGTGTATTAATTTTTTTCTCGCCTGAGCTTTTTCTTGTTTTCTTAATCTTTTATTCACTGTTTTTATGACTTTTGTATGTGTCGATGAAGCATCTAACCCATCCAAAAGGGTGGGGTTTCTTTCGATGTGAGGTTTTAGGTTTTTGTAATACTGAATTGTCATTGGTCTGATTCCGAGTATTTTACTTGCTTCGTTTTTGGCCAGTTCCAAGTTGCCGCCCCTTGTTTCGTGGATTTCTTCGCATATTTTTGCGCAGAGCTTTATTCTTTCCAGTGGTGTGAGTGATTTGAAGGCCGCGATTCTTTCTTCTTTAGGGCTCTTTGGGTCGACGAATATTTCTTCAGGGGTTCTTGTTAAGATGATTTCTTCTTGTTTGGGAGGCTCCGATTTTGGTTCCGGGGATTTGGTGTTTTTTCTTAAGTCGTGCTCGGGGAAATGACTGCTTCCTATTGGTAAACTGAAGATTCTTTGTCTGAAAAATGCCACTTCTGTTCTTAATTCAGGGGGAATATTTTCCCATAAATTGTCGGGAATTTCTCTGCGGCTGAATAGGATGCTTAGTCCGTGTCGTGTTACTTGATTAGCGGCTAAAGCATCTTGTGCTACAGGTGGTAATTTCAGTGCTTTTAAGTAGGTTTGCAGAGTTTTTTTACACATATCCAGTTGCTTGGCCAGCCATTCTATTCCGCATTTTCGGTTGTGCTCCCTTGATTCGATTAGTGTTTTTGTCAAAAATTCGGCTTTTTCAAGGTCGTGCCAGTCGTTCCAGTCTTCCGGGATTTCTATGGTCGGTTTATTCATCGATTTTTTCCAGGATGCCCCATTCTATTAAAAGTATATGTCTGCCTGTTTTAACTATGTGGGAAGTGGATGATTCCAGTTGGTTTAATGCAATTCCTTGGAATCTCGGATCGGTTGGTTCCAGGGGTTCGAAGATTGATCTTCTAAGATCCTTGTCAAAATCTCCTTGATGGTTTTTCTTAATCCGGTATTTGCCCGGCTCCAGGATAAATTTTTCCATGTGTCTTTTTTCTCTTGCCGCTTTGTTTTCTATCGCTTTGTCGATTTCAATGGGGTTTTTGTGTGTGTTTTTTGATGGTCTTGATGCTACAACCGCTTTTTCAAGGGTCATTTCTCCTCTTGCGACTTTGCTTTGTATTGCCGGGTCGACGCGTTCTATGAATAAAATTCTTTTTTGGACCGTGTCTTTGCGCATGCCCAACCGTCTTGCAACTTTCCTGTATGCATCTTCTCTTATTATTCCGGGGTTTTCATCTGTAAATTCCTCAAATAATCGATAGCAAAGGTTTGCAAGGTCTATGGGATGCATTATGTTGTGGATTTTTGATGATTGTATCTCCGGCAGCAGTTGATTGTGCGCGGTTTTCCCCTCCAGTTTTTTTCTTATATAATTCGTTATGGATTCAGTATTTACATTATTGCGTATGCATTCAGGAATCTCTTTAAACAGCAGTCTTACATACACTTCTTGTCGGGTTATGCCTAAGTGGTATGCGATTTCGTGTGAAGCGAGAGCCGGCGGTTCGTCGGCATGGTCGTCGGCATGGTCGTCGGCATGGTCGTCGGCATGGTCGTCGGCAAGAATTGCTGCGCATAGTTTTATCTGTTCGTCGAGTGGCAATCGGCTGAACTCTTTATCGTCCGTTATGTCCGACATGGTGATTCCGTTATTATATTCATCAAGTGCTTCTATTTTTGGCATTGGTAATGACTTTTATTTAATATAGGAGCGGTATACTACAGTGTATTCTTGTCTTGCGTCAACCTGTTCTTTTATGGTAGAGTGCGGTACTTTAAAAATCGATCAAAATGGGTGTTGAAGAAAGCAGTGAAGACTTATTCGGGGAAGAGATTGAGCTCTCTGGAGATTCTCAAGATGAGTTCAGTTGGGGAAGCCTTAATCTGCAGCTTTTTGATAGTGGTGTTGAGGTTAAGTGCGGGGATGCTGTGTTTCTGATAAAACCAGATGATGATTTGGAGGGGTGGCTTAAGAAATTGCAGCTTGCTTCCAGATTGGAATACTCCTGTCGAGTTTTCTTGAAGGCGGTAGATTTGATTGATGATGTTTTATGGGAAAAAGAGTTGGGTTTTGATGATGCTTCCGCGCATTTCGTGATGAGATGTGATCCGAAGATAGGGGGTGGTCCTGTTGTGAAAAATGTGACTTTGAGTTGCTATAGGTATTCTCAAATGACTTTTTTGCCCAGTTCGATGGATTTTTGGGACGATCTTGAGATGTTTATTGAGATTGTTCAGGAAAGTTTGGGCTTAACGCGAATGGTGGTTTTTGATTGCAAAGATGACAGTATTATGGCGGACGAGGAGGTTTCAGGAGAGATGTCTGTCCTTGCAGCTTTGCCTGAATTTAAACCCGGAGGGATGGTGTTGATTCGTTTTTATGGAGATCCTGTTGCCGGGGGTTGTTATCATCGAGAGGATTTCTGTGAAGAGGGCATTCCTGAGTTTTTGAGGCTTAGGCATGAGATTGGTGAGGAGATAGATTCGGTTACCGGTTTTAGCGGTAGGATTTTCCGAGGAGAAGGTGAGGAGCCTTTAACTTTTAGTGCGAGTACCCCTTTGGAGGTTGTTGAGTTTGTGAGGAGAATCCGGGGGGAGTGAGTACCAAGTGCCAAGTCTCAAGTGGTAGGTGTTTTGCCTTCGGCAAAACGGCTTGATTGGTAGTTTGCGCAAGGAGCGCTGGCGCTTCCTTGCGAGAGGCTCCGCTCCGCTTCGCCTTACCAAGCGCTACCTCCACCTCCGCCCATGCCTCCACCTGAAAATCCACCCGAGAACCCGGAGCTTCCGCTAAATCCGGAGCTTCTGCTTTTTGATGAGGATAGTGTCGTATTCATTGCGGAGGTGCAGTTTTCCAGATTGTGGGTGAAGTCTGTCAGCGAGAATGCTTCTGCCGCGCCCCAGGATGAGGCGGTGTACCAGTTCGGGGGTTCTACATAGATATCTTGGAATTGGCTTGCCCAATGTTTGGTCTGGTTGAAGATCATTGCGTATGGGAGGAGCTGCTCGAAGTGCTGTCTTTTTTCATGGAATTGGATGCGGTCTTTTTCGGCGGTTTTTATGTAAAGTTTTAGTCCGAGGATTTTTTCATAAAGTTCTTGGCCCGAATCTGTTTTTTTTGGCATATAAAACCCAAAAATTATTGTCAGTATGCCCGAAATTATGACTGAAAGTCCGAGAGGGATGCCCCAAGGGAAGTAGATCAAGGTTCCCACGCCGATGAAACCAAGTGTTGTTGCTGCGATTCCGACTGCGATGTATTTGGTTTTGGTTTTGTCGGGTCTTGTGGTGAAAAGTTGCTTTTCCGTTGCCGATTCGTGCATCTGTTTTTTGAGCTCGGGGAGGTGTTTTGCGAACTTGTTTTTGAGGTCTGAGATTTTGACTTCCGATTCTAGTCCGAAAAGTTTTTCGAGGAGATTTTTCTCGAATTTATGCAGGGGTTTTTCCGGATTTTGCAGTTTTTGGAGTTTGTAATCTTTGTTTTTAAATATCGCGAGGGTTTTTTCTTCGGTCTCGATGATTTTTAAGAATCCTCGGATTGCGAGATCGATTATGATTGCGGAAATATCTTTTGAGTCGGCTCTTTCATCGATCAGTATGGAGGCTTCTATCGGGGTTAAACCTTCCGGCGGGCTGTATTCGGGGACAATTGTGCGTGATTTTTTGTCCTTCCCATAAGTTTTCCACCTGGTGAATAAAATCAAAAATACGATTAAAATTAATGAGAAGGGGAGGTTGTCCAAGATGATCCAGAGGGTTTCGTTTGGTTGTTTTATGAGGCCTTTTGGGAAGCCTACGACGATTGTCATTCCTTCGTACCAGTTGAGTTTTTCTGTTGTTTGAAAGGTGATTGCAGAATCTGTTGCTTTAATTGCGCAGTTTTGTTCCGTGCTGCCGTCTGCGCCTGTGTAGCAGAGGGTTTGGAGGTCTGTTTCGGGGATATCGGTTTCAGGAAAGGTTATACTGGATGATGCGGATAGGATTTCCGTGTCCCATTGTGTGCCGATTACATTCCAGTAAAGTTCATCGTGTTTCTCGAAGTAGTTGATGGCGTTACTGATCGTGTATGTGAAAATGTAGGTTTGAGTAGAGTCCAGAATAATATCTTCACTACCTGTTATTATTGAAATTTCCGATGCAGATCTTGTCTTTTGGTATGGGCCTGTTACCGAGAGGTTTTTGAGTCTCAGGTCTTTGGTTGGGATTATTCGTAAAATCCCGTGGTGAGGGTCGCTTTCGAAGTTGGCTTGGATCTCTTCTGTTACAGTTATTTCGCCGTTTTGCCGGATTTCTATGTCGGTTTGGTAGGAATCGATGTGCCAGGCGTGTGCTGTCGCAGTAATGAGTGTCAAGTACCCAGTACCCAGTAGAATGAGGAGTTTTTTCATGGTCCAAGTATGCAGTGGATTTTTTTTGGTGTGTAGTTTCTGGGGTTGATTGATTCGCTGATTTGTTCTATGGTTCTGGTGTAATTTAACAAAATTTATTTATGGAAAACATGGAAAGAAGGAGGTTTTTGCAATTGGGTGCGGCTGCAACTGTTGCTTCGCTTGTTCCCGGTTGTGTTTCCGATGTTTCTTCGGATACTTCCGAGGCCGCTTCAGAAGTTTTGGAGGCTGAACCTATTGATGAACTTATGAATTTGGTTCGGGGGGAGGGGTTTGTCGTGAGTCGCGTTGATCAGGGAAGTTTGGAGAAACATGGTTTTGTAGAATTTGTCTCAGATTCGACTGTGCTGCAGGTTTGGCCGGAAGGTGCTCAAGATCCTTCAAGTGATTGGATATTTGATGTGGATTTTGTACAAGAAGATACCGGATTTACAATTGTTCATTGGTATTCGGACATTACAGAATCCGGAGAGATGGCGGATTGTTATTTGGATCAGCAAAAATGTCAGTGGGGTACTGATAGGAGCGATATGGCTCAGTATAAGAGAAGAGTAGATTTCCAAACGCTTGAGGAAGCGGCTCAATTTATTGTGGAGAAGGCGTCTTCTTAGATTTGATAGTTAGGCAGTTTTCTGTTATAATTAACAGATTTAAATTGCATAATTATGGCTGCCTTAAACTCTTTTGTTTTGGATGAGTCGCAGAAGCATCATAGGGGCTCTGATATCTCTGTGGATCGTGAAACTTATGATGAGCTGCGTTCTAATGACGTGGATGATGTTTTAAAAATAAAAGATATTCGTGGTCAACTTATGGAAGTTTTTCGAGGGGATGGACCGAAAGCTTATTTTGATCCTCGTAAATCTAAGGGGGTTGAGGAGCTTTCTTTGCCTGAAGAGGATGATAGGTGGGGAAAGCTTGTTCCGGTTATAAAAAAGGGGATAAAGGCGCTTTCGGAGGAGGATTTTAAGGAGTTTTATAAGGGCAAATCTAAGCTTGAGTTGGAAATTCCGCTTGAGGATGTTGCGGATATTGATTTTGCGGATTCCCGCGTTGAATTTTCTGATTGGAAGCAAGCAATGACCTATGAAGATAGGCAGAATTGGGTTTCCAATATGTTTGTACGGCTTTCTTCCGAGGCGGTACATGATGTGATACGCAGTGATTGGGCGAAAGAAGTTCGTTATTCTATGCCTTATCATCAGTGGCAGTTATCGCGTGCTGATGTACGGCTTTTGAAAAAGGAGGATGATGTTTTGAAATTCGTGGTTTATTTCAATACGCCCAGGAAGTTTAAGGTTGGGGATACTTTGATTGAGATGAATGACGATAAATTAAAAATAGTCAGTTCTATTCCTCCTTTGGATCAGGCTTCCGATTTGACATCGGAGGAATCGGGAACAGCATCAAATATTCTCCGTTTGATTAGCGACAAGCTTTCTACTGCAACCAGCATTGACAATGCTCCTTTGGACATCGAGATTGAGGGTTTGATTACGGAGAAGATGGCCGATTTTTTCCGAAAAATAACAGAATTGAAGGGTGCGGGAAGGGAGGATGTTGCTCGGAGATTGCTTAAGAAGACAGGTTTTTACTATATCAAGGAGCTTTATAATTTATTGAGTTCTTTGAGTATTCCCGAGCGCAATGGTGAAAATATGGAACTTTCTTTGCCTGATGGGGAGAAAGAGCTTTATGTGCCTGCCGGAACGCAGTCTGTTTTGCAGCAATGTCCTGTCTCGGAGATAAAAACTTGTGTCGAAAAAGCGGGAATGACTTTCTATTTAACCGGAGTCAGAAGTATTGATGGATATCTTCAATGTTTGATTTATGTTGTGAAAGATGGAGTGCTTTATCCTCGAATTGCTTATAAGTCCCGTTCAGGCAAGAAATGGGTTCTTAATCGGCAGTTTTCTACGAGGACTTTTATTAAAGGGTTGTATTCTTATACTACCGAGATGCTTCCTTTTATGGAGATGGATGATGCGCTTTTTGAACTTGAATCAGGTGAGATTGCCAGAGATCAAGCTTTGAATATCAATGATGATGATCCCGAAATAGACTCTTACGACAGAGAAGGGGTTTATTTTGCTCAGCCTCCCGAGGGATTGGAGGAGCTCGTGGCTTTTGATTCGGAATGGGGATTAAATAGCAGAGAAGAGGTTGATAGATTGTACGATGATGAAACTATCCCTGACGATTTTGTCCCGGACTTTTCGAGTGAGCCCCTGTCTATCAGGCGAAGGTCAGGTTGTGTTGTTGAGGAGTATCTCCATAATTATTGCGGAATGGATTTCAGGTTTTATATGTCCAAATATGACAATGGAGATGTTTGGGTTTATAGGATCGAAGATGTTTCTCAAGATGGTAATTTGACTACTTATGGTACGAGAAAGGCTGTTTTGGAGTTTGGGCCTTTTGCTTTAAAGCCAAAAGATTATAGGTCTCGAGTGTTGGCTTTAAATCCTGATAGAAATTGGATATATCGTGATCAAAAGCCGGAAAGAGTTATAGGTGCTCAGCATCGAGAAGATAAGCCTGTGGAGGCGATCGTGCCTGATAATCATAATACTGAATATCTTGATATATCGCCTTTGCGAAATAATCTTAAGCTTATCAGGCGTTATAAGGAGCAAAAAGGGTTTTCTTAGGCTTCCATCTTTGACTTCAAGGCCATCACAGCGACGATAGCGCCTCTTTCGGCCTCTTCGAGCTTCATTGTGATGAATTTGACGGTTTCCTCCAGGGCAGGGATTCTCATGTGTTCCAGAGCGTTTACGCGGCGCCTGGTCTTTTCTGTCTCTTCTGCGAGGAGCTGTGCCTGTTTCTCGATTTCTGCGAGTTTGATCAGTTTAGGAGTGACTTCTTGAAATAATGATAAGGAAGTATCGAGTTGTCCCGATGTTTGGTTGAATCCGTATGAGTGGACCGAACCCTTGAGCTCATGTTCGAAATAAGGGATGTGGACGCTCATCACATTTTTTGTAGTGGCTGCGAGTGTGCTTTTTGCGGAAGTGAAAGTCAGTGCGCTTTCGAGCATTTTCGGTGTTGCCGTACTTGCGGAGGCTCCAGCGAAGTTTTTGAAAGCCGATTCGAGTTTTTTTTCAACTTCGCGTCTGATTTGCTTAGCTTCTTTTATGATTTCCATGAACTTTTGCATGAGTCCGTCCTGCTTATCTTTGAGAAGTTTGTGTCCGCGTTTGGCTGCTTTGAGCTGAATTTTCAGCTTGAGCAGTTCCATTCTGGTTGGCTTGACATCTAGTTTTGCCATTTAGGTAGTGAATAGTGAGTAGATAACAGTTAACAGTAGGTGGTGTTTCCCTGCGGGAAACGGTTTGATTTGTTGTGCATGGGGTATTGGGCATGCGGGCCGTTGGCCCTCGGTAGCGCCCCGCCTTGGCGGGGTGCTATTCTTCTTCTGAGTCTTCCGGTTCGGGGTCGGCTTTGCCGTCCATGTATTTGGCGATGTGCTCTTCTTTTACACGCTTGAGTTCGTTTCTTGGCAAAACTCTCATAAGGTCCCAACCGATATTCAGAGTGTCTTCGATGCTGCGGTCTTCATATTCACCTTGAGTGATGAATTTTTCTTCAAAACCATTTGCGAATTCCAAGAATTTCTTGTCGGCTTCTCCCAAAGCTGCTTCACCAAGGATAACGGCAAGGTCGCGAACCTCGATTCCACGCGCATAAGCGGCGTAAAGTTGCGCGAACACACCTTCATGGTCTTCACGAGTGATTTTTCTCGCTGTAGGGGCAAGACGCGATAGGGAAGGGAGAACGTTGATACAAGGGTAGATACCTTTTCTGTGGTGATCACGCGAAAGTACGAGCTGTCCTTCTGTAATATAACCTGTAAGGTCAGGGATCGGGTGAGTGATATCGTCTTCAGGCATAGTCAAGATCGGGATTTGAGTGATTGAACCTTTTTTGCCTTTAATTCGACCGGCTCGTTCGTACAAAGTCGCCAGATCGGTGTAAAGATAACCCGGATAACCACGTCGCCCCGGAACTTCTTTACGCGCTGCGGAAACTTCACGAAGCGCTTCACAATAGTTTGTGAGGTCTGTAAGGATTACAAGTACATGCATTCCCTTTTCATAGGCCAGGTATTCGGCGGCGGTAAGTGCCATTCTCGGAGTTGCAATACGCTCTACCACCGGATTATCAGCTGTGTTGATAAACAGAGTCGCTCTCTCGATTGCGCCCGTTTTTCTAAATTCGTTTGTAAAATATTCGGCTTCTTCAAATGTGACACCCATCGCTGCGAAAACCACAGCGAATTCAGTTGATCCTCCCTCATCACTTCTTACTTTTGCTTGTCTTGCGATTTGGGCGGCGATTTGGGCATGCGGCAGACCTGCTCCTGAGAAAACGGGGAGTTTTTGTCCGCGAACGAGTGTGTTTAGGCAATCGATTGTTGAAATTCCCGTCTGAATAAAGTCGTTAGGGAAGTCTCTTGAATATGGATTCAAAGGTGCTCCGTTGATGTCGACTTTTTTCTCCGGAATAATTGCGCCTCCTCCGTCGATCGGGTTTCCTCGGCCGTCGAAAACACGCCCGAGCATATCTTCCGATACCGGAAGTTCAAGAGTTTTGCCAAGGAATCGTGCTTTTGATCCTTCTGTTCCAACGCCTTGATTGTTTTCGAACATCTGGACAAGCGCCATCCCTTCATGAGCCTCCAGAACTTTTCCGAGTCTGGTTTCTCCTGAAGGCAGTGTGATTTCACATAATTCCTCGAATTTGATACCTTCGACATCTTCTACCATGATGAGAGGACCTGCGATCGAAGTTATTGTTTTGTATTCCTTTTGCATAGTTATAAGTTATTAGTTGATAGTTGTGGGGGGCATTGGGCAGAGGGCATGCGGCTACTGTCCCGCCTTGGCGGGACTGTTAGGCCAGCTGTCCGATTGCTTTTTTGACTTTGTCGATTAGTTCTTGGTATTTTTCCAGTTTGTCGGGGTCGAGCTCTTTACATTTGGCGACTTCTTGAAGGACAGGCAGTTCGAGTAGTTTTTCGATTTCGAACTCTTCCGAGCTTGTTAGAGGCATTGCCTCGTCGTACATGGTAAGAATTGTTTTAAGCATCCAGTATTGTTTTTTCAGTGAGGTGTAAGCATCCATATCGTCAAAAGCGTTTTGGAAAAGGAAGTCTTCACGGATAGATTTAGCTGTTTCAAGAGTTAATCTTTCTTTTGCCGAAAGCGCATCCATACCTACAAGACGAACGATTTCTTCAAGCTTAGATTCCTCTTGGAGGATACCCATAGCTTTTCCTCTAACATCCATATAGTCCTCGGCAACTTCTTTTTTGACGTAACTTTCCATATTATCAAGATAAAGCGTGTAGCTTGAAAGCCAGTTGATAGCCGGAAAGTGTCGCCTGTAGGCAAGTTTTGCGTCCAATCCCCAGAAAACCTTGGTTACACGAAGAGTGTTCTGAGTGACAGGTTCGGAAAGATCTCCTCCCGGAGGTGATACGGCTCCAATGGCTGTAAGTGAACCTGTTCTGTATTCTGATCCGAGACAACTTACGATACCGGCTCTTTCGTAAAATTCCGCAGTTCTTGATCCCAAGTAAGCCGGATAACCTTCCTCTCCCGGCATCTCTTCAAGACGCCCCGACATCTCGCGAAGAGCTTCCGCCCATCTTGAGGTTGAGTCGGCCATGAGAGCTACATTATATCCCATATCACGGTAATATTCCGCGATTGTGATACCTGTGTAGATAGAGGCTTCGCGAGCCGCTACCGGCATGTTTGATGTGTTTGCGATAAGAATTGTTCTTTTCATAAGAGGTTCTCCCGTGTTCGGATCTTCCAAGTGAGGGAATTCTTGCAGTACTTCTGTCATTTCGTTACCACGTTCTCCGCAACCGATATAAACGATGATTTCCGCGTCACAGTATTTTGCGAGTGTTTGCTGTGTGACGGTTTTTCCCGCCCCGAAAGGTCCGGGAATACATCCCGCTCCACCTTTCATGATAGGGAACATCATATCCAGAACTCTTGTACCGCTTATTAGTGGTACACTTGGAGTTTTCTTGGTTTTTACAGGTCGTGGTTTACGGATTGACCATTTCTGCATCATTGGTATTTCTACTTTTTCTCCTTTGTCATTTTCCAGTATCGCTATAGGTTCTTCTATTGTGTGTTCTCCGCTTTTTATTTCCAGGATTTTCCCGCCTTTGATGTTTGGTGGTACCATTATTTTGTGGCGGATCAGGTTGGTTTCCTGAACTTCGCCGAGAACATCACCGGCGATTACATTATCATCCTTATTGACGGTTGGTTCGAAGTTCCATTTCTTCTTTCGATCGAGAGCCGGCACTTCGATTCCACGGTTGATGAAAGATCCCACTTCTTTTTCTATAAGAGCGAGAGGTCTTTGTATTCCGTCGTAAATTGACTCGAGAAGTCCCGGGCCGAGGTCAACCGACATGGTCGTTCCCGTTTGGAAAACAGGTTCGCCGGGTCCGATGCCGGAAGTTTCTTCGTAAACCTGAATAGAGACTCTGTCCCCTTTGATTTCGATTACTTCTCCGATAAGACCTTCTTCGGAGACGCGCATAACTTCGTACATTTTGGCTTCAGGGAGTCCTTTGGCTACTACGAGAGATCCTGCGACTTTTACGATTGTTCCTTTTTGCATAGTTGTAAGTTATTAGTTGATAGTTGTTAGTTTAGTACCCAGTAATGAGTGCCAAGTACCCAGTGGGTGGTGTTTCGCTGGTGCGAAACGTCTATTTGTAGTTGTTAGTGGGGGCAGAGGGCATTGGGCTGTTATTTGTCTCCCAGTATGTCTGATCCGACTGCTTGTTCGACGATTTTACTTATTCTTTGGAGTCCGAATCCGGTTGTGCCTTTCGGTCCGGGGATCGGGATTATTGCCGGCATTGTTGTAGAGGAAAGCTTTTTTAAGTCCGCTTCAGGGATTTGCATTGCGAGGTCCTCTACTACGAATATGATTGCGTATTTTGGTTTGTCCGAGTTTTCTTGCTTGGTTTTTTTTAGTTCGTACAGTTTTTCCACCACTTGTTCTTTATTTAAAGCGGAGTGTGCTTCCAGTCCGACGGCTTTGAAGCCGAGGATTGTGTCTTTTGGGCCGAGGATTGCTATTTTGAAGTCCATTTTTATTTAGTGAGTAGTGAGTAGATAACAGTAAACAGTGGATGGTGTTTTGCCTCCCGGCCACAGAGTGCGCAGGTCCGGCGAAACGGGTTGATTTTTATGGGTTATAAAACTTTGGCAGATTGCCGCGGATTTCATCTTGATCCATTCCGTTTAATTTGCCGATCATTATCATTCTGATTATTTTTGCGTTTAGTTCTTTTTGCCACCAGTACATTAGAATCGGTTCGATTCCGTACGGCAGGAATCTCGAGTCTTGTATCAGCCCGATTAAGTGGTTCGTTAGTTCCAAGTCCAGGGCTTTCCATGATTTTGATTTTTTGTATTCTTCGATTCCTTTTTCGACAGCCTTGTCGTAAGGCGTGAATCTGAAAATTTCTACGAGAGCGTCAAAATCTTCCTTGAAGTTGTCTTGATATTTATCGTTCCTTATTGATCCGCCGACAGTTAGAGTTCTTTTTAGAATATCGTCTCCCAGTCCGAGTGCTTTTATCCTGAAAAACGCACTCAAGTTGAATAGGTCGGTTTTTGCTTCGAAGAAATTTATCAAAAACTCCGATTTTATTTCGATAGAGATTTTCTGGCGGATTTTCAAGAAAGCTCTGTCGATGTGGAGGTCGACGAGCATTAGCTCTCCGGTTTCTTCATAGAGTTCTTTTGCGCGGCGAACAGCTCTTTCCAGGCGAGGTTTTTCGTCATCTTTCATTCGAAGCTGGATGATTTCGTTATCAAAAATATATTCCGCAAGAACCGATGGTTTGATTTTGCCCCAAGGAATTATGAGGTGCTCCACATCTTCACGAGTTTTACCCGTCAACTTGGCTTTTAGGTAAGTTTTGCAATTGTGCGCATCGTATTCGTACCAAGCCATGTTGAGGATCCATCTTTCAGGGGTGATGTTGCATAGGAGGTCTCTCGTATCGGATAGTCCGGCATCGATTACTTCTTGGAAATCTTCAACTTTTTCGATTTCGCCGATGTGGGTTGAATAATCGGTTTCGTTGAGAATTCTGTAAGCCTCTTTTGCATCTTTTGCACCAAGCATTCTTTCCAAGTCGGTTTCATTCAGGAGTTGATTCCTTAGAACTTGGATTCTTGTTGCCGCGTATGTGAATTCGTCTATGTTTGGCATGTGGCTAATGGCTAATTATTTGCTTCTTAAAATAAAATATGTGCGATTTTTGTTTCGAGCTCGTCGCGGAGCTGTCTTCCTATCAGGCAGTCGAATGTTAGGTCGTATTCTATTTTTTCGACTCTTATGATCAGGCCTCCTTTGAAGTTGCCTTCTTCCGTGAGTTTATAATTTGTTCCCGTTAAAGCTTCCTGCGTTTCAGCTTTTTTGCCTTTTGCGTAAACTACTTCCCCCTCGGAGACGCTTTCTGAAATTTTGCTTAAAAGAGTTTTCAGGTATTTCCCGTAGTTTGGGGAGTTTGCCAGGGTTTCCAGCGCTGAGGCGAAAGTCGATTCGATTAGTTCTCTCTTTTTTGAGAGTATTTGTTTTCGGCGTTCTGTGTTCGCGAGCATTTCAGTTCTTGTTTCAACCTGTTTTGAAGCTTCAGTTGCGCGTTTTTCGATATTACTAACCGCTTCTTTGCGCTGTTGTGCATATTTTTCTTTTAGCTTCACAGCCTCTTCTTCGTGAAGTTTTTCCAGCTCTTTGAGTTTTTTGTCGCCGATTTTTTGAATTTCTTCAATCAAATCTTGCAGCATAGTTGTAAGTTGTTAGTTTTTAAGTTGCAACTCCGGAAAAATTCTCGCTTTTCCGGAGATAAAATCAAAAACTATACCTGGATTCCGAAGATCAGAAGTACTGAAACAAGCAGACCAAGTACTGCGTATGTTTCCACCATCGCAGACATGATTACCGCTTTACCTGCGTTTGCCGGGTTTTTTGCGATAACTTTCAGTCCTGCCGCAGAGACTCTTCCTTGGTACATCCCAGAGAAAAGACAAGCTAATCCGACAGGGATGCTTGCTCCAAGAAATTGTAGTCCCGTTGTCATACTGATATCGGCCGGTTCTCCACCCAGTAGTCCGATTTGCATAAGAATTAGAAGCGCACCCAGGAATCCGTAAATTCCTTGTGTACCAGGAAGCGCCTGCATAAGCAGGATTTTACCGAATAGTTCAGGTTTTTCGGTTGTTACAGCTGAACCTGCCTGACCGGCAATACCTACTCCGATACTTGAGCCGATTCCCCCGAATACTGCAGCTATTGCTGCTCCGAAGACGGCTAGTGCTAGACCCATATCCATGTTTTTTTGGGTTAATGATTAATTAGTTGTAAGATTTAAGTTGGGAGTTGTTAATTTAGTGAGGAGTAATGAGTGCCAAGTGTGTGGTGTAAACGTATTATTCTTTCACATGAGTGTATTTGCATTCACGTTCAAACGGTTTGAAGTCCCTTCCTCCACCTTCCATAAATTTTCCAAAAAATTCAACATATTGGAGACGAGCAGAGTGGATGAATGCTCCGAGAGTTGAGAGGGCTATATTTAAGGTGTGTCCGAGGATGATTACGATTATTCCGAAAATGAATCCGACGTAAGGGATCAGGTCTGTGACTATGCCGGCGATGGTATTCATTGCAAAGGCGATAATTCCGGTTCCGAGTCCGAGAGCCATGATACGAGAGTAAGACAGAACGTCTGAGAAGTATCCGACCACGTTATATAGTGATAGAACTCCGAGTCCGAATTTTCCGATTATGCTTTTGCTTTTGCGGCCTTGTGTCAGGATCAGTGCGACTGTTAGTCCGAGTGCGAGGTATTTAGAGAGGTCTCCGTAAGCTGCCAGTTGTTCTACTGAACCGGTTGCTCCTAAGAAGAGTAATGATAGAAGGAAAAGAATCCAAAGTCCGCTATCCAGAGCGGCATCAAGATATTTTTTATCTTTAATTTTCCATAAACCGTCTACCGCAATTCCGAATAAAACTTGTATGATTCCAAGTACGAATGCGAATCCGAGAAAGATGATTGCTCCCGATCCGACCGGATTGATGATTTGACCCTTGAATCCGAGAGCTTCTTGTCCGTCATCTCCTATAATTGTTTTGGTCAAGAATTCCGGTGCTTGTTCCGGGGTTAATCCGAAGTATCCTCCGAGCAAAATTCCCGCAACGAATGTTACAAGTCCTCCCCACATCAGTACTTTAAGTAATCCCTGGCTGGCTTTTGGGATTTTTAGGAATTTAAGAGCGCAAAATGATATTGCGAACAGTAAGAATCCGTATCCTGAGTCCGACAAGCAAAGTCCGAAGTATATAATAAAGAATCCTGCGAGCAGGGGGGTTGGGTCGATTTCTGTCGGCAGAGGTAGTCCGTAAATTCTGGTGACTGTCTCGAACATATGCATCATCCCGGTGTTTCTGAGTTCGACGGGGGCGGCTTCGCCTTCAGCAGGCTGTACTTCCACTATCGCAACCCCCGGGACTTTTTCTTTAAGTTCGTTTTTGAGATCTTTGAGCTGCTCTTTTTTGGCCCATCCGGTTAGTACGAATGTGTATTGCGTTTCTCCTGTTAAGTCTCGGCTTTCCGCTCTGACAAGCTGCCAAAGATAGTAATCATGAACTATCTTTAGACTGTCTAGGTTTTTGGATAGCCTTGTTAGTTCTTTTTCGATTTTTTCCAGTTCATATTTTAGCTGAGCTGCTTCTTTTGAGATGTCTTTCAGGTGTTTTTTGATAGTCCCTTCTGCTGTTTCCAGTTCCGTTTCTTGGATTCGGAATTCCGTTAAAACTTCATTGACTTGGTCTGTGTCTGATAGCAGGTGGATCAGTGAGAAATAAGATTTTGACGGGTCTTCCGATATTGTTTCGAACTCTATTTTTGCGTTTAGTTTGGCGATTTTCGCTTTAAAATCTTCATATTCCATTTTGCTCGCCACGCCGAGTATGAGTTTAGTGTGAGTTGTGATTGTGGGAGTATCGAGATGGATTTCCAGGTTTTTCCAGGGTACCAGGGTAGTTTCTTCTTGCTCGATTGCCGTTAATCTGTTGCGTGCTTCCACCAGCTTCTCTTCGTGTCCCTGGCAAAGTTGAATCACTTCTTCATAATTGAATGTTTCCGCTATTGCCTCCAGGTTTTTGGCTTTTAGGATGATTGGGTCCGGGAAAAGCCCTTTTTTTTCATAGTTTGAAAGGAGTTTGATGGCGAAGTCCAGATTCGCGAGCTTGAGTTCGAGGTCATGGTCGTGTTTTTGTGCGGGTGAGATTTTTTCGATAATTTCTTCGCTTAATCGGTGTATTTCGAGGATTTTTTTCTTTTGCAAAAGCTTAAGTGCGGTATCAAGTTGCTCTCTGATTCCTATTATCTGGATTTTTTGCATTGGGACGACTGACATAGTTGTAGTGAGTAGTTGTAGTTGTTATGCGATTGCTTTTTCGAATGAGTTTACGATTAAATCGACAGCTTCGTTTAAGCAGCTATCCGCTTTTTCTTCTACCGATTTAACTTCTCTTTGCGCCGCTTCGAGTTTTTCTTTTAGCGCCGTCTGAGCTTCTTCTTTCGCGACTTTTATTTGTGCGTTTCCTTTTTGCTTGGCCTCTTCTTCGGCTTGTACTGTTTTTTTGGTCTCTTCTTCTGATAGATCTTCAAGTTTTTTGCTGTTTTCCATCTCTTTTTTTGAAAGCTTCTGATTAACTTGCTCTTCTTCCTTTTGGATTTCGATTAAAGGGTCATTATGAGATGTATCTTCTGCGGAAACAGAAGCTTTTTTTTCTTCTTTGGCCATTAAATTATAGGATTATAGGGTTGTAGAGGTGGAGTGGTATAGAAAAAGGCTAATTAAAGCCTAAACAATGGTGTTTTCGAGCTTTTGAGATTTTATTGATGACTCGGGAAAAAGTCAACACCTAAAGTTTTTAAATTTGGTTGTCGATTTGCGGTTTTTGTGTTTTTAGATATTTAATCTGTTATCAAAACTGATGACTTTCTGTGCAGTCAGCCCTATTTTCTTCAATTTCAAAGAGGTTGAGGGGATCACATGTTCCTTGAACGGATTTTCACAATCTTTGTGTGGAGTTTTTGATGGGGGAGGGAACGGGATTTTGTAGATTATCAGATTCGCGATGTCGGGTTTTGTGTATTTCCAGAAGTCGTAGGTGCCGATTACGGCCATTCGATCCGGGTTACCGGAGCACATTTTTTTGATTTTACCCATGCCGCCCGAGGCTTTTTGGGCCAGAACGCGGAAGTTTTGATCGTTTTTCAGGGAGAGGGCTATTTTGTGGTGGATTTGCTTGGCGGCATTTTCGGAGCCTACCAATATGTAGGTCAATCCTTCGAGGGCAGGCAGTAATTCTCTTAGTTTTTGGTCGGCTTTTTCCGGGAAATTCGCGGCTTTCGGGTGCGGGAGGGGATAGGTTTCCGTTTCAAGGGTTTTTTCTTGTAAAATTTTCACTTTGAAGTCTTGAGGGAGGGCTAATGTTTTTTTCAAATATGATCCGGGTTCAATTTCGCCTTTGTAGGTTATTGCGGAGGATATTGCCGAGAGTTTTTCGGGGAGCGGCCATGTTTTCGCGGCCAGGATTTCATCTATATTAAGAGGGATTACTTTCAAAACCGGCAGTTTGTCCAGGGTTAGGCTAATTATTACTTTTGTATTTTTGCGGTCTTTTATTGCTTTTGAAAGCCATAAAAGGAGCTGTTTTTCTTCAGAGTCGGGAATGTCCAAGTTTACTATTTTTTCTATTAAATCTTCGATTTTTTGCCAATCGATAACCGAGAAGTGATAATCTGTCATTTCCAGTCCGAATGAATCTCCGTATTTTTCGGCCATTATCCCCAAGTATCCGAAGAGCATTAGCAGTTTGTCTTTGATTTCTTCGGGGAGGGAGCTCTGCATGAACCTTTTTTCGGTATAAATTGAGGTTAAAGCTTGTTGCGTGTTTTCAAAAAGCTCGTCGACTTGGTCTATAATGAGGTGTGTTTCTTTGAGAAAATCGGGTTTTTGTAAACTCAATTTGGCGAGTGTGCCGTGATTTAAGATGATTGTTTGTAATTTTCCCAGTTTTTCCTCTATTTCTTTCGGATAAGAGCGGCAGTTGTACTGGAACCATGTTTCTTTTAGTTCCATTGGGATTGTGATGTTCGTTTTTGCTGCCGCAGAGGGGAGAGGTAGGAGTTTTAAGGCAAAAGTCGTTTCTTCACGGGTAAGGGAAGGTTTCTTGAGTAGTTTTTGAAAAAGCTCATCATTGATATATTGATCTGCGTTCAAAATTATTTCGGCGGAAGATTCGTCAGGGATGTAAGATGTTGCGATTATGGTCTTAAGATTGGGATTTTCGGGGATTAAGTCTTCGAGTGAGTAACTTGAGGTTTCCGTCAAAGTGTTTGTTTGAGGGTTTAGGATTGAGGATTTAGCGGGTAGTTGCCTCTTATCTTCCGGGAACTTTGTTTGTCGGAAATTCTTCGAGGCTTGAATCAGGTGTTTTGCCCAGGGTGATTCGGATTTTTCCAGAATTTCCAGAATTTCCGGAATGAGGGATTCGTTTTTTGAAAAATACAGGTCAAAAAGTTGGAACATCAGGTCAATATTGACTTCCGCATCTTTGAGGGCGCGGTGTTGGCCGGTTTCAGGGATGTTGAATTTTGCTGCTATTATTTCGAGGCTGTATGAGTCGTTTTTTGGGATTGCGATGTGGGCGATATCCATTGAATCGAGTCTTGCGCAGGGGACATTTATATTGCTGGCGGCCAGAAAATCGAGGTCAAAATTGATGTTGTGACCCATTATCGGATAGTCTTTCACGAAATTCAGAAGTTCTTCTTTTATTTCATGGATTTTTGGGGCGTTTGCGGTGTTTTCATCTGTTATTCCTGTGAGATGGGTGATTGTATGCGGGATGGGAATGCCGGGATTTATGAAGGTTTTGTATCTATCTTCGATTTTGCGAGTTTTCAGGTTTACGAGAGCGGCTCCGATTTCGATTATTTTGTCTTTGTCGGGGCTTAGGCCGGTTGTTTCTATGTCGAGACAGACTAGCATGTGGCGGATGACTTATGGCGTGTGGCGAAGTATATGTGAAATGGTAGATCTATACAATTAAACAAAGGCGACAAGTCGTTGCCGAGATTCTCCGTTAGTCGCTATTCGCTATATTGTAGGTGTTGCGACTATTGCTTGTTTGAGTTCTATTAAGTTGAGGACTATTTTGCAAACTTCGGCTCTTGTTATGTTGTTTGCGGGCCCGAAAGTCCCGTCAACATATCCCGATAGAATTTCTGCCGTATAGGCCTGCATAAGGTATTCATAATACCAAGCGTCGTCTGTTACGTCCGGGAATGGGTTTTCCCAGCTATCTTCGCTTCCGAGGAATATGTGTGCTCCAGCCATTTCCGCAACTCCAGATGCCTCGAAGAGTACCTTTAATGCTTCGGCTCGGTTTACATATTGATTTGGGGCGAATGTGCCGTCGTCATATCCGTTAATGATTCCGAATTTTGCAGCTACATTAACATAATTCACATACCATGCGCCTTCTTCCAGGTCCGTGAATGCTTCATCTGTTGAATTAACTTCATAGTCGAATGCGTTTAATGCGATTTTGGTTATCTCCGCTCGAGTGATGTAATTGTCAGGGCCGAATGTACCGTTGTCATATCCGTTTACGACTCCGTCTGTTGCCAGTTCTTCGATATAAGTTTGTCCCCAGTGTTCGTCAATGTCCGGGAAGGTTATTTCGAGGTTGTCGACTTCCGTTTCTTGGTCGTTGGCTTCTGTTTCTTCTTCCGCACTTATTTCGTCGATTTCTACTCTTGTGCTTGAACTCATGTTGTTTGATCCGTCGATTGCGGATACATAGAATATGTTGTTTGTGTTTTGGGAGAGGTCGACTTGTACGGAAAAGCTTCCTGCTGAATCGCTTGTTGTTTGAACTATATCCGCTCCGGATATTGAGATTGTGATGTGTGATTCAGTGACACCTTTTATTATTGCTGTGTCGGCATCAACCGGTGATGTCGGCGTGTCTACTGATGGTGCATTTGGTGCTGTTCGATCTTCGCCGGTTATTTCTTCATATGACTCTGCCTCATGTTGACCTTCTACTATTACGATGTGGACAGCTTCCGAGGTTTCTTCATCTGTGCCTACCGCTGTTATTGAGAAGTTATTATCGGTTTCCTGTGAAAGCGTAACGGTTTTTTCCCAATAACCAGTTGAGTCATCTGCGTAAATCGGGGAAAGCTCGTATGGGCCTCCGGTAATGGTTATTTTTGCTCCCGGTTCCGCGGTTCCGGTGATAGTGTATTTTCCTGCGTCAATAGGGGAAACGATGTCGTTTACCGTCGGTATGCTGGTGGCGAGTACAGGGTTTATCAGTAATAGCGTTATTACCAATGCGGACAGTGTTTTTTTCATTTTTGTTTTTGGTTAGGGAGGAGTAAAGAGTACCAAGTCCCAAGTGGTTGGTGTTTCGCTGACGCGAAACATTTTGATTGGTAGCGAGGGTCGCGAACATGACTTTGTCCTGTCGCGGCTATAGTAAGTTTATGAATTTTTCAAAGAGGAAGGTGGTGTCGTTTGGTCCCGGGGTGGCTTCCGGGTGGAATTGTACAGAGAAGAACGGTTTCGAGCTATGCTTGATGCCTTCGACCGTGTTGTCGTTTTGGTTCTTGAACCAGGTGTGCCAGCCTTTTGGCAAGGTTTTTTCGTTTATGGCGAAGCCGTGGTTTTGGCTTGTTATGTAGCAGCGATTTGTTTCTAAGTCGGTGCAGGGTTGGTTTTGGGCGCGGTGGCCGTATTTGAGTTTGTAAGTTTTTGCGCCGGCGGCGATTCCCATTATTTGGTTGCCCAGGCAGATTCCGAATGTCGGGATTTCGCGCTTGAAGCATTCGCGCATTGTTTCGTGTGTTTCCACAGGGACTGCGGGGTCGCCCGGGCCGTTACTGAAGAATACTCCATCGAATTTTTGTTTGAGCTCGAATGGATTTTGGTTCCAGGGGACCCTTGTGACTGTTATGTTTCTTTTTAAAAATTCACGGATGATGTTTTCTTTGCATCCGGTATCGATTAGGGCGATATGTTTGCGGCCTCGATTGTATGTGATCGGTTTTTTGATTGAAACTTCCGCTGCCAAGTTGTCTGAGTCCGGTGGGTGAACGGGTTCGTATTTTTTTTCTTGAAAAGAAATGCAGCCGAGCATTGTTCCTTTCTCTCTTATTTTTTGGGTTAAAGCTCTCGTGTCTATTCCTGTTATTGCTGGAATTCCTTCTTCTTTTAGCCAATCTCCGAGGGATTTTTCCGCATTCCAATGGTTATAGTTTTCCGAGTATTCCGTGACAACAAGTCCGCGAACTCGGATTTTTCCGCTTTCAAAAAAATCGTGAAGGTTATCTTTATCCAAAGACATTTTGGGGACGCCATAATTCCCAACCAGAGGGTAGGTAAGCACTAGAATTTGGCCGGTATAGGAGGGGTCGGTCAAGCTCTCGGGATATCCCATCATTCCGGTATTGAAAACAACCTCTCCATCGGTGTTTTTTTCTGCGCCGAATGATTGGCCGGTTAGGACGGTGTTGTCTTCGAGAATTAGGTGGAGAGGATTCAGGATTCAGGGTTTAGTGTGCTCTTTTTCCTGATGTATTTTATTCGGAAGAGGATTGACTTGCAAGTTTGGGTTTTTATTGGCATAGTGCTTCTCCTGTAAAATTTTTATAAAATGGAAAATGACGATATGGAGAGGTTTGAAGCGAATCAGGTTGAGCGTGGTGGTGTTGAAGTTGGGGTCCCTTTGGAGGTAAATAATATTCGCGCAAAGGTTAGGCAACGGTTTGATAATCTCGAAGGGAGTATTTCTCCGATGCTGTGGAGAAATGTTAGCTTGGTGGTTACGGATGATGATTGTGCGCTTGAAGATCTTGATCAGGTTAAGAAACGGATTATCGGAAATTTGGAGAGCAATAGTAGGGCAGGTGTTAGTGTTATTGCTTTGCAAATGCTTTGGGAAGCGGCTTTGAATGGCAGCGATTTGACATTTTGGGATATTGCAAAAAGAGCTTATTGTGAGGATGAGTCTCTTTTGAATATTGAATGTTCCGAGTTTCCCAAGGTTTTAAATCAAAGGATAATCCAGGCGATTGAGGGTTTGAGGCGCAGGTTAAGAAAGTTTCCTTTGGAAATTGAGTTTAAGAAGTTTAAAGGTGGTGTAAGAACAGGAGAAAGAATTGCAAAGTTTCCCGGGCCTTCTTCTGAAAAATTCCGCAGACATTATGTTGCACTTAGTAATGATTGGGGGAAAGTTCAGGACAATGAGCTTAGATTTTTTCTTTTGGCTCTTTATAGGGCGGTTACGGTTAACTCTACTATTCGGTTTGAAGAGTTTTTGCAGAAACTTCCTAATATCGGATTCAGGTTTGAGATGGAAGGCAGGGATGAGCGGCTTGAATTTGTCGTGAAGAAGTTGATTGAACTTCAGGCTATTTTGAATAACGGCGAATGCTTTTTCAGATTAGGTTTTGATATAGATACTCGCGAATGTTCTTTGCGGTTGGTGAAGTAGCGTGGCTTGTGGTAAATTTTTGGCGATATAAAAAACATATATGTTCGGACACGGCTCACATTTATTAAGCTCGAAAGATCTTACTCGCGAAGATTTGGAGCGGATTTTTGAGGAGGCCGAGAAGATGCTTCCTTATGCGCGGAAGGAGAAATTTGGAGATATTCTTGCAGGAAAGGTTTTGGCGACGCTCTTTTATGAACCTTCAACGAGGACGCGGTTCAGCTTCGAGGCGGCGATGATTCGGCTGGGGGGACAGGTTATCAGCAACCCCGAGATGGTTATTACTTCTTCGGCTGCTAAAGGTGAGTCATTAAAAGATACGGGAGAGACGGTTTCGAGATTCGCGGATGTTATTGCAATGAGGCACTTCGAGGCCGGGGCGGTAGCGGAGCTTGCTAAGGGGTCGAGTGTGCCGGTTCTTAATGCCGGAGATGGTAGCGCGGATCATCCGACGCAAGGCTTGCTTGATGCTTTTACGATTTGGCGAGAGTTCGGTTCGCTTGATGGTTTGACTATCGGGATGATGGGGGATTTGAAATACGGTCGTGTGCCGCATTCGCAATATGAGATTTTGTCGAAATTTGGAGTGAAATTTGTTTTTATTGCTGCTGATGGGCTGGAGATGCCTGATAAATATGAAGGGGAGAGGGTTAAAGATGTTTCCGAGGTGATCTCGGATTTGGATGTTCTGGCGGTTACTCGGGTGCAGAAAGAAAGGTTCGATGGCGGGGAGTTTGATTATCGAGTTGATAGTGAGCTTTTAAAAAGTGCTAAGGAGAAAATGATTGTGATTCATCCTTTGCCCCGAGTTGGGGAGTTGGCTGAGGAGGTTGATGCGGACTCGAGAGCAAAATATTTCGATCAGATTACGAATGGAGTGGCGGTGCGGATGGCGCTTCTTAGGATTGTGTGTGGTTACGGAGAATGAAATAAATGTAGTTTTCTCCTGTTATTTTAAAGTTACCCCCTCTTTTTTTAATCTCAATTTAATGTCGATGTAGTATTTTCAGGTTATTCCTGTTATAATTTAAGTAAGAAAATATGAATTACTTACTTTCTGAAATCATGGACATTTTAAAATGTACTGAAAGAGGTCAAATTACTCTTCCTAAAAAATGGAGGGATCAGCATGGCACGTCTTATTATATCTACGTTATTGAAGGGGATAAGATTGTCCTGGAGCCTGCGAAAAAGAAGACTTTCAAGGAAGTTCTTGATGAAAGTTGGAAAGATTACTTAAATGGCGGGAAGACTTATACTCAAGAAGAAATGGAAGAAAAATATGGATTATAAGATTAAATATTTACGATCGGCTGATAAAAATCTCAGTAAGTTGCCTGTGCCTATTGCTAATCGTATTGTTTCTAAAATGAGAGAATATATGAGCTTGGAAAATCCTTTATCTAAAGCAAAAAGATTGAAAGGAGATTTGAGCGATTTTTATAGGTTTCGGATAGGTGATTATCGAGTGGTTTTTAGAATTGAAGAAGATGGATGCTTGGTTGTTCTTGCTGTTGTTTGGATTGGACATAGAAAGGATGTGTATAAATAGTTGTTAGTGTATTAGGGTATTAGAGGTGGAGGTTGTCTAGTTGGATTTTTTGGCGCAAAAAAGGGCTTTTGTGGTATCATTTTTATGTAATTTCTTAACTTTAAAGATGTATGATTATTGAACTCAATAGCGATAAAGAGGATGCAGCTGTTCAGTATTTTGTGGATAATTGGGATACAATTAAAGCGCAGTATAATGGTAGTAATGTTGCGATTCGTGATGGTGAGATAGTGGGAAGTGGTCTTGATATGGATGCTTTGGGAGATTCTATTGAATGTGATTTGGTTATTGATGCAACTCAAGAAACAAGAGATTCTTTTGTTGCAATGGGTACTATCCCTAAGCGGTAATAGTTTTCACAATAATTCCTCAAAAAGTCACGAAAATCCCCGGGGAAAATCGTGACAGTTTGCTTTAAATATGGTGTGATGGCGTCGGATGAGCAATCTTTTACTAAAAAACGGTACTTTAATTACTCCGGAGGGCAGGAAGGAGGCGGATTTGCTTATCGAAAACGGCAAGATTGCCAAAATTTCCAAGGATATTGTTGCGGATGGTGCTGAGGTTATCGATTGCGAGGGACAGATTGTGATGCCCGGCGTGATTGATACTCATGTGCATTTGCGGGAGCCGGGGGTTACCGAAGCTGAAGACTTCATAACAGGTTCGAAGGCTGCTGCCAGGGGAGGAGTGACGACTTTTCTCGATATGCCGAACAACAAGCCTCTTACCGATTCTGTTGCGAATTTGGAGGCGAAGTATGAGCTTGCGGAAGGTAGGATGGTTTGCAATTACGGATTTTTTATTGCGGCTACCGGGGAGAATATTCTTGAGCTGAAAAAAGCTGATCGCGCGATAGGGGTGAAACTTTTCATGAGTGATTCTACGGATATTGCGGCCAGCGGGGATTTGGATGAAATTTTCGAGTTTTTGCAGGAGAAACCGCTTACTATTCATGCTGAGGATAAGGATAGGATTGAGGCTAGGAAGAAGCAGTTTGCCGGGGTTAAAGATCCCGAGGTTCACTCTCTTATTCGTGATGATGATGCGGCTTATTTGGCGGTCAAAAAAGCTTTGGATTTACAAAAAAAATATGGGACAAGGTTGCATGTTGCGCATATGAGTAGTGCCAAGGAGGTAGCGGAGCTTAGGAAATTCAAGAATGAAAAGGTGACTGCGGAGGTGACGACTCATCACCTGTTTTTGACGACCGATGCTTATGCGGAGAAGGGGTCGCTTGTGCAAATGAATCCGCCTCTGCGGAAAGTGGGGGATAAGGATGCTCTTTGGGATGGGGTGCGGGATGGACTGATTGACAATGTTGTGACGGATCATGCGCCACATACTCTCGCTGCTAAGGGATTGTCTTACGGCGAGGCTCCTTCAGGGGTGCCGGGGCTTGAGACTTTATTGCCTTTGATGCTCGATTCGGTTAATCATGGGGAGATTAGCCTGGAGCGATGTGTCGAGGTGCTTTGTTCGCGGCCGGCTGAGATTTTTGGTCTTTCGCGGAAAGGGCGGCTTGAGATTGGGTGTGATGCTGATGTTGTTGTGGTGGATATGGAGCGAGAAGAGAATGTTGGTGAAAAAGGTTATCAATCGAAGTGTGGTTGGTCCCCTTATGATGGCTGGAGGCTTAAAGGTTGGCCGGTTTTGACCGTTGTAAATGGGGAGGTTGTTATGAAGGGAGGTGCGGTTGAGGAAAAATTTGTGGGGGAAGCGGTAGCGTAGCGGAGGCTCAAAATTATATTTGGATGTTACTTGGATTATGCGTCAATATAAATTCGGCTGTTTTTGAGTAGAATGTTTGACGCGAGTATTTTTGACGAATAGATTCCTAAGTCCACAATACATGTTAATTTTTTGATCATGAGTGATGATAAAGTTCTGAAAGAAGTTAAAGGTTTAAGCCAGAAGGTTGATGATTTAAAGCAAGAAGTTGGTGGGTTGGGTGGTAGGGCTGATAGTTTGGAAACAAAAGTTGATGGTTTGGATAAAAAATTCAGTAGCAAATTAGATCGATTTACTGAACTATATCTTGATCATGATCGAAGGCTTGCCAGGATTGAAGAAACTATGGTTACAAAAGAAGATCATCAAGATATTATGGATATGCTGCATGAGCTTTTGAGGCTTTCATCAAGGAAGGATGAAGAGCTTACCATGGTTATCCATAGAGTTGAGGAGCATGATCATGATATAAGGGCTTAAGGTAAAAGTAGGGATTGCCTAGAGGAGAGATTTTGACATATCTGTTATTTTAGCTTAAATTTGCCCTGCTAACACAACAATTATGAACCTCTCAATCGACTTTCTCGGAGTTACCTTCCCAAACCCAACGGTTTTGGCCTCCGGGATTCTTGGTGTGACGGGTGACTCGCTCAAGAATGTGGTGCGGAATGGAGCGGGAGGGGTGACTTCCAAGTCTGTTTGGCTTGAGCGGCATGAGGGGCATAAGAACCCGACTATGATGGGGACGGAAAGTTTTTATATCAATGCGGTTGGGCTTCCGGATGGGGGGATTGAGAAAGCGAGGGAGGAATTAGGGAAGTACCTTGATTGGGAGGATAGGGCTCCGCTTATTGGGAATATTGTTGCCGGGTCTATTGCGGATTTTAAATCTGTTGCGGAAAAGATGGCGGAAATTGGTCCGGATATTATTGAGGTGAATATCAGTTGTCCGAATGTTGAGCATGAGTTTGGAAAGCCTTTTGCCTGCGTTGCCGCCGATGCTGCCGAGGTGACGAAGATTGTTAAGAATGTTTCTAAAAACATACCTGTTATCGTGAAGCTTTCTCCGAATGTTGAAGACATTGCTGCGATTGCGGTGGCGTGTGAAAAGGCCGGGGCTGATGGTCTTGTTGCTTGTAATACTTTTGGTCCGGGGATTGTGATCGATATTGATACCGCTGAGCCTGTGTTGGCGAATAAGGTTGGAGGAGTGAGTGGGCCCGGGATTAAGCCTCTGGCGGTGAAAAAAGTTATGGATATCGCGAGTGCGGTTAAGATTCCGGTGATCGGGATGGGAGGAGTGGTGACGGGTCGGGATGTCATTGAGTTTATGATGGCGGGGGCGAGCTTGGTTGGGATTGGGGTGGGGGTTTATTATCGGGGAGCTTCCGTTTTTGAGAAAATAACAGAAGAGATTGAAGATTGGGTTTCTGAAAATGGGGTTAAAAATCTATCTGAAATAATCGGTAAAGCATTATGATCGACCAACCAAAAATCTTGAAAATCGACGAAGTGCGTGACGAAAATCCTACGGTTAAAACATTTGTTTTTAAGGGTTTTGAGCTTGGAGCGATGCCGGGACAGTTTGTTAATCTTTGGATTCCACGGGTTGATGAGAAGCCTTTTTCGGTTGCTTACTGTGATAAGGATGAGTTCTGGCTGACTGTTGCGGCGGTGGGTCCTTTTTCTAAAAAACTGCATGAATTTAAAGAGGGAGATAAGGTTGGAATCAGAGGGCCTTACGGGAAGGGTTATACGATTCCGGAGGGCAAAAAGATTGCTCTTTTGGCGGGAGGATATGGGGCTGCGCCTCTTTACTTTGTTGCTCATGAGGCTGCTTCCCGCGGTTGCGAGGTTGAGTTCATCGTTGGGGCCAGAAATAAGGATTTGCTTCTGTATTTGGATCGAATTGAAGTGGCTTCCGGCATGAATTTGCATGTTGCGACTGATGACGGGTCGGTTGGCAGGGAAGGCTATAATACTGCGATTCTTGAGGAGTTGGTTGGTGGTGTAGATATGGTAATGACCTGTGGCCCCGAGGTGATGATGAAGGCTGCAATGGGGATCTGCGAGAAGGCTGGAATTCAGATTGAGGTTTCTATTGAAAGATATATGAAGTGCGGATCGGGTGTTTGTGGTAACTGCTGTGTGGATGGATTGGGAGTTCCTGTTTGTAAGAGTGGGCCTGTTTTCCCGGGAGATATGGCGAGAAAAATTGAAGGATTGGGAGAATGGCATCGGGATAATGTGGGGCTGAAGGTGTTGTGGTAGATCATAGACTCCAGATCACAGAATTATGGTGTTTTGCTGCCGCAAAACGGCTTGATTGATAGCGAGGCGCGGGGATCGCTTCGCTTCCTCGCGCTGTATGGTGTTTCCGCTAACGCGGAAACGGCTTGATTGATAGCGAGGCGCGGGGATCGCTTCGCTTCCTCGCGCTGTATGGTGTTTCCGCTAACGCGGAAACGGCTTGATTGATAGCGAGGCGCGGGGATCGCTTCGCTTCCTCGCGCTGT